>DAORDI010000067.1:0-17558 GCA_035345895.1 Leptospiraceae bacterium
CTATCGCACTCCTGATCGTAGGCATATAAATAGGATGACTGCTGACTGGATTATCCAATGTCTTATAATATACAGTTCCCTGCACTGCACCGAAACCGCTCATTGAATTCAGAAGATCCACTGTGGTTTCTTTATCGTTCATCACGGCACAGGTAGTCACAATTTCAGGATAATCGTCAGCACGCACTGTGAGCTTATGGACTCCGGCCGGAATATTTTTCATGGAAATATTGTAGACTTCACCCTTGGATGTCGTAGTTGCACCCCAGTTGTCCGATTTTACTGTAATTAAATTATAATTCACATCCTGGTCATCAATCAGTACCTTTACTGCCCTGGTTCCCTTTCTCTCTCTGTTCTTAATCATCTGCTCAGGAGTAAGATTTACCCATCCGAATTTTCTGTCCTTGATAATGGATGTACGAATGAGAAGTCCTCCTTTTTTGGATGTCTGAACTGCAGGAGGTTCTGCAGGAGTGACGGGGGGATTATCAGGATCTTTTTTTGGAGGATTGTACTCAGGCTCCGGTTTAGGTTCAGGTTTTACAACTGGAGTCGGATCCACTTTTGGAGGTTCCGGCCTGTCTGCACCTGCAAGAAAGAATCCTGAAGCATCACCTGAAATCTGAGGTGTCTGCACATGGTCATTTTCCCTGGCCGTTCTTCCTACATCGTCTCTTGTCTTAAAAAAAGCCTCCAGTGCAGTGACAACTTTGTCTCCGTTCAGATCTGCCGTTTCCATTGCCTTTCCAAAATGATATGTAAAAATCCCGTGATTGATTGTACCGCCCACTTCTATAGCTACCTGATTGTCATCGGCAGAAGAAATCATTGCCTTGTTCTGAAAGAAGAAATCATCGTCGGTTTTCACTGTTCCCTGAGATCCTTCCGGTATCGGGATTGCCTTGTCTCCCCTGGTCTGTTTTCCTTTCTTGGCAATTCCCCCGGAATAGCAGCAGTCAAATGCAAACAGAGTTTTAGGGGACTTGATTGATTTCAGATATTCATTCAGTTCATCATCCGAAAGGTGAGGCCTGTCATAACATACTATGAAATTTCGCATCCCGTTTTTGGCACTTGCGTCTCTCTGATAAAAACCATGACCGGCAAAATAAAGAAAAACAGAATCATCCTTGGATGCCTTGTCTCCAATGGAACGAATCTCTTTTTCTATATTTGTCTTGGTGACATCTCTGCCTAGGAGAACCTTGATTTCATCAAAATTCCCGACTTTCCTGATCTGAGACTCCATATAAGTCGCATCCGCTTCGCAGAGCTGAAGTTCACCGATGCCTGATTTGTTTCCCTTGTAATTGGAACCAATGATCAATGCATATTTTTTGGCAGAGAAAACCGGACTCGTAAAAAGCCCGAAAATAAAAAGAAATGATATGAGCAGCCTCAAACCTTACCTCCCTAATACTTAGATAGAACGTCCCGCAGAAAACAGCCCCTGCAGAAAAAACTGATGTCTGAATTGTGGATCAGAGTAAGCAGTAATCTTCCACTGAACATTTCCTACACCCGTCTATCATTAGATTTTGGGAACTGCCGAAATGTTCAATATAAAACTTGTTTCGACGGATTAATCAAGCCTGGGATTGATGACAGTCTGATTTCTGCCCCCGTGTTTTGCCTTGTACAGTGCCTGATCGGATCTTTCAATCAGTTCCTTGTTGTTTCTGTCGGCAGGATGAAATTCTGTCACTCCGACACTGATAGTGACTTTCAGTTCTTCTCCTGATGCAGGATTGACGACTCTGTGCCCTTCAATCGATTTACGGATTTTTTCACCCATTTCGAACCCGTCCTCAATTGTAGCACCTGGCATTACAACGCAGAATTCTTCCCCGCCGTATCTGGCAGCCACATCATTTCTGCGGCAGCATTCCATTACCTTTTTGGCTACTTCAATCAGTACAACGTCTCCTGCCTGATGACCGTAAGTATCATTGAATACCTTGAACTTGTCCACATCAGTAAACAGTAGTGAAAGTTTTGAACCTTTCTTTCTGCATCTGTCCATTTCTTCTCTAAGCCTAGTCTGAAAATAATGGTGGACTTTCAATTGAGTCATCATATCCACAGTTGCCAGTTCATACAGACGGATATTTTCCACTGCAATTCCGGAAAGACTTGCTAGAACTGTAAGGAAATCCTTGTCATTTTCCAGATATTCGCTCATAGTCATCTTCTCACCCAGAATCAGAAGACCGTTGATTTTTCCCTTCGCATTCAAAGGAGCAATCATTTCGACTCCCAGATTTTTAAAGAAGCGAAAATACTCGTCTCCTACTGGATTGTACGAATGATGCTGTTCCAAATTTCGAATTGTCATTGCTTTGAATTTTTCTTCAAACACCTGAATCAGCGGTGAATCCAAAAGAATTTTCATATCCAGTTCCTGCTGGCTGATATCGAAACCCTTGTAATTTTTATCCAGACGGATATAATTTGCATCCACATCGGGTGCGAGAATAAGTGCTGCGTTCATTGTCTGAAGCTGTGCAAGGCATGTATTCAAAAGTGAATCTTTGAGGTTTTCATAGTCAAGAGTTGAATTCAGTGCCTTGCTGATTTCTATGAGCTGCTTCTGATCATAAATCTTCTTTTCATAATGCTCGAGCATTTCAAAAGTACTGCTTTCTTCCTGTTTTTTCAAAATAAACCCCCTTGCCTTTTATCAGATAAAATATTATTGATTAGAACGGCTGAACAGATTTTCCACTTAATCTCTCATACACTTTGGCTTCAATAAAAATATTCAGAAGTTCTCCGTCTACATGCTCGTCCTTGACTTCCATCTTCAGAATATCCAGAGCTCTTTCGAGAGGTACTGCTTTTTTATAAGGACGGTCCTTGTCTGTCAGAGCATCGAAAATATCGGAGATAGTCATCATTTTTGACTGGACAGGAATCTCAAAGGAAACAAGCCCTCTGGGATAACCGGTTCCATCCAATTTTTCATGGTGAGCATGTGCAATGCTTGGAACCATTTTCAGTCCGGGGGTCCAAGGGATTTTGCTTAAAAACTGAAAAGTATGCTCAACATGAGATTCGATTTCCTTGCGTTCTACAAAATCGAGTGATCCTTTTTTGATGGAAAGATAATTAAGCTCATCGGCAGTCAGAAGAGGCTGAACATTTCCATCCATAAATCTGTAATTATTTTTTGCAATGTCCAGAAGAACCTGTGAACTCGCTTCCTCCAGAATTGTAGGCTCATTGCATCGGACGATAATATTCAGCCATTCTTTCAGTTTTTCAGACTGCTGGGAGTGTTCCAGATCCAAAGAGAGTTCATATTCAAAAAAGCCTTCAGAGCCGTTTTTTTTCAGATATTCCAGTTTTTTCTGTGCAGTGCGGTATTCAATATCTTTGAGGATATAATGAAATCTCCAGCGAATAATATCCAGTTCGTAACTTTCCAGCTTTTTAGCTTTGACTAAGACCTTCTCCCTCACTCCTACTTTTCCAAAATCATGAAGAAGAGATGCATAGCGGATTTCTTTCATCTGCTCAGAATTAAAAGAAATTTCTCTGAAAAGGCCTGTATCCAGTCTGTCAACAACCTCGGCCAGACCGACAGTAAGATCAGCCACTCGGAAAGAATGACCGCTTGTAGTGGGATCCCTTGCTTCAATAGCACTGACTGCAGCAGTCACAAAACCCTCAAACAGGGTTTCAATTTCCTGAATAAGGTTATTGTTCTGAATGGCAACCGCTGCCTGTCCGGCAACGCTCATCACAAGTTCTTCCGAATACTTGTCAAAGGCAATCACCTCTGAACCCTTCATCTGTTCAAGAGTGAGTTTCTGATGGAAATTCTTCTTTCTGTTGATGAGCTGAATGACTCCAATCACCTCACCTCTGTGATTTTTCATAGGTACGACAAGCATACTTTTGGAATAGTAGTTCTTTATCTTGTCAAATTCACCGTTGAATCGAAATTCTACATTTGGATCCAGATTGTATACATCTGTCAGATTCAGCACTTTACCTGTATATGCAACGTATCCTGCAATGCTCTGTTTGTTGATTGGAAGAATAAACTCGGATGAATTGAGATCGAGTGCAGATATTTTGAATCTGAGATTCTTTGGATTCCCCTTCTCATCTCTTTCCACCAGATACAGAGATCCTCCGTCTGAAGCACAAATCTCCCTTGCACTGAAAAGAATGTCTCTCAGAAGTTTAGTATAGTCCTTTTCTGTTGCAAGACTTACCCCGATTCTAGTCAGCTTGGAAATGTGACTTGTACTGAGATTCACTTTGTACTGGAGTTCAAAACTTTCCACCCTCAGCTGAAGATGAGCAAATGCATTTACAATTGTCTTTGCAGCGAATACGGCAGGTGCATCATCATTAATATTTGTATAAAATAAATCATTTTCGAGGTCAGTCTGAGAAAGCACATCTTCTCCCAGAGGTGCATTGATGATGATCAGTGAGATAATGCTCAAATCTTTCATCAGGAAATGCCTGATCCGCTTATGATTCTGTATCAGGCTTTCACTCTTCAGATAAAAGATGACTTTTTTGAACTTGGAACTGCTTTCGAGATCTTCAGTTCTTTCCAGCACCTCTTCCAGAGAAACAATTTCAGCACCGATCTGTTTTGAATACGGCTCCAGAAGAGCGGACAATTCAGGTCTGTCTGTAAATATGAATTTGTCGGTCTTCATGAAAATGCCTCTATGGAATCATTGGAGAAGGAAAGGTAAAAGACAAGAGTTTTTCGCATTGAGGAAACAAAAATACAGCCGGCAGAAAAGCCGGCAGAAAATAAAATTCTAATTATCGCTTCAGACCGAGAACTTCCTGAATCATCTGATCAGAAGTCACGATGGTTCTGGAATTTGCCTGGAAACCTCTCTGAGTCACAATCATATCAGTAAACTGATCTGAAAGATCCACGTTTGACATTTCGAGAAGGCCGGCATTGATTTTTCCTCTTCCTGCAATTCCAGACTCACCGATATTTGCTTCTCCTGAGTTAATGGAATATGTATACAGAGTATCACCGGCCTTGTTGAGTCCTGCGGGGTTAGTGAAGATGGCAAGTGCAATTCTGGCAAGAGGCTGAGTGATTCCATTCGAATACACACCAGTCACTGTACCGGAGTTGTCAATTGTGAATGCTTCCATATACCCCATAGGATATCCGTCCTGTCTGACAGCTTTTGTAGTAAAATCTGCTGAAAACTGAGTGACTCCGTTGACCATTCCTGCCTCGCCCAGATTTAACGCAAAAGTCTGCATTGTAGGATTTCCTGGAATTCTGAAAGATACATTTGCAGTCAGCTTACCTGCAGACTGAGCATCCACTCCGTCACTTACACTTACAATTCTTCCGTCAGGAGAAAAACCGATTTCGAACTCCTTGTTACCAGGAAGCTGAGTGTTCTGTCCGCCGCTTCCGACAACATCCACAGTCACCTGAGAAGCCTCAGTCATATTTACGGAAGCCTTCCATACATTTTCACGGACCTTGTACATTTCGAGTCTGAGTTCTCGTTCCATCCCCTGATCATCGAATACGATAATGGAAGTGGCGTGACCTCTTCTTTTCTTTGGATCAGGATCATTGATGAATTTGATTTTTTCTTCAGGAGTGGCATCATCAGGAACAGCAAGCGCAGCCGCATTCAGATTGGATTTGTATTCTACTTCCTTGGTTGCTTTTGCAGGCTCTTTGGAATAAATAGGAAGAACGATATCTTCCACTGTTGCAGAAGAGTTGATGTATTTATTTCCAGTCTCATCGATCCGGGAATTCCATCCCTGAACCTTGAACCCATTGACAGGATTCACATAATACCCGTTTTTATCTACGTTGAAAGCACCGGCTCTTGTGTAGAACTGCTTGTCACCGTCTTTCACGATAAAGAAACCTTCGCCAGAGATCCCTACGTCGGTATTCTTTCCAGTAGACTGAAAGGAACCCTGAGACATGATCTTGTCGATTGCAGCGACCAGAGATCCGAGACCGACCTGCTTAGGGTTGATACCTCCGATATTGTCCTTAGGTTCAGAAGCACCCTGAAGTTCCTGAGAAATCATATCCTGAAAAGTCACTCTTTCGGTTTTAAAACCATGAGTATTTACGTTCGCGATATTGTTTCCCACTACATCCATCCTTACCTGATGGTTTTTCAGTCCGGAAACTCCTGAATAAAGTGATCTCATCATAAGCCTGTTCCTCTCTGGTCCTTATTTATATGCATTTCGTCTGGATTTTACTGAACCTGGGTATTCCTGATTCAGATTAGAGTCTTCACTCTGTATATTTCGGTCTTTTTTAGGAAAAGATGAAGGATCTTTAGCAGAACTGTTCTCTTTTTTCATTTCTTCCTGAATGTTCTCTGAATTTACTACTTCCGGACTGGATATGAGCTGGATCTTATCCACTTCAATTGTACGGCCGGAAACTCTGACAAAGGCCTTTCCGTCGCCGTCAAAAAAAACTGCGCCTACAACGCCTGTCACGTTTTCCCCGTTCAGAAAATCAGGACCGCTCACTAATTTTCCTACCAGATTGTAAGACTGTCTCATTTCCAGTTTCTGCAGACTGTGTGCAACGTTCTTCATCTGTTCGAGGCTGGAAAAATTGGCCATCTGAGCAATAAAGTCCTGGTCCTTGACCGGATTCGTCGGATCCTGCTTGGATAGCTGAGTAATCAGAAGTTTTAAAAAATCATCCTTTCCAAGCTGCTTAGGAGTATTTCGAATCTCTATTCCTTTCAGACCGCTGGCATCCTCTTTTTTGAGTTTATCCAGATGGTCCTTCAGATTGAATTTTTTATCGGAATCCAGATATCTGTTTCTGGCAGACTCATTCGATTCGGCGGGGTTCTGCTGTATTGGCTTAGGCATATCAGACCTTGATGTCCAAAATTCTGTCCGGATCAGGGACATATTCAGCACTCACTTCTTTTGATGCTGAATTTTCATTATAGGATGATTTCTTTGCTGAACTTGAACCGAATTCTTCCTGCCATGCACCCTTTTCTGCCGCAAATCCCGGATTTCCGGAAAGATCCACATGAAGAGAGGCCAGTTCCATCCCGATGTCCTTCAGCTCTTTATGGAGAGCGGACAGATCACTCAGAAGCACTGATTTGGCATTTTCATTTTCCACAAAAATTCTTCCATGGAGAGAATCTCTTTCCAGAGAAACCTGAATATTCATTCTTCCAAGTTCTTTAGGATGAAGGATAATATCTGCCTGCGATTTTCCATTTTCCAGAATATTTGTTCTTACGGATTTGAGTATTTCGGAAAAATTATTTTTCAGCACTTCCTTAGGGTTGGATACAAAGGAAAGCTCAGCATTGGATTTTTCTGTCCTGTTCTGTCTCAGGGATTGAAAAAGAGGGATCTGCCTGTCCTCTACTCGGGGCGATGATTCTGTGTTCTGAACGGGAAGAGAAGTTTCCTTGGAATTTTTGATCTGAAGAGCTTCTTCAGGAAGACGGGCAGTCTCTTTTCTTGTCTGCACGGTCTCCTTCATATTCATCTCAGAGTCTGTCTTTTTTTCTTTGGAATGTAAGACGGAAAGCTGAACTGATTTTGGATTTTCGGAACTCTCAGTCTTTTCCTTCTCCGAAAGTTTTTCTTTCAGAGGAGTTTGGATTCGTTTGGCTTCACTCGAAAGTTTCTTCAGCAGATCCTGATAAGTCGGTTCCTTCTGCACTGCATTTGAAAACACTGAGGCACTGCTTTCCGGCTGCTGTGCAATTCTTTCGGAAGGAGGAACAGGCTGTTTTTCGGGTTCTTTGGCAGAGATGATTTCTTTATCTTTTTTTTCAGAAGGGATCTGTTTCAGATTTTTTTCTTTTCCCAGACTTAAAAGGAGATCCTCTTCTTTTCTATTGTTCTCGGTGAGGATTTCGACACCCTCTTTTTCATTTCGAATGGAGAACATTTCAGAGACAACTTCTTCCTTATTTGCAATTTCTTCATTTTGAAAGAAGGAATCGCGGAAAGAGACTTTTTGTTTTTCCGAAGAAAAATCTGTTTCCTCTGATTCAGTAACGGCTAATGTCTCTATGGAATCTTTTTCCAACGAATCAGATTCTTTTCTCTCAAAAACAGTCTCTTTGGACTGTTTCGGGTTCTTCTCAATGATTTCCGCCGAATCTTCAGCAAGTCTGACTCTGAGATCCTTTACTGATTCAACCGCAGGCTCCTCCGATTCGCCTTTTTCCAGATGAATTTCGAGCCCCTCTTCCTCGGATTCATCCTCAGAAGAAATAGAGTCATCCTCAGGCTCAGGGGTTTCCTCGACAGTAATCTCTGCAGGAACAGCCACTGCAACGGACTGCGCAGGAGTTTTTTCCTGTGATGCTTCCTTCAGAAATTCCTGAAATGGCTTTTTGGACTCCACCACATCAGAATTCTCGGAAAATGCAGTTTTTTTCTCGGATTTTACTGAAAATGCTTCCGGAGTTTCGATCGGTTTTGTTTTTAGAAATTCTGAAAGGGAAATCATAGTGTCTCTATTCTATTTTCGCTATTTTTCGCACTTGCTTAACTTTTTTTTCTAAAAGAAAAACTTTTCTGACCGAAATTACATTTGAGGGTATTATGTTCGAATCTACCTATTTTATGAAAACTCAGACAGTTCTGGAAAAAGGGCTCGGCGCATCCATGCTCAAAAGACAGGTTCTCTCTGACAACATTGCAAATGTGGATGTCCCCCACTTCAAAAGAAGTGAAGTTCTCTTTGAAGAGCAGCTGAAAAGAGCAATTGAATCAGAAAGCACTGAAAAACAGAAAGCTGTTCCAACCCTCACGACAGACTCCAGACATATTGAATTTTTCAAATCTCAGGACTTCAGAGAAGTACATCCAAAAGCAAACATCGACTATCTGACTTCCATGAGAGCGGACGGAAACAATGTGGATATGGAAAAAGAAGTCACAGAAGCATCTCATAATCAGATGATCTACTCACTGATGATTGAAAGACTGAACCAGAACTTCCGTCAGCTCCATACAGTAATGAGGACTGTATAATGGGGCTTTTTACATCCATAAATATTTCATCCAGCGGCCTTTCTGCACAGAGACTCAGAATGGACGTAATTTCCAACAATATAGCCAATTCGACTACAACGAGAAATACCAACGGTGACGGCCCTTTCAGAAGAGATCGGGTGGTAATGAGTCCGATCAATATGCGCACCAGATGGAGAAGTCCTGTATATCCATTCGGACTTGCCACAGGTGAAGGAAAGGGAGTAAAAGTACTTAAAGTAGAAAAGGATATGTCCCCTCTTCGGCTGGTCTATGACCCATCTCACCCTGACTCCATTCAGGTCGGAGAAAAAAAAGGGTATGTGGAATATCCGAATGTAAACATTGTGACTGAAATGACAGATATGATTTCTGCATCCAGATCGTATGAAGCAAATGTGCAGATGATTAACGGAAGCAAATCTATGTTCAACAAAGCAATGGAAATAGGAAGGGTCTGATAAAAAATGAGCTTTATTGATTTTAATTCCGGAATTTATCCAAAATTTACAGCACCTCAGGGTGACAAGATTAAACTGAATGTCACTGATGCGCGTCATTACGGCACGCAGAAACCGGCAGAAAATGTTGACAATGTATCTGAAAGTTTTGCAGATGTATTGAAAAAATCCTTGGAAAAGGTCAATGACCTTCAGACGAATGCAGACGACCTGACTCAAAAGATTGCATTCAATCCAAATTCAGTGGATGCACATGACGTGATGATCGCTGCAGAAAAAGCCAGAATCTCTCTTACATTTACTAAGACTTTGATTGACGGTGCAATTCGGGCATACAGAGAACTCTCTAATCTCAGGTAATAGAATTTTTTAGTTTTGAAATTTCTGTTCCTAGTCTTACTTTTATACTCTTGTACACAGCCTAAAGTTCTTCAGCTGGAAGAATCCTACTTTACCTTTACGGTAGAATCGGGTCTGAAAAAAACACAGCTCTGTGTATTTGAGACATCTAAATATCCCGAGTGCCGAGTCCAGCTTATTCCGGATAAATTATGGAAATGCAGATACATTCATGAAGACAAACCTTTCCTAGGCCTGAGCTCAAAAGAATTTTCTTCCATTCTGATCAGTGAAATCTCTGACTTTAATCTGAAGTTTCCAAAATATTCTTCCGTGGAGAAAAAAATACTTTTTATCCCTAAAGAGGGACTGCCGGAGGAAAAAGGCTTCGAATCAAATCTCTATTCTCATCTCAGCAAAGTAAAAATCAGCATCAAAATGGAGCAGCCCGTTCTGGGAGAATTTGGCATATTTCTCAGGAAATCCATAGAAGCAGATGCAGACAGTTCACCGGATATTTTTTATTCAGGTGACAGATGGAATGAAACACTTGAAAAAGGCAGATTTCAGTCCAATAATTTCAGTTTCAGCCCTGAAGAATACTATGACAAGCTCAGCAGTTCGAAAGAATTTTCTCCCTGCCGACAGTCGCTTTCCAGACTTTTCACAGATACACAGTCCGGGGCCGAAAAATTTGCGGCCTGCACAAAAGTCCTGGAAGACAAACTGAATTTCAGCAGAGCAAGTCAGGACACTACAGTGGCTTATGGAGAATTCTGGAAATCATTCCGTGACAATCTCAAGTCCAACAGTCTTGAAGAAAGTGTTCTTCTGTTTTCCGCTTCTCAGTTCTGCTCTGTATCGGCTGATCAGCTTCAGAGACAGGGATTCGGAAAGAATCTGTCCAAGAGATTCTGTTATACTCTTGCATATGCAAATGCAATGCTGAAGGAATCAGGCTCCAAAAAGATTGAACTTCTCCCTCAGGAATCTTTCAGCAAAGGTGTCCTTCTGAAATCGCTCTGCAGATGAACGAGATATTTTCTCATTACTCCGTAATGCATAGGAATGTAATATCGTCCTGCAGGGAACATATTCATTCAGAATTTCCTTCTTTCTGGGATGGAACAGCAGGTGAAGGCGGCCACAGCCTTCTGATTCAGAAAGAATTTCCGAATGCAGATATCCTTCTGACAGACAGAGATCCCGTGATGCTAGAAAGAGCAAGACTCAGACTGAAGGATTTTTGGGACAGATGCAGATTTATTAATGTAAATTTCTCTGATTATATCCCGAATGAAGGCGAAAAATTTGACTGCATACTTCTTGATCTGGGAATTTCAATGTATCATCTCAAAGGTTCGGAAAGGGGATTCAGTTTTCAGGGTGAAGAGGAACTGAATATGAATCTGGACGGAGAATATGATGAGACTGCAGCCGATATTCTGAACAGATATAGAAAGGAAGAACTCGAAAAAATCATTAAAGAGTTCGGTGAAGAATCCTGGGCATCCAAAATTGCAGAAACAATTGTGACAGAACGGAAGAAAAAAAAATTCAGTACAAATGCCGATCTGGCGGATCTGATTTACAGAACGATACCCAGAAAATTTCATTCTAAAGGAATTCATCCCGCCACAAAAACCTTTCAGGCACTCAGGATCCATGTAAACAGGGAGCTGGAACACATAGAAAAAGCCGTTCTGAAAATGCCGGAATATCTGAAGGAAAATGGAATACTCACAGTGATTTCATTTCACAGTCTGGAGGACAGAATCATCAAGCAGAAATTCAAGGAACAGGAAAAATTAGGTCATTATAAAATCATTACAAAAAAACCGGTCACTCCTTCCGACGCTGAACTCAAGGAAAATCCTGCATCCAGATCTGCAAAGATGAGGGTTCTGAAAAAGACGGCACAGGAATGACTGCAGTAGAAATGAGGATACTTTTGGAGAACATCCTCGAAAGACTTCTGAAATCTGCAGACTGGACAGGAGACTGGGACTTCATTCTGACACTGGATGAATCCCGTTCTCCTAAGCAGAATCAATTAACCCTCCGAAGAAAGAATCATTTCTCTGTTGGCTTTTCCGGGAGGCACCATAGGAAATACCTTTGCACTCTCCTGAATCGGAATCTCCAATAATGCAGGTCCGGCACTCTCAAAGAATATTTCAAACAGTGAGTCCGATTCCCTTCTGTCATCCAGACGGAAGCCAGGAATTCCGAAAGAAGCTGCAAGCATTGCAAAATCGGGACTGCTTATAAACCCTGATTCCGAAAATCTGCTTCCATAAAAAAGTTCCTGCTGCTGACGCACCATCCCGAGGCTCGAATTGTTCAGAATCAGAATCTTCACATTCAGATTCAGCTCGCGGAGCGTCGCAAGTTCCTGAATGTTCAGAAGAATGGACCCGTCTCCGGAAATGCACAGAACTCTTTTTTCAGGGAAAGCAAGGGATGCTCCGATTGCAGAAGGCAGACCGAACCCCATTGTTCCGAGTCCTCCGGAACAGAGAAAGGTTCTGGGCTTCTGAAACGGATAGACCTGGGCTGTCCACATCTGATGCTGTCCTACATCTGTAACAGTGATATCATAAGGATTCATACAGTCTGCCGCCTTTCTTATATAAAAAGATGGATTATCATAATTATATACAGTCTCTGCAGCCGAGAAAGAATTTCTTCTGATTTCAGAGATTCTGAAATTCCAGACATCCCTCGACCTTTCTGAAATATGAGGGAGCAGAATCTTCAGAAATTCCTTAATGTCGAAAGCAGCAGAAAGATCCGCCTTCTTCAGACGATTCAATTCTCTCCGATCAATATCAATATGGAGGATTTTTGCATTGGGACAGAACTCGGATAATTTCCCGGTTGCCCTGTCATCAAACCTGGTACCCAGAGCAAAAAGCAGATCGGCCTCTTCCAGAGCGTAATTGACAAAAGGGAGGCCGTGCATACCGAGCATTCCCAGAAAGTTTCTGTGAAATGCAGGAAATACTCCAAGGCCGTTCAGACTGGATACTGCCGGAATTCCATTTTTCTCGGAAAGCTGAATAATTTCCTCCGAAGCATTGGAAGCAATACACCCTCCTCCAAGGTACAGAATCGGCTTCTCTGAATTTTCCAGAAGACTGATCCATTCTCTCAGATCCGGCAGAGACCTCTCTCTTAATTCCGTTTGCGGATTTGGAAATAAATCAGGATACTCGTACAGTTCTGACTGAATATCCTTTGGAATGTCAATCAGTACGGGACCAAATCGAGGAGTGGATGCTGTATGAAATGCGATTGGAAGATTCCTGGCAAGACTTTCCGGTGAATCAATAAAAAACCGTGCCTTCGTAGCCGGAATGGACATACTGCAGATATCCAGTTCCTGAAATGCATCGGTTCCAATCAGGGCCCGAGGAACCTGACCTGTTACCGCGAGCAAGGGAACCGAATCCATCTTCGCATCAGCCAGTCCAGTAAGCAGGTTTGCAGCCCCAGGTCCCGAAGTGGCAAAAACTACTCCCGTTTTCCCAGATGCCCTTGCAATTCCTCCCGCAATAAAACAGGCTCCCTGCTCATGCCTTGCCTGAATATGCTGAATTCGACTGCCGTACAATGCATCATACACGGGAAGGATTGAACCTCCGGGCATTCCTGCAATGCAGGTTACATTCTTTGACTCTAAAAATCGGATTAAGTATTGAGCACCAGTTTCTCTCATATCTCCCTCTCCCGGTGAAGCCGGAAGATGTTGAATGAGTGCACTCTAGGTCCGCCGGCAGTACCGGCGATTATAAATTTACAATTCCCCGGTGGTTATGTAAGAAACATTGACCACCACAGAAAGCATTTGAATAGAATCTGCTTTGTTATGAAATTGCATATGCTCAGATCAAAACAACTGCCTGCAAAGTCAAGTTTTTTTCCGACTTCCGAATAACTGTTAAAATCTGGCGGAGAGAAATCAAACCTTAGTAAACAGTTCCTGAATAGGAAAGAAAAGTTCCTGAGATGCGGCAAGTCCGGCAAAACTTGCATAATATGCCAGAACAAGGGATGCAACAATAGGAATGAGCAGATTATCTTCCAAAAGTCCTCCCAGTCCGTGACCGGAGAAAAATTCGGCTAGCCCGGAAAAAACTGCACCGATGACAACTCCAAAAAAAGCCAAGGATGAAAACTGTCCTGCCTTCATTGCGGAATACAGACTGTCTCCGTAAGTCGCCTGAAAAAGGAACATCAGGATCGTGCACGCAATGATAGAACCAATGATGAATGCCACTACCCCTACCAGTGACTTTCCGTTGTAGAAGCGGTATTTGCCGTATTTGGAGCCGAAAAAGGCGGCAACTGGATCGCCTATCAGCAGACAGCCCATTGCCAGAAAAATGATCTGAGCCGGAAAAAAAGCAACCACAAGTGCATTGGACAGAATGTAAGGAATTGTTCCGTTCATCCTGTTCTTTTCCGCCTCTTTCATCAGCTTGCCAAAGTATTTTTGGAAAAACTCATTGAATGCAGAATTGTGAAGGCGGATAAATTCTGAAAAGGACATGGAAATCAGAACTGCGGCCAGAACAGTAAACAGGATTGCCCTTGTCGCATACTTAAGTCCAAAAGCCCCAGAACAGATATCAAAATACAATGATGCGGGAACAGCAAATCCGATCAGATGAAACAATTTTCGGTGAATGTTAAAACCATCCATCAAATCCCTCATTTAACCTTAGTGACCATTTTCATGGCTATTTCTTCATTTGGAGCTATACTGAAAATCCTGAGCATTCCGAGCATATTCAATGTCTGCTTTACTGGCTGAGAAAGGTTTAAGAGAACAATTCTGTTTCCGGAAGTATAACTCCAGTCACTGACTTTTTTCAGTACCTCGATGCCCATCGAAGAAATCAGGCTGATTTCCTCCATATCGATGATGAGCCCGCCCTTTCTGCCGGCATGTTTGACTTCTTCGAGAAACTTCTGAGATGTAAGAGAATTGATTACACCCTCTACCCGCATTACTGCGATATTTTCGATCCTTTCCACAAAAACGTCAAGATTGTTCAGCTCCATTTGTATAAAACTATCCTGTACACTGCAGTACCTTGCAAAGTGATTTTTTAAGCGCCCAAACCAATTTTTTCTTGAAAAAAAGAAGGCCGGAAAATACACTTAGGCCACAGGCTGTGCAGGAGGAAATATGAATGTCAAGGATCTCTATTCCATTTATGAATCCATCAATGAAGACATAGATTCTCTGAAACAGACAATTCACAAGATTCCGCAGGAAAGAGAATATTCTGAAGTTCTGCAGAAAAGCATTCATTTGGAAATAGAAAAGTACGAAAATCTGAAAGGCCTGATTTTGGATATTGAAATTGATCTGCCGACAAATCTTGCAGGAAACAAACTGATTTCAAATCCTGACGACACATCCTACTTTTTCATGCCCTGAATTAAAAAAACTGTTTTTGTAAAAATCAGACTGTTTAATTTTTGACTGAATGACTGATTTTTTTTTTCTTTCCACTATCAGATGTTTTCAGCCGGTAAAAAATAAATGAAACTGTTTGAACTGCAGTCTCTGTTTGAATCAATCGAACGGGATATTGATGAACTCAAGGAAGCCAGAAAGAAAATTCCGGATGGAAGAGACTACAGTGCAAGCATTCTTGAATCCATCGAAAAAGAAATTCGAAAACTCGAAGAAAAGAAAGCAAAAATACTGAATATGGAAATACAGCTTCCGGAAAATATATTTCCAGTCAAAGAAGAAAAAAAACTTCCGGAACCGGTCATCAAAACAGCAGAAAAACCAAAAAACATAAGAAGGTACTGACATGAATAAACTTTCATTCTCCATTCTTCTCCTGGCAGTTTCATTCGGAGCAGGATGCAAATCAGGCAACGAAGAACTTGCCGTTTTCGAAGGCGGAAAAATCATCCGTCAGGATATCCGTGATTATTATGCACTGCAGAATATTCAGATAAATGAAACCACCGGATCGATTAAAAATCAGACTTCCGTTCTGGAAAATCTTGCAATTCAGTCCCTTGTTCAGAAAGAAAACTCAGGCAAAAAAGTGGAAGAGACTGCCGATTATAAAAACCTGAGAGAAATTTCAGAAAGACAGCTGACTGTAAATCTTTACATCAGAAATTTCCTGAACCAGGTCAAGGAAGACAGGGATATGGAAATGGCAGAGATACAGTTTATTTTTATGAGAGGCGGAAGTGAAAAATCAGAAGCTGTCTTCAAGGAAATTTCTGCTCTTTCAGATAAGAAGGCTGTTAATGAATTTATCATGAAAAATACTGAAGAAGAAGGCAGAAAGGCTCTTGCAGGATATCTCGAACCTCAGTGCATCAACTGTCTTGCCTCTCAGCTGACTGAACTTGTGTTCAAGGAAGGGATTGAAAAAAAAGACGGAAAGTTCTATAAAAAAGAATTTGAAGGAAACAGTTACATCTACAGAATTACTGAAGTCAAAAAAGTGAAGGCAAAAAAACTGGAAGCGTATCTGAAAGGAAAATTCAAGGACTTTCGTGAAATGGCAATCGAATATCAGAATGCTGCTCAGAATGAAAATCAGAAAAAATCTGCGGAATATTATGCAGAGGACGATCCAAAGCTTTCTGAAAAAGCGAAGATGACTGCAAACCACTATACCAAAAAATTTGAAGAAAAGATCTGGCCCGATGAGTTTGAAAAACTTCTGCAGGATTCCGGATATCTGATTGCAGAAGTTGCAAAACAGAGTCCCGATATTCTTTCCAAGGAAAAACCGGAAACTGTTCTGCTGTCAAAGGGTGAAACAAAATTTACAGTTGCAGACCTGGAAAAGGAATTTGCAAAGATCAACGGATACAGAAACAGTTCTCCGAACAGATCAGCCGAAATGCTTGAAATGCAGAGATTCCTGCATAATCTGATCATTCCCGGAAAAGTAATTGCTGATTCAGACAAAGGGAAAACAGTCAGAGCTTCCGAGCAGTACAAGACAGCGGAAAAATTTATGGACAGAAGTCTGTATTGGGCACTTTTCGTAAAAGACATTCAGACTAAAAACAGAGAAGTTTCGGATGCAGAAGTCAAATCTGTGTATGAAGCAGGCAAGTCGACTGCATATGCAAAGATGAGTTTCGATCAGGCAAAAGACAGGATCAGGCATGAAATGATTCAGTCAAAATCGGAAATGGAAATGAAAAAATCAGTGCAGGATCTGAAAACAAAATACAAACTTCAGTTTTTTACTGACAAGCTTAAAGCGGGAACTGTCTAAAACAGACGAAAGCATCGGAGTCCCGCATCGTTGCGGGCTCTGTCTTATTTACTCCCCGATTCCATTTTCATTAAAAACTCATAAAAATACATCACAGCATACCTTCCTGCCTGCAGCCCTCCCCTGCCGAAAATGAAGTATGCAGACTGAAAATACCTGCCAAAGCGAATAACAGTCTTAAAGCATACGGATTTTCCAGTTTTTTCCTTGACCGATGACTTAAAAAAAACCAATATAAAATCATGGCCACTCTGATTGAATTGGAAGAAAAATTCAAACCTGTCTTTTCAAAAGAACAGTCCTCTTTACTCGCCGAAACTATTGCTGCAGGCTCCGTTGATTCAGTAAAGAAGGAAGAGTTGAACGGACTGGAAATTGCAGTCACTGACATCAGAGAAACTGCGAATACTCTGAAAACTGATATGACCACTGTGAAAACAGATGTGAGCACATTGAA
>DAORDI010000067.1:17658-21706 GCA_035345895.1 Leptospiraceae bacterium
CGAATACTCTGAAAACTGATATGACCACTGTGAAAACAGATGTGAGCACATTGAAGACTGACGTAAGCACATTGAAAACTGATGTGAATATTCTGAAGACCGATGTGGATACTCTGAAAACAGATATGAATATCATGAAAACGGATATGATCACAATGAAGACGGACGTGAATATTCTGAAAACAGATATGAATACCATGAAAACGGATATGAACTCATTGAAGACGGATGTGAACAGACTGTCATTAAGGATGGATTCTGTCGAAACAAGTTTGAAGACTCTGGCAAAACAGGTAGGCGGGCTTTCTGAGTCTTTCGGAGGATCTCTTGAAGATTTTTCCATGGAAGTTGTTCCTGAGCTTTTGGAAAAACATTGGCAGATGCAGATTGAAAGCACTTCCATTAGGGAAGAAATTGATATAAACGGCAAGCCAATTGAATTTGATTTGGTGATTCAGGGAATCGCAGAAGGAAAAAGGCTTTTAGTCTTAGGAGAAGTCAAAAGCAATGTGACAGCAGATGAGGCCAGAAGATTTTTTAGGATCGCGGACAAACTCAGAAAAACAGCTTTAGATTATGAACTTAGACTGATCTTTTTCGGATACAGAGTCAAAAGTGAAGCAAAACAGCTGATCAGGGAAAATGGCGCATATATGTTCTTTACAAATGGAAGGATACTGCAGCATTAAATACTATTCTACCACCAGCACCGCTTCTGAAGTTCCAGATTCAGAAAATAGGAATGGAACTGGAACCCGAAATGATTCAGATGCACCTGGTCAAAAAACAGTTTTGAATCAAACTCCGGCTTTACAAATGCAAGACTGACTTCGCTGTCGTAGCTCTTCCCGTCATCCTTAGGATAATATGATTCATAAAGTCTCAGATTCAGTCCCGTCACTCCCTGATTCACTGCTTTTGTTGAAGCCTTCTTCACTTTAGGATTTGCATAAAAATGAGTCTGCACAATGACTGATTTGTTCCAGGATCTGAGTATTCTTACGATTTCCTTCACATCACTGTGAATTGCATCGAGAATTTCCTCTCTCTCTGTGATGTTCCAGGAATATGCACCCTTCCACTTGTGAATATGCCTGAGCACATCGTTTCCGCCCACAAGAACGACCACCCTTTCATGCAGGGACTCCGGTTTGAGTTTGCCGTCCCGAAGAATAGATATCCAGTCGGACGCAGTGCTTCCTGCTATCCCTGCGTTCTGAATGCCTGTCTTTCCTCCGGAACAGGCTGACCTGTACTGACCGAGATAAGGTTCATCCTCCCAGTCGGCTGACGGATTGCCCGGAAGAAAAATATACTGAGTTCTGCTGTCTCCTATCATTGAGAATGCATCTGAGGGTTTCACTTCCGGTTCCCTGAAAAGAAGTTCATCGGAATACAGTCCAGACAGAGTACAGCAGAATATGAATAAATACATATTCAATATTTTTAATTTTTTTATCATGATTTCCTGAAATCAATTACTGCACGGTACCTGATTTTATTCTGTCTGACTTTATCCATTGCCTTTTCAATTTCTGAGGGAGGGAATACTTCTATGACAGGAAATACTTTATGATCGGCCGCAATCTTAAGCATTTCAGTCATAATTGCCCTTCCGCCGATTGGGCTTGCTGTGATTCTTTTCCTTTTGCTGAGAAGCTGTCCTATATTCAGCTCCATAGGTGAAGGAGGCACTCCTACAAAAGTCAGTGTGCCGTCACTGTCCAGAAGACTGAGAAAATAAGACCAGTCCAGATCGTTAGGTGCTGTGTTAATAATGATATTCAATTTTCCGGAAGGTTTCTCCTTTCTCTTAGGATTGATAAGAACTTCAGAAGCACCGAGACTTCTGGCAAATTCTGCCTTATCCTCGCTCGTTGTAAATACAGTGACTCTGTTTCCGAGTTTGGCTGCAAACTGAACTGCAAGATGACCAAGACCTCCCATTCCGATTACTCCTATATTTCCTCCTCCTCTCATTCCTGCATAATGCAGTGCAGAATAGACAGTAATGCCTGCGCATAAAAGAGGCGATGCATTTTCGGAAGGAAGACCGTCCGGTATACGGAACGCAAATCTGCTGTCCAGAGTTATCTCCTCGGCAAACCCTCCGTCCCTTCCGACTATCGTCCCTATATTTTTCTCACATAGGTTTTCATCTCCCCGAATGCAGTCAGAACATTCCATACAGGCTCCTGCCTGCCATCCGACTCCGGCACGGTCTCCGATTTTGAGATGTCCCACCATTGCACCTGTCTCAATTACAGTGCCTACAATCTCATGACCAGGTACAAGAGGGTATCTGCTGATTCTCCAGTCATTGTCTATCATATGCAGATCACTGTGACAGATGCCGCAAGTCTGGATTTTGATTCTGCATTCCAGCATTCCCAGCCCGGGTTTTTCTGACTGAACAAGCTTGACTGGTCCGCCCTTTTCGAGCACTGAATAAGAATTGTATTTCATACAAAGACATTTGAAAATCTGCAGTTTCTGTCAAGCGGGAATCGAAGAACGGTAGCAGCGGGCGTGTATGCAGAAAGAAAACGGGACATCGGAAAAAATTCGGAATGTCCAATAAAACAGAGACAGAAGCCGGAATCTTTTGTGCTGGACACTGTTCTCTGCCGAGAGAAAATCTGTGCATGAAGTTTAAAAATGGAATCCAGGTCTTCCTGGCCGTAACTGTGCTTTTTTCTGTATCCAATCTTATTTCTTATTTCGGTTTTTATTCAGTGTACAATGTTCCTCCCGTTCCCTCGGAAATGCTTGTGCTGAATTTTGTTCTGGGCTTTGCTTCTTTTCCCATGGCAGTTCTCAGTCTTTTCGGATTCGATCAGTCCCCGATTCTTATCCCTTTCATAATCGGATACGATATCTGCGCACTGTACTGCATCTTCAGAATGTTCAAAAGTCTTTTAATAAGAGAATATATTATATTATGTATTATAGTCCTTCCCGCCTCCTGGAAGCTGACTGTGATGAGCTATACTCTTCTCTCTGCCTGAATTCAGACGGCAGGATGCTTTATGCCTGCCTCAGTCACCGCATAATATGGGATCAGCCATGCACAGGAATAAATTCCAATTACTGCAATATAATAATTCTTCATAGAAATCATTCATTTCCCTTCTGCTGCATCCTTTTTTTTCAGGGCAGTTTAATTTGCAGATCCTTTTTTTAAGTTAATTTCAGCCTAGTTGGATACCGAAAAGCAGAGCCGTACTCGTATTCATTATTTACTCTTGTATTTTCATATACAGGCATTTTCACTGAAGAAATGGACAGGATTGAATTGTTTCTTTCAGGCATATTTTTTTACTTCATCATTATCTGTTTCAGTATTCCGGTTTCTGCACAGGAGAAACTGGAGAAGCAATTCCCAAAAATTCAGACAGTGGATGATCCTGAACTGGAAAAACTGAAAAACGGAGTCAAGTTTAAAGTTGCCAAAGTGGAACAGACCAAAGATAAAATTCTGATGGAAAAGGGAAAAGAGGCTCTGACGAAAAAATTCGGCGAGGGAATCCTGGCTTCTTCTCATTCAAAAAAACATCTTGCAGATATGAGTCGCGTCCCTTACACACCTGCATATGAAGAACTGGGATTCTCCAGATACAGGGTGAATGCTTTTATTTCTGCAGTCAGCTTTGCCTATGATCAGCACAGACCGCTTAGAATTTCTCCTGATATGTTCTGGCTTGTCATTCTGCAGGGACTCAATCTTCATCTGAGACAGAATCCTGAAAAATACAGAAAACATACAGTCCGGCACAGCGGCAGAATGAAAATAGAGATTACCGTGAATGAGGAACTTCTTTCAGATCCGAACAGTATGTCTGAATGGGAAAAAATACTCCCAAAATTTTTCAAGAAAACGGAAAAATATGTTTCCTCAAAAATGATTTCATTCGGAAAAAAAAGATTCACCACTACCGGCAGACTGGAATCCATAGCATTTCAGACTGCAGTCCTGGATACAGTTCAGGATTACTTTGAATTTGAGGCAGATGGAATATGCGGAATTCCTTATATAGTTCTGGAAGGA
>DAORDI010000068.1:0-21599 GCA_035345895.1 Leptospiraceae bacterium
CCGTCTTCAAAAACAGCCAGTTCTCTGATAAGTTGTTCACCGCCCGTTTCCAATGTGCCTTTCTGGGAAAAAATCCAGGCGACCTGATGTGTCTGCGGAGGCTGATAGACAAAGCTTTCACCGTCCTTCAGTTCAATCCAGAGATAAGTGATGTCGAACGGAGCGGGAATCGGACTCTGTTTCCCAGCATAAGAACCGAGAAGTATTTTTACATTTCCGGATACAGGCACATCTTTCGGCTGAATAAACATTGCGGAAGGTTCAGATGTTTCATGGGAAGGAGGCAGAGAGAACCATGTCTGAAACGCCTGCATTGTCTCACCGTTCAGAGGTTTTGCCCTGTGCCAGATCCCTTTTCCTGTCACAACCCATTCGATTCCTCCTCTCTCTACAGTATCAATCTGTCCTGAAGAAGTTTCATGCTGAATGTCGAAACTGAGAGGAAACGTCAGTGTGGCAATACCGGAATGAGGGTGAAATCCGAAGTTCGGCCCCGCCCCTGCAGGTGCATCCACATAGTCCAAAAAAATAAAAGGCTTTATGATCTGTCCTATGTCACCCGGACTCATCAGTCTAGTAATCGGTCCATGTCGGTGTCCTGCTGTCTTCTGTATGATTTTTCTGTTCATAATATCTCCTCTGTGTTTCATAAAAAGGCTGACCTATTAATTTCAGCTTCTGACGGGATACCTTAGCCTACTCATCCTTGCCTGGAATGGGAATTTTTCGGAACAGTTCTTTTTTTATTTGCACAAAATCTTTCCCGTCCCCTTTGTCTGCTGTTCCGTCAGAAATTTTTTCAAAGAGTCTGCCGTTTAAAAATATAAACTCCTTTATGATCTTCTTATTTTCAGTTTCGAAGAGGCAGTTGAGCCTCTTTCCTTTGGTTTCACAGCGGACAAAACTTCCATTTTCATCTCCAATGAATGCAATTGGAACCAGTTTTCCTTTCTTAAAAGCGCCAAACGATCTTCCCGCTTCCTCGCCAAGTCCAGTGCGCGACTTTATTCTGTAGAGAAATTCTGGACTTCCGTCTCCATCCAGGTCTTCCAGCATATCAGTCAATATTAATGTTCCATCCTCAGTATTCAGAGAAGAATTCAGGTTTTCAGACAGATACCTGATCTCTGTTTCTGTCTTTTCAGCAATGATAAAGTTTTGTTCTTTCGATACTGATTCGATTTTGATAAAATAAAATATTGATTTATTCAAATCGATTTTCTTCAGTTCCAGTTTTTGAAAGTCGATTCCTGTGCTCATAAACTGTTTCATCAGTTTCTGCAGTTCAGAATTTCTGGCGTGTTTCGACTTCGAAAAGGTATATTCCGAGTATTCATTTTTCGATAAAAATTTTCCATCCTTTTCTGAAATCCAGAGATACTTCAGATCGTAACCGGACGGATAAGTGAGCATATAATATCGGGATCCTTTCAACACTATTGTTTTTATGGATTTCAGAGCTGTTCCTTTTCCCGTCTGAACTTTCTTCATTTCCTGATTCGATCCTTCCAGGTATTCTGCAATGTCGGAAATAGGTTTTCCTCTCAATATTTCCTCAGTGCTCTTTTTTGATGTACTGCGGTCCTGTTCATTGTGCGGAAAAAAAACCAGCTTTGAGGAAGAGACGACGAAATAACCGTCTGTTTCCTTTTCTTTCAGCTCAAGGAGAAACTTTACCTGATCAGATGGTGCCGCTTCAATACAGTTTTCTTTGCGGATGCAGCCTTTTTTCCCATTGAATTCTGCTTCGTACCATTCCTCACTGACTGAATGAATTTTCATCATTGAAAATTCAGGAATCTCGGATATGACTTCCTGGTTCTGAAAAGGGATTCTGTAAATGGAGACTTTTGCAGAATGGGGATAAGTAAAACTCTCACTGTCAGGTTTTCTGAATTCAAGGACAGGATTTTCATCACAGGAATTATAATATATTTTATTATTGAACTCATATTTGCAGAAAGTTTCGGAATCATTTTTTCCTGAGACGGTCTCTTCCGATTTGGACAGTTCAGTCTGATAAGGCGCAAATATTCTGTTCTTTTTGTCGCTGTAGTCTGCATACAGAAACATTCCATTGGGATTGCTGACAAATGCTTTGAATTTATTTTCCTGGGAAGTCTCGGCATCTGCGCCTTTGAAAAGAAGGAAGGAAAGCAGGAAAAGCGCTGTAAGCGTGTTTTGCCGAAGGGTATTCAGTAAAAGTTCCGATATGTTCTGCATTTTATCATTGTTCCGTAGGGATATATGCTTTTGAAGAACTTTTTTCCGTGGGCAATTATTTTTTGAAAGCGGATTTCCTGAATCAGTGAGACTTCGTCGGGCAGCGTCATTTCAAAAACCATTTTTTGGAGTAATAACCGCTTAAAAAAAAGTTTTGTTTCACAGACAGAGTAAAATTCTGGACATATGAGAATTCTGATACTGATTTCCATGCTTTTTTCCGCATGTATTGGCGGGCATAAAAAAAAGACTTTGCGGTCTGCTGACACCGACAGACGGCCTGCTCCTGAGATTCCCTTTCTGGGAGGAAAGGATGCTTCCCTTGTAATCTATGAATACAGCGATTTTGAATGTCCTTACTGCAGAAAAGCTCAGAAAAGTCATTCGGAAATCAGGCAGAAATACGGCAGCAGGATTAAATGGATTTTTAAGGATTTTCCATTAGATTCTCATGATAATGCAATGACGGCACATATGTACTCCCGCTGTGCTGCCGAACAGGGAAAATACTGGGAATATTTCCGGCTTCTTTTTGAAAATTCAGGGAATCTTTCCGGTGATACTTTGAAGGAGCTGGGTTCTTCACTTCAGATGGATTCAGTAAAACTTTCCGAATGCAGTGAACGAAACTCTGTCAGACAGAGTGTGGAAAACAGCAGAAATTCAGGAATAACAAAAGGCGTTCAGGGCACGCCGACTCTTTTTATCGGAAGCAGAATGGTTCCCGGAGCCAGACCGTTTGAAAATCTGGATATGATCGTTGCAGAAGAACTTGGAGAAGGAAATTGAACGGCAGAATTGAATTTTCAAAAGACTTTGTTTTCGGTGCAGCCACTGCTGCATACCAGATTGAAGGTGCATTCAATGAGGATGGAAAAGGACTTTCCATCTGGGATGAATTTGTGCGTAAAAAGGGAAAGATTAAAAATAATGATACGGGGGATATCGCATGTGATCATTATCACAGGTATGCAGAAGATGTAAAAATAATGCAGGATCTGAATCTTCACGCTTACAGATATTCAGTATCATGGCCTAGAGTGATTCCTTCCGGAAAAGGTGCAGTGAATGAAAAAGGCCTGGATTTTTATAATCGGCTCACTGATGAACTTCTTAAAAGGAATATAACTCCTTTCGTCACACTGTACCACTGGGATCTTCCTCTGGAACTGCACAGGCGCGGAGGATGGAGGAACAGAGATACTTCCTGTGCATTTGCAGAATATGCGGAACTGATGACGAGAAAACTGGGAGACAGGGTGAAACACTGGATTACTCTGAATGAACCCTGGGTAGCTATGGTCACAGGTTATGTGCTCGGAGTTCATGCTCCAGGCGAGAGAACTCCTTTCAGTGCACTCAGAACTGCTCACAATATGCTTCTGGCTCATGGACTTGCTCTCGATGCAATGAGAAAGAGCAGATCCGATCTCAAAATCGGTCTGACGAATGCTCTGTCTCCTGTGCATTCCTTTCGTAAGGACCTCACTCTGAAGGCAGAGAAAAAAGCAGATGCTATTGTAAACAGACTCTGGCTGGATCCTATCTATCATGGAAAATATCCGGAAATCATTACAAAAAATGTTTTTTCTGCCAACAAGGGAAACATAAAACAGGATGATCTGAAAATCATCTCAGGGAAAACAGATTTTCTGGGAGTCAATCACTATACCAGGATGCTTGTCAGAAATTTCCCGTTTCCTCTGTATTCCTTTCTTCCGGTTGTGCCTAAATACGAGGGTGTGAAATTTACGAGCATGGGCTGGGAGATTTATCCGGAGGGAATGTCGGAGATACTGGGAATGATTCGGGAGGATTACGGAAATCCGCCCGTGTACATTACCGAGAACGGTGTCAGCTTTTATGAAAAGCCCGAAAACGGAAGAATTGAAGATGATAACAGGATTGAGTATCTGAAAAATTATCTGTTTCAGTGCTGGACTTCCGTAAAAAAAGGATCTGACCTGAAGGGGTATTTTGCCTGGAGTCTTCTCGACAATCTGGAATGGCATTATGGATTTGAGAAGACCTTCGGCCTTGTGCACATTGATCGAAATACGCTCAGCAGAACCCCTAAAAAGAGCGCCGGCTGGTATGCGGACCTCTGCAGAAACAGGGGATTTGATTTTTAAATCATTAAAATATATTCTATTTTTGCTCTGGAGCGGCTGTATGAAAAGTAAATTTAACTGCGAAAGGCACGAAGAACACGAACACAGATAAACGCTGATAGCTTTGGTGTCCATTTTCAATTTTGAAAGGCTCAGTGGCAAGTTATCTGAGCAGAAAAGTTAAAAAACGTGATTCCAAATCACTGTAAGCCTGATTTTCCTGCTTCTCTAAAAACATCCATGTGTATCCGTGGTTTTCTTTACATATTTGTGCATAACGATATGCCTGTCCCTAAATGAAAAATCATTGCATCGGAAAAAGGAAGATTTTTTCTGAATCAGAGGATATTATGGCAGACAAGAGAATTTTAAACTTCAGTTCCTATTCTGATATCAAAAAAGAGATTGAGTCTCTTCACAAGGGCGGTTATAAACAGGGCGGCAAATGGAATCTAGGACAGATTTGCAGACATCTGTCTTATTATTATAAAGGCGCATTGGACGGTTTTTCATCCAAGATGCCTTGGATCATCCAGGTTACAATAGGAAAGATGGTGAAAAAAAGTCTTCTGAAGCAGACTTCATACAGACAAGGTATGCAGACTGATCCTAAATCAGTCTATAATCAGGAACCTGACGAAAAAGCGGCCGTTCAGGAAATACTTGGACTTCTGGACAGACTGGAAAAGAATGCGTCTCCTCTTCATCCGTCGGGTTTTTTCGGAGAGATGACAAACGATGAGTGGAAAACCATGAATCTTGGACATGCTGCTCATCATCTGGGTTTTCTGTATCCCAATTCGTAGACACGGGTTTTGTGCCGTAGAGACGGGTCTCAGACCCGTCTCTACGACTCTGTGCGTTCAATCCTGGTATTTGATTCTGTTCCTGTTGTAAGAGAACACTATGACTGCAACAAGTGCTCCGACAGGGATCGAGAACAGCACATTCACCTGAATGAAGCCGGCGATGAGTCCAAGCACTCCTCCTAAAATCTGAATGACTACGAGATTCCCTCCCGTATTGTCCAGAATCATTTTTTCCAGATCGTCTGTATCGAGCTTCATCACCTGTTCTTCCACTAGCTGAGTCACATTGATCTGATGCACAAATTTTCCTATGTACGTTTTCAGATATTCCTGACCCTCTGCCGAGTTTGCAAATTCCAGAGACTTGTCCTTTACCCATTCCATTGCACGAAATGAATATTCATCCAGCTTCTTCCAGTATTTTTCATCATTCAGTATTTCCTGAAGCCTTTCAATTCCTGCAGGAAGAACATTCTGTCTTGCATAACTCGAAAGGTCGTTCACCCAGCTCCCTACTTGGGATATAATATAATTCTGTGTTTCAGGCGCATTCAGCTTGGTCTGAATCTCAACCACAAGCGTATCGAGAATTCCCATAAACTGTTCTCCTGTTTCGGGATCTTTCACGAATTTTTCCAGCAGATCCTTGATTGCCTCATCATCAAAGGATACCAGCTTTTTCAGGCTCTTGCCGATAGATGTGCCGAAAGTCTTCTTGTTTGCGAGATACCCGTCAATTGCCGCATTCAGCGCAGTGGAAAGTTTAGGCATTTCTTCCAGCATGACTTTTTTCAGCATAAAGCCTATCTTCTCTCTGTTTTCCTCCGATTTGATATAGTCAATGATCCTCTCTCTGGCAATCCCCCAGTACTTGATGATTTCATCCGGATTCTGTGCGATTTTTTTCAGCACATCCTCTGAAATGTCAAACGCACTGGACAGTGCCTCGGGACCTTTTTCCCTGATGACAGATATTATCTTAGTACTTATAGTATGACGTACTTTTTCATTTGCCAGTGTTTCATCAATCCAGGTGGAGATTTTTCTGGTCCCGATTTCAATGAGGTTCTTTTCATATATGTAATTGAGGATGATTTCCGGAGCAAGGAGCCTGTTCTGAATGCTCTCTCCCAGACTTTTGGCAATCTTGGGCTTGTTCTTCGGCACAAGACCTTCCCAGCCGAGAACCTTTCCCTGCTTGGGCTGAAAAAGCATTTTGATTGCAAGAAAATTTGTATAATAGCCTACAATCCCTGCCATCAGGACAATGAAAATTCCGTTTGTCCAGACATTGTTGATCCAGGCATACTGCACAATTCCTGAAGCGATTGTGAGCCAGAGAAGAATTCTGCGAAACCAGAGGTCGAGTGAATTTAATTCCATATTGACGTCAGTTAGTATATTTCCTCATGGCTGGCCGTCAATGAAAAAAGCAGCTTATTTGACGGGTCAGTCCATCCATTCATCTACAGAAGAAGATATGTTTTTCCGCCATTGTTCAACATTTATGTCCGCAGGAATTCGGATGATTCTGCAGATTTTTTCCGATTGTCTGCCTTGCCGGGAATTGAGGAAAAACCCATTCAGAGACTTTTCCCCGGGAAGAAGGAATGCAGTTTTGTCCGAGCCGAAAATTTCCGATGCAGAATGCAGTCTCCTGAAATCTTCACTGGAAGGAGAGTTTTTCCATTTTGTATCCAGTACGATGCAGTTTTCACTGCCCTTATTCAATATGATATCCGGTTTTATTTTTTTCCTGTCTGAATATTCCGATTTCCACAAAGATCCTGCTGTCCGGACTGTTATGGAAAAATCCCTCTTCCGGTATTCAAGTATGCTTTTATATATAAATTTTTTCCATAAGTCATTCAGTTCAGTCATCAGTGCAAATCCGGAATTTTTTCCCTTTTTCCGATCAGAATGATCATTCAGAAGGATCAGCTTAGCAGTTTCGATGCAGTTTTTATAATGAATGTTTTTTCTGCTGAAACTGATTTTTTCAAATGTCTGACTGCTGATTCTCATATCAGGCATTTCCGGAAAATTCAGAAGAAGAGTGCCTGTTCTTCCTGAAAGCTCTGTGCCGGTATTCAGCCTCTTTACAGTGAGCAGAGCCTTATGCACTATGATATTCAGAAGGTTTACATTGTCGTATTCAGTTTTTTTTGTGTATAATTTTTCATGATGAACTGAATTTTTTTGGATATTTTTTCCGAAGACAAGTCTTCCCCGAAGAGAGCCGGAGCTGCCTTCAGAAAGGCGGTACTGTCTGATGAGTCCGTTATGCAGAATGTATTCAGTCTCTCTGATGAAAGTCTCAAAAAGCAGATCCGGAAGGGAATCTGACTTCAGTGCTTTGGAGGATATGTTCTGTGGCCTCCCTGAAATAATTCCTGTCACAGCAAGCATCTGAATGAAAATTTTTCTCCAGATTTCCTTTTCATCCGGTCCAGCAAATGACCTGTCTGCTCTCGGGAGCACTTCAATTCTGAGATTTTCTGTCTGTATGATTCCGGCAAAATCATGAAAATGTACACCGTTTTTCTTCAATGTAAAATACGGTACACTGTCCCCCGTAAAATTCAGAAGTTCCTGAAGGTCCTTGTGGGAAAAGGCCTCTCCGTCAAAGTTCGTACCTGTTCGAAGGGACTGATTTTCAAATAGAGTTACTGTCTTCATTTCTATTATCAGTGTCTGTTCAGAAGGAGCTGCAGTGCTTCCAGGAATTCCTCATCATCCATATCTGCAGCATTCTTTATTCTGAAGACTGCTCTGTCCATATATTCCGATCCGTCGTACTCATCATAAAAATCTGCAAATCCGTAATACTCATCCTCTTCTTTTTCCAGAAAACCCTTTCCCAGTACCAGTCCTATTTTTCCGTAATCACCGTAAAAGTATTCCTGAAGAAGAGGAAGGATTCTGTTCTGAAAGATAATTTTGAGCTGATGAAGATCCGATACAGACATAAAATAACTGTGACCGATCAGATGATCTCTGTCGAGCAGTCTCTCAATTCTTCTGTTCATTGTATCAAGAAGTTCGGGGAGACTGATTCCGTTCAGATTTCCTCCCGAGTCCTTCAGTCGGCCTCTTTCAGCAATGATTTCTGATTCGGGCAGTGTCTCTCTGAAACTGAAACGTCTTCTGAGAGCAGTATCAAGTGCTTCCACGCTTCTGTCTGCCGTGTTCATTGTGCCTATGATGAAAAGTGAAGCAGGAATTCCGAATTTTTCCCGGCTCCCAGGCAGTGTCACTTCCAGGGATTCTTCTCTTCCCAGTCTCTTGTCTTCCTCAATCAGTGTAATAATTTCTCCGAAAATCTGAGATACGTTTCCACGGTTGATTTCATCTATAATTATTGCATAATCAGGTTTTGCATCTCTTTTCATCTTTTCTGCATCCGCTCTGTAGGAAATCTCAAACGCTTTCAGTGCAATAAATGCCGCATAGGAATTGTTGGACCATCCTGAATCGGTTCCGACTGTCTTCACCTGTTCCAGTATCTGCAGTATTTCATCCGGACTGCTGAACCGTTCATAGATTTTCTGCAGTTTTTCTCTGCTGACCGTTTCAGTCACATCTGCAGATTCATCCATAGTAAGAAAACTGTCTTCCTGCATCCTCAGAATTTTTACTTTTCCCCGTCTGGATTCCAGGTAATGGAATTCTCCTTCCTTCAGCTGCGAAACTGTTCTGTTGAGTTTGTATATAAAAGCACTGTAAAGATAATTAAATTCTGCAGATTTTCTGCTTTCCTCTGATTCAGCCTTTTCAGCACGTTTCTCTGCACTTCTGATTCTGTCGCAGAATTCCTTCAGTATTCCCGGAATCACCCTGTAAATGACCGGCTGTCCTCTGTTTTCCGGTTCAATCGGCCTGATTCCTTCAATGAAATCTTCATAGCTCATACTCTGATGGAAAGTTGTAAATACGATCCTTCCTTCTTTTCTGAGTCTGTCAAATTCTGCCTTGACTTCCTTTCTGTCCCGGTCTGTATTGAAGGATGGATTTGCGATTTTTACAGCTTCAATAAGCGCATTGTATGTTTTTCCTGTTCCCGGAGGTCCGTACAGAATCAGATTTAAAGGTCTTTCATCCTGATGATGTCTTTCAGTGTTCTGTTTCCGCAGAGTTTTTTTCCGGAATTTTTCCTTCAGAAATTTCAGATAGTTTTCATTTCCAAGAATGAATTTTGGTCGGTGATGTCCCTTTTTTCTGCTGTATTTAAAAAAATCACTTTCAGTGTCTGAAATTGCTATTTGTATATCTTTTATATATTTTTTATAATTATTTTCTCCGATGTCAAATATGCTGAAATCAAAGAATTCACTGTATTCATCCAGTTCTGATTCCAGCTTTTCGGGCTTTCCGTGAAATATCCTTCTGAAATATCCGTCTGTTTTTTCCGATCTGCCGATGTACCATTCCATAAATTCCGATTTTAGATTCTGTGCATCATTCATAACTGAATTCCCTGTCTGTGCTGTGCCGGAGGACAACGCTTTTTGCCGTCTCACGGACAGATTTTTCTTTTATTGCTTTACATTCAGTAAAAATGACCGGTTCCTTTTTAATCAACGTTTAAATGAAAGATCAATATAATCAGTGCTGTTAAATTCTGTGCATAAAATAGGCAGAAGATGTATTTAATTTATTGATTTCTCAGGGCGGCACATAAGCTGAGCTCATGTACGGATACAGCATTGACGGCCGTAAAAAAGAGGCAGCTAATGCAGGGACAGCCGCCAATGAATCGACATCTTCAAATGAAAATCCGCTTAGGACGCTGACAGTTTTATGCTGAATGCTCCTGACAGAGGCACTCAGTACTTTGTTAAAGCCAAATCATCAGTTTCCTTAGATCAGGAAGTCTGAATACGACTTCCTTTGCAAAATCAGAATGAAACAGAATCGGCACAGGCAGAACAAGGGATGAGATCACCCAAATATGCCTTCCGATTCGATGAGAAAGAATCCACTTGACCAGACTGTTCTTCTTCTCCAACTGCATCAGAATTCCGTGAATGAGAAAATACAGAAGGGGCAGTCCGTACCCTTTCTGAACCGGAACTGAAATGGCCATCTCGTGCAGAAGTCCTGAAACAAGGAAAGAGCAGAATTCAGCTGTCTCAGGGTTCATATATTTTTTTAGAGGGCGGAATACTGTGAGCACTGTCATCTCAGAAAACGCCAGATTCCATCTTTTCCCCCAGAATTCATTCAGTGAAACTGATTTCAACGGTGAGACAAAGAGTTCATTGCATTTTGCATCGAAACAGTTCCAGAAACCTGTCTGAATATTCAGAATGCCGAAGTGCAGAAACAGACTGATTCCGACCAGAGCACACATCAGTTTCGGAAGATAGATTTTTTCCGGGATATAATAAATCGAAAAAAAATATACTGTACTTCCCAGGATCATTCCTCTGATCCCTTTTCCGAGAAGTTCTGAATGAAATCTGAATTTTCTCAGATCCATGGACAGAAACAGTTTCGGTCTCATTCCTGCAGTGCCCAGGAAAAAGGAAAGAAACTGAACTGTATTCAGACGTTTCCCTTCGCGGGAATATTCCGCATAAACGAGCACCTTCATTGCAAGAAGAGGGATCGTGACAAGGACTGTCATTCTGAAGACAGGGTCGGTTTCGAGGAAAAGAAAATGAGACAGAACTGCAGAAAGAACTGCATTCAGCCTTCCTGTCCATACAGACAGGTTTGGAAATCTGCTGTGAAGAATCAGAAATCCTAAGACGAGTTCATGGAAAATAAGAATCAGAAACGCAGTCATCATGAGTTTTTCATGAAGTTCATCCAGGCGGCTGTCCCGTAGAATGCGGAAAATGAAATGAAGCAGAATACGAGAAGCCATTCTCCGAGTGTGTATTTCAGGCCTTTCGGGGCATCTGAAGTGTCAAAGCAGAAAAACTGGATGAAAACTCTCCCTGTCCAGTAAATGCAGATGAAAAGATTCAGTGAGAATGCAAGCACTGTCCCCGACAGAAGTTCCTCAGGCGCTGCGATGGAAATGATTCCGAAAAACAGGTTCACACCTGCAGTATAGGCAGAGTATGTCCAGAACATCTGACGGTATAGATTCTTCAAGGGAGCTAATTCATCCTTCCATCTCAGAAGAAAGGGAAGTGAAAGACTTGCAAGGACAAGGCAGATATGTGCTGTGCCTGCAGTCTGCATCAGTGTTTTCATGATTTTATATTCATGCGGAAGCAGATACTGTCAAGATAATTGCACAGAATTCAGTCATTTAGATTCAGTTCTCTGATGAACTGTCTTCAGTGAATGCCCTCAGTTCGGCATATACGGAAGCAGTTTCTGAAAAAAGTCCCTTTTTCATAACTGAACTGTCTTTCAATCATATCAGCATAATTCTAATTTAGGATATTCGAATTTTCTTATATGATTTCTGTCCTTTAAAATCAGCATATTTAAGAAGAAGCTATTGTGCTGAAACTGCAAAAAATAAAAAGTAACATTGCTAATTCAGTTTTCTCTTATATGCTTTTTAAGAATCGTTCCATATGCTCTTTATTTTTTGAATGAGTTTATAAAAAAATTTCGTAAAAAAATGAAGAGAGGGCAGCTATATTCTCTTTGACACTGCAGGCTCCTGCAAATATATCGTTTCCATTCCGCTAAAAAAAGTTTTCGGAAACGGAAACTTAATGCACAGAGTTATTTACATACTGTAAAAAACAGGATATAAAGAATGAAATTATTGGATGAGCAGTTGGACACGGCAAACAGAGAAAAATACAAGAAAACAAATCAGACAGACGCAAAAAAAATTCATCAGTGCAGAGGCTGCGGCGCACAGGTGGAAAAACTTTATCAGCAGAACCTGTGCAGACAGTGTCTCTCAGCAGCATTCAAAAGACTCATAAAAGTCATTGACTCTGTAAGAAAGTAATTCACAGATGTTCTATGAGTTACCCCTTTCGCGAGATAGAAGAAAAATGGCAGGACATTTGGGAGAAAAAAAATACCTTCAAGACTGACATAGGCTCAAAAAAGCCGAAGTATTACTGTCTGGATATGTTCCCTTATCCGAGCGGTGCAGGTCTGCATGTAGGACATCCGGAAGGATATACAGCGACAGACATTATTTCCCGATTCAAAAGGATGAAAGGATTCGAAGTCCTTCATCCTATGGGCTGGGATGCATTCGGTCTCCCGGCGGAAAGATATGCGATGACTCACGGGATTCATCCCCGGATCACTACAGAACAGAACGTAAACAATTTCAGAAGACAGATCAAAAGTCTGGGACTTTCTTATGACTGGTCCAGAGAGATTTCTACTACAGATCCTTCCTATTACAGGCATACTCAGTGGATTTTTCTGAAGATTTATAATTCTTATTTTGATCATAGAGAAAAGAAGGCAAAGCCTATATCCGGACTGATTCAGGAGTTTGAACAGTCTGGATCTTCACTGTTTTTTACAGAACAGAGCGGAACAGATGCTCATAAATTCACTGCAGAAGAATGGAAGGCAAAATCTCCGGTAGACAAAGAGAAGATTCTTTCCGGTCAGCGTCTTGTATATTCTGCAGAAATTCCAGTCAACTGGTGCGAAGAGCTCGGAACAGTTCTGGCAAACGAAGAAGTGGAGGAGTGGACTGCGAAGGGATACTCTGTAGTGCGCAAACCTATGCGTCAATATATGATGCGGATTACTGCATATGCGGAAAGACTTCTGGAAGATCTTTCTCTTGTAAGCTGGCCCCAGTCTACGCTTGAGATGCAGAAGAACTGGATCGGCAGAAGCGAAGGGTGCGAAATTGAATTCAGAACAGAATCGAATGATCCGATCCCTGTCTTTACCACAAGACCGGATACAATTTTCGGAGTCACCTATCTGGTTCTCGCCCCTGAGCACCCTCTGGTCAAAAAGATTACATCCCAGGGACAGTCGGCAGAGGTGGAATCCTATGCAAAGGCTGCATCTCTCAAGTCTGATCTGGACAGAACCGAGCTGAACAAGGAAAAGACTGGTGTATTTACCGGCAGTTATGCGCTCCATCCTTTCACTGGAGAAAAAATCCCTGTCTGGATTTCCGATTATGTACTTTATCATTATGGAACAGGTGCGATTATGGCCGTTCCTGCACATGATGAAAGGGATTTTTCTTTTGCAAAAATAATGAAACTTCCTATACGCCATGTGATCGCAGGAGCTGATTCAGAGGAGGTATGCTTTGATTCAAAGGAATCCAAATGCATCAATTCCAAGTCTGATTTACTTGATATCAACGGTCTTTCTTATAAGGAAGCCTTTGATAAGACTGCGTCCGTTCTGGAAAAAAAAGGGATCGGAAGAAAAAGACTTCAGTATAAACTCAGAGACTGGCTTTTTGCAAGACAGAGATACTGGGGAGAACCTATTCCTCTGGTACATTCCTCTGAAGGACTGACATTCGACATTCCTGAATCGGAGCTTCCTCTCACTCTTCCTGATCTGGAAGATTACAAGCCGGACAAGAGCGGTGAATCGGCGTTGGCCAAGGCGACATCCTGGCTGAAGTATGAATCTTCCGGAAAAACAGGTCGCAGGGAAACAAATACGATGCCTCAATGGGCGGGATCCTGCTGGTACTATCTCCGGTTCATCGATCCTGTCTCCAGAAGCATATTCTGCAAGTCTGAACTGGAACAGAAATGGATGCCTGTGGATCTCTATGTGGGCGGTGCAGAACATGCAGTTCTTCATCTTCTCTATTCCCGGTTCTGGCACAAAATTCTGTTTGACCTGGGTTATGTTTCCACTCCTGAGCCTTTCAAAAAGCTTGTGCATCAGGGACTTATTCTTGGAGAGGACAAGAGGAAAATGTCGAAGTCTCTCGGGAATGTCGTCAATCCTGATGATGTCATTAAAGAGTTCGGTGCTGACAGTTTCCGTCTTTTCGAAATGTTTATGGGCCCGCTGGAAATGTCCAAACCTTGGAATACCAGAGGAGTGGAGGGAGTATTCCGTTTTCTGAACAGAACCTGGAGACTTTTTCACAAGGAAGACGGCACTTTTTTTACAGACGATACTGAGCCGGACAAGGAAGAATTGAAGATTCTGAACAGAACAATACAGAAGGTGGAAGTGGACATTGAAAATCTTTCATTCAATACTGCAATTTCACAGATGATGATATTCGTGAATGAGATGACTCCTAAACCCAACAGACCCTGGAAGATTCTCCGCCCGTTTGTTCTCCTTCTGGCTCCTTTCGCTCCTCATCTTGCAGAGGAAATCTGGAGCAAGTTCGGTTATAAGAATTCTCTTGCTCATGAAAGATTTCCTTATGTAGATACTGCCTATCTGGAAGATGATACAATGGTGATCGTCGTGCAGGTGAACGGAAAACTCAGGGATCAGATTGAGGTTTCAAAAACAATGGAGCAGTCCGAGATCATCTCTCTTGCCAAAAAGGCAGAAAAAATTCCTCAGTACATCGAAGGAAAAAAAATGATCAAAGAGATTTACGTGAAGGAAAAGCTTGTCAACTTTGTAGTGGGAAATTAATCTGCACAGGGCTGGTGCAATAATTTATGGTGAAGAAAAAATACCTTCTTGAGATGGACAGGGGCAATTATGCTCTGGCATTGACCATTCTTGATTCAGAAATTCAGAACGCTGATCCTCCTGATCCCGCAGACCTGTACAATTTTGCAGTCTGCTGTGTACGGACAGGAAATTATAAAAAAGCGATTCAGGTAATTGAAGATCTGATCACTCATTATCTCAAATTCATAGAGATGGACAATGCCTACAGGCTGATGATCTATTCTTATATTCAGATCGGAGAATATCAGACTGCTCTCAGAATCACTGATGAAAGACTTAAAGTGAATGTGGGTGATCTGCGCCTTCTGTCTTTCAGAGCCCATATTCTGGAAAAACTGGGAAGAATGACCGATTCCATTCAGATTCACAGGAACATACTCAAGATCAGACCGGACTATATCAACAGTCTGAACTCACTTGCCTTCCTTCTGTGCGCTCAGGAAAAAGTATCTCAGTCGGATCTGGATGAGGCCACTGACTGCATCAGAAAGGCACTGAAACAGAATCCGGACAATGCTGCTTATCTGGATACATTCGGGGTGCTTCTTAAAACGAAGGGAAACAAGGATCAGGCAATCCGTGCTTTCAACAAAGCATTGGCAATAGCTCCGCAGGCTGGTGCGGAGATACTGGACCACCTGAAAGAACTTCTGGACTAGATTATCTTCTGACTTCCTTTTTCAGCATTTCTTTCACATCAGTTCTGCTGGCCTTGCTTCTGAGTATAATATAATAACTTACAGTAAATCTTGTGATTTCAGGAGCATCTTCTTTTTTATGTTCCAGATTCCATCTAGTCAGATCGTTCTGCATAATTTTTGCCAGATCATGAATCCGAGGAAGTCTTGTATGGAAATTTACTTTTTCGATTTTTCCAGTTTTTGAATTCAGATTGACAATGATGATCCCGTCATCCTTGAAATCCGCCTGATCGTATTTGGCGACTTCTTCCATCAGAAGCTGATCTCCGCCCGGATCCGGTTTCTTTCTCATAGCGTGAGAACCTCTGATCTGTCTCAGCTGATACGAATCACTGCTCAGAACTACTCTGAAATGTTCGTTCGGATCCTTTGACGGTGCCCAGAACTGCTCAGGGTCGAGATCAGTGATCTCAATTTCTTCTCCGGCCTGATCGAGTATCCTTTCCTTCGTACCGGCAGGCTGAAAGGTCTTTGTAGCCTTTTTTGCAGGACTGTCGGATGCTTTCGGTGCAGTGGTGACTGTCGGCTGTGAGGTTTTGGAAGGCGGATTGGAAGAAGAGGATGCGGACGGAGTGGAAGAGCATCCCAAAATAACAGGAAGAATTAAGTACAAGAGTCTGATTCTATTCATACATTCAACAAATCTGCATGCTTGACAGAGTCAATCATTTTAGATTTGCGAATTATCGTATTGTACAGTTTCCTTGTCTCTGAATTTGACTGCAGAGACCGGAGCGTATCTGCTCCGTCCGTAATCTTACTGCTTCTTGCCTCGTCTGCCTCCCTCAGCAATCTTCTCTACAGCATAGGCAAACACCAGTATGGATATAATCAGAGCAATGACCGCAATCCCTTTTATTGTATGATCTCCCTGAAACAGCCAGTCGGTTATCATAACGCTATCCTGTCCCAGCCGGTGACTTCTGAAAGAAAGTAAGTTCCTCCGAATGTTTCCAGCAGCTCTGTTGCCGATTCCAGAAAAGCTTCAATTTTTTCCGGAGAGGATACTGATACAATGTATGTGCATGTCATTACTGTCAGAACATTTTCTGCACTCTTGCTTCCTTTCTCTCCCTTGCCTGCAATATCCTTGAATACTGTATAATTCATTCCTGCCGCATCGAGGATATGAAGAGTCTTCTGAAGAACAGAATTTGCAACGGTCAATTCCATTTTTAATGCACTTTTCATGAAAGTTCTCCTGAAAAATTGAAAAAGCATTTTTGATTCAGAAAGTTTCCACGTTTTAATTTTAGGTCCATATTTTCCTCCGGAACTTAGGAGAAGTATGGCTCATTTATGGAGCAAAATCGTCCTGACTTACAAACTGAAACGTTTTTTTGACGATTTTAACGGAGAGATTTTACCTTGTCTGCGATTTTTTCAAACTGGGAACCCATTGCATTCAGAAATTCCATCTGTCCAGTCATCCTGTACAGCATGGAGGCTCCAACGAAAACAACCATTGCCTCGGATGCAGCTTCCGTCATATCTGTACGCTTTTTCTTTGCAGACAGTCTGTCTTCCAGAATGGATTTCACTGTATTGAGCCAGTTCCCTTTTATGGAATTGAGTTTATCTTCGAAGGCAGGTCTGTCTTCCTGTTTCAGCTGCGCCGCAAAGGAAGAGAACGGACATCCGTGAAAATTATTCTCTCTGGCGGATCGTTTTACCAGGGTTGTCCAGGCTGCAAAGAATTCGCGGGCTGTTTTTGTCCTCTGACCCAGTTTTATCAGAACACCTATGAATTCTGTTTCCTTGCTTTCCAGATAGGCCAGTCCAAGGTCTGTCTTTGACTTAAAGTAATAGTAAAGCGTGGGTTTTTTGATTTGGCAAAGTGTGATAATTTCCTCTACACCTGTGTTCACATATCCTTTGGAATAAAAAAGTTCCGAAGCCGTTTCCAGAATTTTTGTCTTTGTGTCTGTCATAATCTCAATGCCTGCCTTTTCATGCAGGAAACCTTACTTTATCCGGGGACAGGATTTTCTGTCAAGAAAATATCCGTAAATCGGTCCGTTTACGGATAAAATATAATTATAAAAGGATAAATTATATAATTAGGATCAGATTTCTGAAAGCGCATTGTCGCAAGTGCAGAAGCGCAAGCAGTCACGGAATTTTTCTGTTGACTTTATACCTACCGTTCGGTATATTGATCTGGAAACTATTGCAGGAGATTCTTATGAACGGTCAGGCAGTTTTGGAAAATTTGAAAAATGAATATTATCTGGAAAAGTCGTTCTTCATTGAAGAAATAGAAGGGCTTCAGCTTTGGAGACTGGGTCTTGACAGCAGGGATGAATTCAACAGATTCATCTTCAAAGTGTACAGTGAGGCGTTCGGGACAGACGGAATTCTCCCTTTCAGCTTCGAGGATATAGAAACTCAGAGCGCCCTGTATTATTCCAAAACTAAGGTATGCGGGATCAGACATCCTGACGGAACACTTCTGGGAACCTGGGGACTTGTTCTGAAGAATGTCGAGAAAGACCGTTTTCTTCTTCCCATTGAAGCAAACTACAGCTTAAGCTCAGCCGAGATTATTCGAATTATGGGAGAGAAAAATATTCAGTACATCTTCAACGGATGGAGAACTGCCATTGACAAAGAGGCAATGGAAAGACTGAATCTGCCCAGGCAGAAATCCATTTTTATCTTTGATTTTCTTCTCAGGGGGCTGACTAAAGATTTTACAGGAAGCTCAGATACATATCTGGGTGTTTCTGAAATGGAAAAACTTGTGTACAAATATCATCGCAGAGTGGGAATCCCCTGGGTGATTCTTGCAGAGCCCAAAGAATACTGGGGGCGGGACAGGTATCCCTGTGCATTCAGAATGGGAGAGTTTCAGGACTATCTGAAAAAAAATCATCCTGAAAGATTTGTCTTTCTGACAGGCAGGTCATAAATTTTCAAAAACTGTCTCAGCTTCTTTCCGCTTATGAGGTATGATGGATTCGCTGTTCATCATACTTGGAGAGGACTGCAGCCGACTGTGCAATTACGGTCATTATGACAGTGAGAACAGTCGAACTGTGACTCTCGGAACAGCTTCCTCGACGGACTCAGGATGACAGATCATTCCAAACCTGCGACATACCGTTATTGGAAATCTGTGTATTATTGATCTTGCACAAAAGCAATATACTTCATGGGACCTATAGTTTTCAGGAAGCGTCAAATGAGCCGGCAGTATAAAAGTCTCTGATGAATCAGAAAGAACGGAAGTTCAGCCGGCTTATGGCATTGGCGCACAGAGTATGCCGTAAGGTGATTACTATATAATGATATAGTAAATACTGCATAGATACGGAAAAATCCTTTCCTCCGGATCCGGGGTGAAGAATTTTCATTTGAATGGACTGCTGTTCTGTTTTTGGGAAAATTTTTTTCTTTCTTTATTTTCATCATTTTTTATATTATCCCAACAATACTGAAGAGGGGTTATGAACTTTCCTGTAAAACTGAAATTTAAAATTTTTGCGATTGCACCGCAGATATATGCTTATGATTCCACTGGACATCTTGTCCATTATATTAAGCAGAAACTGTTCAAACTGAAAGAAGAAGTGACTGTATTTGCAGACGAGGATCAGGAAAAGCCGCAGTACAAAATTGCAGCAGACAGGATCATAGATTTTTCAGCAGCATACAGCTTTACGGATATGCAGGGAAGAAAACTGGGTTCCATAAAAAGAAAGGGAATGAAATCTCTCTGGTCTGCCCATTATGAGATCTATGATGCAGAAGGTGAAAAACTTTTCACAGTGGAAGAGGAGAATGCCTGGATCAAAGTGATTGATGCACTTTTCGGAGAAATCCCTGTGGTCAATATTTTTATGGGATACTTTTTCAATCCGAAGTATTCTGTTTCCTCAGGTTCTGGAATGGAGTACAGAATCACAAAGAAAAGATCGTTTCTGGAAAGCGGTTTTGAAGTTTCGAAGGAAAAACAGGGTGCATCCAATGAAACACTTGTTCTTCTGGGAGCTATGATGTTTGTTCTTCTCGAAAGAATGAGAGGATAATTTTTGAATAATTATACTTGTTTTCAGAAAATGGGAATTTCAGTAAGCTTCCGAATCGTCGAGCCGACTTCCAGACCGGCAAGATTTCAGGCTTGCAGCGAATTCCTCCGGCGGTTTCCGCTTTGTTTCTGCGGCTGCTGAGCAGGAAATATATTATAAGGAACTTACAATTATGAACACTGTTAAAACAGCTTTTATTTTTCTCTTCATTGCATTCTTTCCTCTTTTTTCCAAGGAAAAGCCTATGGAAATGATCTACAAGGATGCCGTTGTATACACAGGATATACAAAATATATCTTCACTGATCCCAAAACAAAGAAGGACTGGGAGCTGGATGTGCCGAGTGACGAGGTGAAAAAATATTCCATTCCGAAAACTATGCTCGAAAACCCGGAGGAAGTGGAAGGACTTGTCGGTGCAAATCCGAAAATGATCGGAAAGAAATTTATTATCACTGATCTTAAGAACGGCGGAAAAAAGGTGACTCTGAAAAAATAGTGCGACTTTGTAAGGTCGCAATAGCTCTATGGGCGGTCAAAAGGCTGCCCTGAAGTCAAAGACAGAATTCAGAAAATACATTTTCCATCGGTCTGATTTTTATTCCTCTGTCCACTGATTCCAGTCTTGCATATCGTACAGCCTGCCTGACTGGAAAATTGTATTTATCATGATACTATATACAGTTTTCCTAAGCGTCAGAATCACTGGTTTTAATCTCATATGCTTCCAGAAGAGTATTTTTTCTTTAAATCCTGAAGGATCTGTTCCTGAAACATCTTTCTAATAATGTCTGATGTGTATGATGTTGATCAAAAGTCAAGACTTTTGATGAGAATTTTCAGAATAAGTCTTGTCAAACTCGCAAAATACTGAGTAAAAGTCGAAAATTTCCTCATCCTGCGCCGCCTTTAGAAAGCAGGAAAAAGTTTAAATAATGACACCTCGAAGGGACTGTGTAAAAGCATAAAAAATGAGGCCACGCGGTACTGTACTTCCCGATGCAATTTTTCCTGCTTAGTCCAGACGGACATCAGGCGGAGGCTCAAAATAAATACTTTACTTTTATATAGCAAATAAAAACTTATATCTATGGACGAGAGCAGACTTTTCTCCCGAAAAATCATACATCTGGATATGGATGCTTTTTATGCCAGCGTGGAGGAAAGAGATTTTCCCGAATACAGAGGAAAACCTGTTGTCATCAGCGGGCCTCCTGATTCCAGAAGCGTTGTCTGCACTGCAAATTACGAGGCAAGAAAATATGGAATCCGTTCTGCAATGCCGTCCAGGCAGGCATTCAAGCTTTGTCCAAATGCACTTTTTATCTATCCCCGATTTCAGGTCTACAAGGAAGTCTCGAAAAAGATCAGGAATATTTTTTATGAATACACTGACTTGGTGGAGCCTATGGGACTGGATGAAGCTTATATGGATGTGACTCAGAACAAGAAAAACTATCCGTATGCTATGACTGTTGCCCGAGAGATCAAGCAGAGGATTCTGGAAGAAACAGGCCTCACCTCATCTGTCGGAATTTCCTATGGGAAATTTCTTGCAAAAATTGCATCCGATTACAATAAGCCGAACGGCTTCAAGGTCATCCTTCCTGAAGAGGCAGTGGATTTCATAAGTGCCCTTCCTATCGGAAAGTTTTACGGGATTGGAAAAGTCACTGAAAAGAAAATGCTCTCTCTCGGAATCAAAAACGGAGCTGACCTTCGGGAAAGACCATTGGAGTTCCTGCAGAGAAACTTCGGAAAGGCAGGGGGTTATTATTACAGGATAGTGAGAGGGCTGGATACATCGGAAGTCTGTTCCTATCATGAACGAAAAAGTCTCGGCACAGAGGACACATTTGAAAAAGACATCTCCACTGTAGAGGAGGCCACAAAGGAACTGATTCGTCTTTCGGACAGACTGTTTGAACGGGCAGACAAAGACGGAGTTTATGGAAGGACGATTACGCTGAAAATAAAATACAGTGACTTCACTTTGGTTACAAGATCCAAAAGCAGAAAGGAGTTCTATTCAGATAAGGAAGAGGCACTCAGAGAGTCACTGGGACTTTTCCGGGAAAATTTTTCCGGAAAGAAAATCCGTCTTCTTGGAATTTCATTTTCCAATCTGGGAAAAGAAGAGACCGAGAA
>DAORDI010000069.1:0-21173 GCA_035345895.1 Leptospiraceae bacterium
ATCGGAAAGATTTAGGGGTTTGCAACCCCTAAGACCCCGCTATTTAAATTGTTTTTTTGGATTTTTTTCTGAATTCTGTGGGAGTGAGGCCGGTTTCTTTTTTGAAAATTTCATTGAATGTGGATTTGGACTGATACCCTGCACTGTAAGCGATGGAAAGGATGGTCTCCTTCGGGTTTGAGATCAGTTTTTCCTTTGCCTCCATGATCCTGTACCTGTGGACGAGCTGGAAGAAAGATGTTTTCATTTCCTGATTGAGATATTCTGAAAGCTGATGAGGACTGATTCCTATCATCGAAGCCAGTTCAGGAAGGCTCAAGGTTTCTTCTCTGTAGACTTTTTCCTTTTCCATCAGATTTTTCAGTTTCTCTCCTACCTTGGAAAGGTCAATGGACTTGAGCTGAGAATTTTTGTACTTCTTTTCCTCTTCAACTATCTTTCTCACCTCAATGAATATTTCGGGATTCCTCATTCTGACGATATACAGAAAAATCAGAAACACCCCAATGATGTATGCGTTTGCCTCAAGGCCTGTGATTTTTCCGTTCAGTGCATACGCAGAACTCACAGCGATGCATAAAAAACCGATGACCAGAATGCAGAGGATGAGCCGGAGAGTCACGGATGAATAAATCGTGGAGCTTCTGAACAGTTTCATAAAACGTCTCTGCAGTCTGAAGAAGAATATGAACTGAATCAGTATTACAAATATCACAGCGAGTTTTGTGCGGAGAGGAGCACCTTCCTTGACAGCAGTTCTGATATAGTCCAGCTTTTCGGTTTCGGAAAGAAGGAAGAAAGGAACGATGAATAGCACCGGAAGAAGACAGGCTGCTGATTTATAAATAAATTTACTTACGGGTTCTGCCTGATTTTCCCACATCAGCACAAGGTATCTTTCGAGAAATACTCCGATGAGCACAGTGGCAGGCATATGCATATGCAGCAGATGGGGATAAAACACGATGAGTCTCGACGACCAGAGAAATGCCTGGTTCAGAAAAAGAGAGAGAAAAAGAAAAACACAGGCCAGATAAAAATTCCTGGAATTGGATTTTACGGAAAAAATTTCTCCCAGAAAAAAAAGAAAGGAAAGGGCGGAGCTGAATGCGATGAAGGAATTGAAAATATTGATCTGCAGATCAGGATTCATTGAATCAGATTCCTATGTCTTCTTCGTGTGCACTGTTTTTCATTTCACTTTCTGTCCTCGATATCCTGGAGTTCGAGGCTCAGAGCCTTTGTGGAAATCTGAATTTCCCAGATGGAAAATAAAAGAGAAAACATCATCAGTAAAAGACTCGTCTGAAAAAGAATTTCTGCAAGTCTTTTATTTTCATTGAAAAGAAAGAACATGCAGACTACACAGAGGAGAAATGCCAATACACCGCAGGCCTGCATATTTCGAATGATCGTAAGTCTCTGCCGCAGACTTCTGATCTGACGCAGTATGACTTCTTCCCTGCTTTCGAGATATTCATCATGCAGGTCCCGGATGAGTTTAGTGAGTGCAAGGAATCTGTTTGTATATGCGAGAAGAAGAAGTGAAATTGCAGGGAATAGAAGGGCAGGTGTTGAAAGTGTCAGTTCCATAAAGCCAGACTGCAGGAACCCTGAGTTTTCTCGATGATAAAATGGTTCCGGATTGCTGAGCCTGTGACAGAAGCCCGTTTTTCTTTCCGAAATTCTGTCAAATACCGCTTGATTCTGCCGATATTTTAAACAGAGTATCCATACTATGAAAATAATCTTCGGTTTTGTCCTGATTTCCTTTTCCCTGTACGCAGAAAAGTTTACGATCAAGGATGAGGCAGACTACCATGTCCATCTGAACCATAATTATGAATATGAAATGGGCGGGGTGAGGACAAAATTTGCAGACTGGGTTCCCTACAAATTGCATAAATGGAACCCTAAGTTTCTCGAGGATTTTTATGAACTCTACGGACTGCGTCTTCATTACAATGAAAACGATCTGAGAAAGGATATCTACTTTCTGAAAATCGGTCTGAAGAGCAGATTCAGGCATCCCAGAAATGCTCTATGCAAAATCACCGACGAAGAGACCTATTACAAGTACAGACTCCTGCTGACGATGCATCTGAATCTTCAGATTATGAGGTCGTACATGAGGATTGCCTCCCAGTACGACAAAAGACATCTCTATTTTTACAATCTGGACTTTGCCCACGAACTCAAAAACTCATTCACCAAATCCAAAGAAATTTACAAGGAAGCACTGATCTACTGGAATATTGCAAAGGAAAATGCACTGAAGGCAGACGCAATGAAAAGAGATCTCGACCTCGGAACAATGGAAACGGAGAGATATGAAATTTCCATCGGGAAACTGGACTTTGAGCATATCATTCAGGATCATCTCACAAGACTCGACAGAAAACTTCTCACTGTAAACGAGTATCTCAAAGATCACCCAGGGGCGGACAAACCTTTTCTCGAAACAATCGACGATTTGGAAAACAGAAAAAAATAAAAAATCATTATGCTGTCTTCAGCATTGTCTGAACAGATTTTCTGAATATATCCATTCCTGCCTGAACATGATCGAATCCTGATTCTGTCTTTTCCAGAAGACCTGTAGTCTTCAGTACAAGCACTCCGTACATCCAGGCCCACATTGTCCTGACAAGAGCGTAGTATTCTTTTTTCGAAATTCTGTTCTGTCTGGAAAGTTTTTTTACAGTACCCAGAAATATGCGGTAGCTTCTTGGTGCAAAAAAATGTTTTCTGTGAAGACCGTTGTTCACACGGAAAAGAATCTGATGCAGGGATTTATTTCTGATCGTAAATTTCCAGAAGGCCTGTGCGACTGCTTCCAGCTGTTCAAAAACATCTTCGCTCGTTTTGAGGGCATTTTTCATATTTCTGACTAGCTCCTCTTCCTCTCTGTGCAGAAGGACATTCAGAATCTCATCCCTGTTCTTAAAATATACGTAGGGACTGGCAATGCTGCATTTCATCTTTTTGGAAATGGAACTGATGCTCATTGCCTCCACTCCGTTTTCCATAATAATGTCCAGTGCGGCCTGCAGTATTTCTTCGCGGCTCAGGCTGTTTCTGATTCTTCTCCGTTTTTCCTCTGTTGATCCGTCTCTTATGTTTTTCATGTCTGTTCTCTCACTATTTTTCAATTTACCTGCAGACAGCATCAAAAAAAAAGGAAGTATGAAGACTCTCTTTGAAAAAATTTGGCAGGATCATTTGGCCGCAGAGACAGGCGGTTCCAGCCTGATCTATATAGACCGTCATCTTGTGCATGAGGTGACCAGTCCTCAGGCATTTGAAGGCCTGAAGCTGGCAGGCAGAAAGGTAAGAAGACCGGATGCTACAATTGCCACTATGGATCATAACGTTTCCACAAGATCCAGAGACATCAATTTGGCAGATCCGGTATCTGCAATTCAGATGAAAACTCTGATGAAAAACTGTGAAGAGAATAGTATAAGACTTTATGATCTGAACCACCCGGACAATGGGATCATTCATGTGATTGCTCCGGAAATGGGATTCACTCTTCCTGGAATGACAATTGTGTGCGGAGATTCTCATACATCGACTCACGGCGCATTCGGCGCGCTTGCATTCGGAATCGGCACGAGCGAAGTGGAGCATGTTCTGGCAACTCAGACACTCAGTCAGCAGAAACCGAAAACACTGGAAATCAGGATAGAAGGACAGCTTTCTCCGGGTGTCACAGCTAAGGATCTGATCCTTTATGTGATCGGAAAAATCGGAACAGACGGTGCAACCGGTTATGTCATTGAATATACAGGGGATGCAGTCAGATCCATTTCCATGGAAGGAAGAATGACCATCTGCAATATGTCCATTGAGGCAGGTGCGCGTGCAGGACTGATCGCTCCCGATGAAATCACTTTCGAATACCTGAAAGGAAAAGACTACGCTCCCAAAGGTGCAGAACTTGAAAAGGCGATTGCAAAATGGAAGACGTATGTTACAGACAAGGGCGCTGTCTATGACAGGAGCATTGTATTCCAGGCGAAGGACATCACGCCTATGGTGACCTGGGGAACTTCTCCCGGACAGGTGACAGGAATTTCTGAAAAGGTTCCATCTCCATCATCGTTTTCCAATCCTGTGGATTCAAAGTCCTGTGAATCAGCACTTCAGTACATGGGACTCAGGCCGGAGATGAAAATCACTGATATTGAAGTGAACAAGGTTTTCATAGGTTCCTGTACAAATTCCAGGATAGAGGATCTGCGTGAAGCGGCTGCATTTGCAAAAGGAAAAAAAGTTTCTTCCAAGGTGAACGCAATCGTTGTTCCAGGATCAGGAAGAGTGAAAAGACAGGCAGAGGCAGAGGGACTCGACAAGGTATTCATCGAAGCCGGTTTCGAATGGAGAAATCCAGGGTGCTCCATGTGTCTGGCCATGAATGACGATGTGCTTTCCCCGGGTGACAGATGTGCTTCCACAAGCAACCGTAACTTTGAGGGAAGACAGGGAAAGGGCGGAAGAACTCATCTGGTGAGTCCTGCAATGGCAGTTGCAGCCGCAGTGGAAGGACGTTTCACAGATATCAGAAACTGGAGGAAAAATTGAAAGCATTTACAGTACTAGAAGGAATCGCTGCCCCGCTTGACAAGGCCAACGTTGATACTGATCAGATCATTCCAAAACAGTTTCTCCGTAAAATTGAACGTTCCGGTTTCGGAGTTCATCTGTTTCACGACTGGAGATTCACCGATGATGCAGGGAAAATTGACAATCCTGATTTTATACTGAATCAGGAAAGATACAAGGGTGCAAATATTCTTCTGGCCAGAGACAATTTCGGATGCGGATCTTCCAGAGAACACGCTCCCTGGGCACTCGAAGACTATGGATTCAGATGCATCATCGCTCCTTCCTATGCAGATATTTTTTACAATAACTGCTTCAAAAACGGGATGCTTCCTGTGAAACTGAAGTCTAATGAAGTGGATGAAATTTTTCAGTATGTGGAAAAAAACAAGGGTGCTGCTCTGAAAATAGACCTTGCAAAGCAGGAAGTTTATGCCGGCGGAAAAACATACAGTTTCGAAGTGGATCCTTTCAGAAAGGACTGTCTTTACAACGGTCTGGATGATATCGGTCTCACTCTGAAGCATGAAGAATCCATCAGTAAATTTGAAGAAAAGCACAGGAAGGAATTTTCCTGGCTGTACGCGTAATCAGGGAGACAATATGAAGAAAATTTTAGGACTCGCAGCAGCCGCTGCCGTAATCTGCACTGCTGCAGTATTTGCTCAATCCAAGCCTGTAGTAAAGGGCGGACTGAAAATGGAAGATCAGGTGGTAGGTACAGGCAAAGAAGCGACTGCAGGGAGACTGGTATCTGTTCATTATACCGGATGGCTTGCTGATAAAGACAAGAATCCGGATAAGAAGAAAAAATTTGACAGCTCAGTGGACAGAAAGCAGCCTTTCGAATTTACTCTCGGAGCCGGAATGGTCATCAAAGGATGGGATCAGGGAGTGCAGGGAATGAGAGTAGGCGGAAAAAGAAGACTTACAATTGCTCCTGAACTCGGATACGGAGACCGCGGTGCTGGAGGAGTGATCCCCGGCGGTGCAACTCTTGTGTTTGATGTGGAACTTCTGGATGTAAAATAATTATTTTAGCGTGAGACTTTGTAAAAACTGAATTTTACCGCGAAGGGCACGAAAAACACGAAGACTGAAGCAAGTCTATTGAATGATTTTCTGCAATATGGAGTTATTCGAAAGACTTGCCGCAGTATAAGAATATTAGAATTACCTGACATTTTATGAGTGCGGTGTTTTGAGCAGCTCGCGTGTTTAAGCATTCACCACCTTATCGGGCTGTGTTTATCCATGGTAAATCTTCTTAGTCAAAAAGAAATCCCGTAACAGGGATCGCTTCCCGGTTTTTCTCTTCTGTAATCTGCAAGAGGAAAATTTCTGCAGTAGTCATGCAGTCCTTCCAAAAACTCAGTAAAAGTTTCCCATTCACAGAACTGTTCCGGAATATTGATAATGATGCCGTATACCGTTCCGAATTTTGGAGATTTTTCATTGCAGTTCATTGCATACACTCCGTACTCTCCTTCGGATGCCACCGTGATCCAGTCGCCTGAAAAATCATCCGGTTCCAATGCGAGAAATTCCAGTTTTTCTTCCTCAGGCAAATCTCCCATCTGATCGAGCAGATACATTTTACTGATTGGAAAAATCTGGAAAGTGAAGTATCTGTCTTTTGCCAGTCTCTTCATTCCGTTGTGCCGTTTCAGAAATTCGATGCAGTCTTCAGGCAGTTTCAGATCCTTGCCGAATTTTTCTGCAAATTCCTTTGACGGATCAGTTACCCCTTTCTCAAAAAGTTCAAATTCATTTTTAAGTCCGGATATGATTTCCTGCATTTCAGGCTCCTTGATGTTCTGCCGAGTAAAAACTGCTCCCCTGCGAACAGTTGTCCCGCTTAAAAGGGTCTGTGAATGCAGGTCAGGCAGGCGGCTTTCCATTTCAGCTTTAGAAGACTTCAGTAAAAGGATTCCAGCCGATTTATCAAGCGAATTCTTTCATTCATTCTGGACAGGTTCTGATTTCTCTATGCCGAAAATTGAATATCTTCCTCAAAGCACTTGTTTTTATCGGAATGATACTCCTCATTTTATTTTTAATTACTCTTTTTATTGCAGTTTTGACTGCAGCTGTTTTGATTGTCCCTGCTGCCCTGACCTGGATTTTCAGGAGGGTTCAGCATTTTTTGGATAAAGACAGAATCGATTAGGATTGGAAATGGAATTTGATCTAAAAAAAATAGAAGAAAGAAAAAAAAATCTGGAATTTGTCAGGACTGAGCTGAAAGACCATTTTGTCGGAATCGACTTCATCATCGATTCTCTTCTGGACTATATTCAGATCTGGTATCTGATGCCTGAAATACTGACCAGACCGATCATTGTCAATCTTTGGGGGATGACAGGAGTAGGGAAGACGGATCTTGTCAGAAGGCTTGTCAAGCTTCTGGACTACACAGACCGATTCTGTGAAATTGAACTCTCCAATATTGATGAGACAAGTTATCACACTTCCGTTTCTTCTGTGCTGTCCCGAAACAAGCTGAATGACGGAAGACCCTGTATTGTGCTTTTTGATGAGATTCAGAGATTCAATACCAAGGATCATGACGGCAATCCTCTCCCTCAGGCAAAGTTTACCGATTTCTGGGAACTCTTAAGCGACGGGAGGCTTTCCAAAAAGGAAAAAGACAATATCGATCAGTACATTACGAATTTTCTTTTTCAGAAAAGCGATATCAAGCTCAGGAAGTCCAAGGGTGAAGAGATGGTGGATGAGAATCCTGCAATGAATATGTGGGAGGCAAATGAAATCTTTCAGATGCTGAATATGGAAGTTGACAGCGACAATATGATCGATATCACCCAGCAGCAGATGCTTGAACTCCTTCTCCGTGAAAAAGGCAAAAAGAAAATCTATGAACCGATTGATCACAGCAGAACACTCATCATTATCAGCGGAAATCTCGACGAGGCCTACTCGATGGCTGATGAAATCAGCGAGGCTGACGTCGATGCAGACATCTTTCATGCATTCACAAAAAAAATCACCGATGTGGACATCAAGAATGCTCTTTCCCGAAAATTCAGGCCGGAGCAGGTGGCAAGGTTCGGAAACATCCATCTGATCTACAGAAGTCTGAAAAAGGCCGAGTTTGAAATTCTGATTGAAAAGGAGATTCTCAGAATTCAAAAATCAATGCAGGAAAGGTTTTCGATTCAGGTTGAAATAGACAGAAGCATTAACCGTCTCATCTACAGGAACGGAGTTTTCCCCGTTCAGGGAGTAAGGCCTGTATTCTCAAGCATTGTGGACATACTCGAAAGCAATCTGACCAAGCTTATATTTGAGGCGATGATGGAATCCAGGAATCGAATCAGCATTGCATACAGTGTCGAAAAGAAGCGGATTGAGGCGTTCGTAGGAGAAAGAGAGCACATTATACCGTATGTAGGACGTATAGATAAAATCAGGGAAAGTAATGTAAGAGACAATGTTACAAGCATCAGTGTGCACGAAAGCGGACACGCTGTCGCCTATATGGTTCTCACAGGTCTTTCTCCTCTTCAGCTGAAAAGCAGAGTGGCAAACAGTTATGCAGGAGGTTTCACTTTTCCTCATCTGGTATACGAAACCAAGGAAACAATGACTGACAAGATCAGAATTTTCCTTGCAGGCGGAATTGCAGAAGAAATCATCTTCGGTGAAAAACATGCCAGTGTCGGAAGGATTCAGGACAGAAGGGAAGCGACCGTTCTTGTTCTGGACTATGTGAGAACATACGGTTTTAATTCTGAATATCAGAGCACATATACTCTCAGCGAGGAGTACGAGATGAACAAGTATGCCACAGATTCATTTGCAGAAAGGATGATGGTGAAACTGGTCGAGGAGACAAGGGTTCTTCTTGTCGAACATATCGAGCTTCTGAAATCGCTCTCGCTTGTTCTTTCCGAGAAAGGAAGTCTGGAATCTTCAGAGGTTGCTGAGATCGGTCTGAAGTTCGGTGTAAAGACAGAAATCAGGGAGGAAGGTTATCTGAAAATTGCAGGATTTGGAAAAATCCTCTCAGGAGAAAATGAATGAAATTTTCGGATGCCGTTCATGATCTTGAAGAAAAACTTCTGAAAAAAATTGAACCTTTGCACCCTATCCTGAGAAATACAGTTGTCACTCTTGTGCTGTTTCTGCTTGGGCTTCCCGGTTATCTGGTCGCAAATGCTTCTATAAATATTGATTCTGCACCTTCATTCGGGTTCTGGCTGGATGAGAGAATTCCCTTCATTCCCTGGACAGTTGCTGTCTATGACTGGGTATATGTCATCATTTTTTTTCCTATATTTATCGTGAAGGATCTGGATCTGATCCGTCATGCGGCCAAGGCATTTCTTTTCGGAATATTTGTTTCCATTTTCTTTTTTACAGTGCTTCCGGCAAAAATAGAAAGACCTGTCATACCAAAACCGGCGAATTTTATCGACTGGTGGGTCTGGATCAATTATACGATAGACCGGCCGACCACACTTTTTCCGAGTATGCATGTCAGCAATGCGATTCTCACTGCAATGACTGTTCTCTCCTTTTCAAAGAGAGCCGGTTATCCGATTCTTCTTCTGGCGGTTCTCATCAGTCTGTCCACTCTGACAATGAAACAGCATTTTGCTGCAGATGTGATCGGAGGCGCAGTGCTCGCTGCTGTTTCCTACAGAATCTTTCTCTGGCCTTATGTAAAAGAAACTGTTTCCAGAAGATCGGAAATGCTTCTTCCCGCTTCATATGCATTGATTGTTCCTGCAGGAGGACTTTGTGCTACTTTTGTTCTGTATTGCATTTATCGGATTGTGAAATAAGACTCCTCCTGCCGGTTATCAGTCGCTGCATAAGAAAGTCGGCATATACAGGGCCTTTGATTTTGAAATTGCATCGAATGACCTGAGTTTGAGAGAATAGAATTTTGATAATTTCCCAGTCGTCTCACTGTTCAGATTGATTTTTTTCTGACTTCGTGCTTCTCTGTGCAGAACAGCAGTATCGATTTCCTCTGAAAATGTTTCCAAAGATCAGCTAAGGAGGTTAAGAGGCAGCAGGCTGATGCATAATGCTGAAGGTGCGCGGGCATCTCCGTTCTGGTTTTTCTGAAATCCGAATTCCTTTTTCAGTTTTTCATAAATGCAGTCTTATCGGTTCTGAACATTTCCTTGAATCGCTGTGAAATCGGAATGGCAGAAAAAACCGGCAGATGTCTTTCTTTTTTTTCATCTTCTTACTTATCGTACTTTCCTTATTTTAAGTGGACTTTCTGTTCTGCCGATCCTGAAAGGTTTTCCAATTGTTTTCCGGATTTCTTTCCAGGAAGAATGGTTTACATAGGATTTTTGAATCTTGGCGATCTGAAAAGCATTCTGTTTTGAAAATATGCATTTGGTGCATAACTGGAGCAGAGAATTGTTTGGCTGGAATTCTATAATTATACTAGGCAAAAATCATGCCAGTCTTTAAAAAAAATGGTTGACGTAAATATTTTTCAATTAAGAATGGGTGATCTAAGGTGAGTTTGCAAAGAAGATAATGGAAATCAAACAGAAAAATTTCCGGATGGAGAACCTGGTTAAGATCTACAATAAAAGAAGAGTTGTGGACGGTGCCAGCTTCAATATCAGCAAGGGAGAAATTGTCGGTCTGCTTGGACCGAACGGTGCTGGAAAATCTACATCATTTTATATGTCTGTCGGGTTTACCGTTCCGGATGAAGGATCTGTATTCATCGATGATATTGATGTTACAAACGTGCCTATGTTTCAGAGGGCAAGGCTCGGGGTAGGATATCTGGCTCAGGAAGCTTCTATTTTCAGAAAACTTACAGTTGCTGAGAATCTGGAGGCTGTTCTGGAAACAATGAATCTTTCCAGAAAGGAAATTGAAGAGAGAAGGGATGAACTCCTGATTGAACTTCAGATTATGCGTGTGGCGAATCAGCAGGGGTTTACTCTTTCAGGCGGAGAAAGAAGAAGATGCGAGATTGCACGGGCACTTGCCACGAATCCCGACTTCATACTTCTGGATGAACCTTTTGCCGGTGTGGACCCTATCGCAGTCAAGGACATACAGTCAGTCATCAGTTCTCTGAAAAAAAGAGGACTGGGGATTCTGATCACCGACCATAATGTGAGAGAGACTCTGAAAATTACAGACAGAGCATATATTATGTACAGCGGGAAAATTCTGATCTCCGGTTCGACTTCGGATCTCGTAAATGATCCTGAAACCAGAAGAATTTATCTCGGTGAGGATTTTACTCTGTAACTATGGGACTGAGTCAGGGATTATATCAGAAGCAGACACAGAAGCTTGTTCTGACTCAGGATCTGCGCAATTCGATCAAGCTGCTTGAACTGTCCAATATTGAACTCTCTGAAAAAATAGAATTTGAACTGGAAGAAAATCCTCTTCTGGAAGAGGTATATAATCCGGAAAAATCCAAACTCAATGATCTTCTGTCTGTTTACGAGAAAAAGAAATCAGAAGAACTGGATTCATTCAAAAGTACCGACGTCGCATGGCAGGAGACTGCTGCTTACGATATGAGAAGAGGTGATTCGGATGCCTCCAACCGCAATCAGAAATTTATTGAATCTTCCGCATTTGCGAAAAATCTCGGCGAGTATCTTATGGAGCAGATCAGACTGACTTCACTGACGGAAAATGAGGTTCTTCTTGCAGAGGAACTGATATCCATGCTCGACGGAAAAGGTTTTATCCCGGAATCCCCTGAAGAAATTGCAGAACTTGCTTCGGTGCCTGCCGATACAGTCAGAAAAATTCTGAACATTATGCACAGGCTGGATCCGCTGGGAATTGGAGCGAGAGACATTCAGCAGTCCCTTCTTGTTCAGGCAGAAATTCTTTTTCCCGAAAATTATGAACTTCAGATTCTTCTGAAGGATCATTTTTCCGATTTGGAAAAACTGGATTATAAAAAAATATCCAGATCAATGAAAATATCGGAAGAGGGCATTATGGATCTGGTGAAACTTGTGCGGAAGCTTGAACCATTTCCTGCCACAGAGTATCAGGAAAAAAAACCGAACTATATTTATCCTGATATAGTTGTGAAGGAAACGGAGGGGGAATTCAGTATTTTCGTTAATGATGAATGGATTCCTAAACTCTCAGTGAACAAGGAATACAAGGATCTGGTAAAAGTCACCAATTCCAAAGACAAGGAATTCATTACAAACAGAGTAAATTCAGCTCAGTCATTCATACGTTCCATTCATCAGAGAAAGCAGACTATGATGAAAGTGATGAATTCCATAGTGGAGCTTCAGATTGATTTTTTCAAATATGGAATTCACTGTCTGAAGCCTATGACTCTGAAGGATATTGCTGAACGGCTGGGAATGCATGAGTCTACAATTTCAAGAGTGACTGCAAATAAATATGTACAGACATCATGGGGAGTGCTGGAGCTGAAATGGTTTTTCAGTTCTTCTCTCAAGAATTCAGAAGGTGAAGATTCCCATTCATCCAAGAAAATTCAGGATCTGATGAGAAACCTGATCAAGGATGAGGACAAGATGGATCCTCTGTCCGACCAGGAGATCTCAGAGAAAATCAGCGAGATGGGAGCGGACGTAGCACGCAGGACAGTTTCCAAATACAGAAAAATACTGAAGATCCCTCCTGCGAGCAGAAGAAAAAGAATGAATGCAATCAGCCAGGAGTATTCACTATGAATAAATTCACTGTAGCACAGATTGAGGCAGATCATCAAGAGCTTGGACTGACTCTCCTTGCCGGAAAAGGCGGACTCGGCAAGATTGTAGTCACTCCGGAAATCAACAGACCTGGACTTTCTCTCACGGGTTTTTTTGAATACTTTGCAAGTGACAGGGTGCAGATATTCGGAAAAGGAGAATGGGCCTACCTGAACAGCCTGAACGCAGAAGGACTCGAAAATCTTTCTGCAAAGTTTTTTTCCTACAATTTTACATGTCTTATTTTTACTCATGGAAATCTTCCGAGAAAAGAATGGCTCGATGAGGCTGAAAAAAAGAATGTGCCCGTATTTGTGACGGAGAAGAGCACATCCATTTTTGTTACACTGATTTCTCAGATTCTCAACAGAAATCTGGCTCCGATGAAAGTGTATCACGGTGTTCTGATAGAGATATTCGGAATAGGAGTCCTTCTTCAGGGGAAAAGCGGAGTAGGCAAAAGCGAGACTGCACTCGAACTGATAGAGAGGGGTCATAGGCTCGTAGCCGACGATTATGTGGAGATCAGGAGAATTTCAGAATCCTATCTTGTAGGTTCCTGCCATAATGCGCAGAAGCATTTTATGGAGATCAGAGGACTCGGGATACTGAATATTCAGTATATATTCGGAGCAGGGGCAATCAAGGATGAGGTGACAGTTGAACTGGTAATTCATATTGAAGAATCTGTTCCCAGCGGAAATTATGACCGGACAGGACTCGATGAAAAGTTTGAAACCATACTGGAAGTCAACATTCCTTCTCTGACAATACCGGTCAAACCCGGAAGGAATATTCCTATTCTGCTTGAGACAGCTGCAATGAATCACAGACTGAAAAAACAGGGGATAAACAGTGCAAGAGAATTCAGCACAAGGATTGCAAGGCTGATTGAAGAGGCGGGAGACCTGTGAAAGAAGTAAAACTTAAAATTCTTTCGGAAAGCCAGGGGCTGCATGCCCGTCCCGCATCCGTATTCGTTCAGACAGCTTCCAAATTTCCCTGCGAGATTACTGTGAAAAGAAACGGGATAGAAGTGAACGGGAAAAGCATTCTGGGTCTGATGATGCTTGCTCTCGGACCCGGGGCCGAATTTGAAGTCTGTGCAGAAGGCGACGAAGAGGAGTCTGCAGTGTCTGAACTGAAACGGCTGGTTGAGTCGAATTTTGTCTGATGAGTCTCTGGAGTCAGCTTAAAAAAAACAAGGAACTCAATTATTATCTGAGGGACTTATATATATTTGTTTTCTGCATATTTGTAGCGATTGCACTTGCCGAAACAATCATTTTTAATGACAAGTCAAACGCCGACTTTACTGACAGAATCATCGGTTACGGATTTTTCGTAATACCTTTTCTGATTCTTGCACTGATTGTACTTTCCATTTACAGAAACTTCAGGATCAGAAAGACCGGAAAAGCAAGGAGCAGCATCCGTTACAGACTGACTATCGGATTCATATTTGTATCCATCCTTCCTGCAATACCGGTCGTTATTCTAAGCTCAAATGTAATCGGAAAACTTGTGGAGAGTTTTTACAGGATTGATGTATCGGCAGCACTCAGGCATTCGAGAAATTTTGTGGCATATACTGAATCCGAGGACAGAAAGCATATCTATCAGAAGGCAAGACTGCTTCACAGTTATCTGGGTAACAGGGACCCATCTCCCGAGTTCATACAGAAAAATCTGAATGATCTCGGAATCAGTGATGCAGACACATACTATGCAGCCTATTTCAGCAGAAATGTACTGATTGCAGAGGTGCCTTACATAGGAAAGGTATTTCCTGAAAATTTTACTAAAAAGGATGATGAAATTTTTTCATCCTTCAATCTTTACAGAAAGGACAAGGCATACATCATATTCAGAATCAATCTTCACAGAGAAGGGAATTTCATTCTGCTCGGAAAGAAAATTCACGCCGGAATGGAAGACGCGATCTTTGACATACTGAATACTGAAAATTCATACAATGTGGCAGATCTCTGGAAGGAAAAAGTGCCGTTTTCTCTCAGGCTTACACTTGGGATATTTTTTATTGCAATATTTGCAATTTCTATTGCAGTATCCTTTCTTTTTGCAAGGCAGATTTCAAGACCCATTGTCCTGCTTGCGGATGCTGTCAGACTTGTGTCCAAGGGCGAGACTGATGTCATTCTGGAAAACCGGGAAGAGGGGGAAATGGGCATCCTCATTGAGTCATTCAATCAGATGACTATGGATCTGAAGTCAAAGACGGAAGAGCTGTATACGATACAGAGAGTTGCAGCATGGAAGGAAGTGGCTCAGAGAATGGCACATGAAATCAAGAATCCTCTCACTCCTATTCAGCTTTCTGCGGAAAGAATCAGGAGAAATCTGGAAAATCCGAACAGGGAAAAATTTTCCGAAATTGTAAGAAGCGGCACGGATACAATTATCGGTCAGGTGAGAGTGCTCGAACACCTGGTGAAGGAATTCTCAGAATTTGCCAGAATGCCTTCTCCCGTTCTCATCAATCAGAATATTGAGCCTATTATGGAAGAATCGGTACAGCTTTTCCGAGACAGTCATCCTGAAATAGAATTCAGACTGAAGGTATCCAAAAATCTTCCGGAAGTGTTCATCGACAAAAGGCTTTTCCTGGGCGCAGTGAACAATCTGATCAAAAATGCAGTAGAGGCAGTGATGACTCAGAAAAAAGAAGAGACAGCGGAAGAGAAAAAAACTGACGTGATTTCAGTCAGTGCCTCAGTGGAAAGAAAGTTCATCAGAAAACATGTCATAATCAGTGTGGAAGACAGCGGTCCGGGGATTCCTGAAAAAATGAGAGAAAAAATATTTGAGGCTTATTTTTCCACCAAGGAGGGACACGGCTCCGGGATCGGTCTTACTATTGTGCAGAAGACAATACTGGATCATCACGGTCATATTTATGTGGAAAGTTCTAAGCTCGGCGGATGCTGCTTCAAGATAGAACTTCCCTGTCAGGAGTAATCATGAAAATATATATAGCAGATGATGAATTGGAAATACGGAGAGCTCTTCGGCAGGTGCTTGAAGATGAAGACTATGAGGTGGAGGATTTTTCAAACAGGAAGTCGCTTCTGAAAAGTCTGTCCCGGGAAAGACCTGCACTGATCCTTCTGGATGTGTGGATGGGAAAGGATGACGGTCTCGAAATTCTGGATGAGTGCAGAAAGATTTATCCCCTGATTCCCATCGTCATGATTTCAGGACACGGGACAATCGAGATGGCAGTCAATGCCACCAAAAAAGGTGCAGTTGATTTTCTGGAAAAACCTCTTTCCATCGAGAAGGTCCTGGGAACCATTGAAAATGTTCTTCAGCAGAACAAGTCAGAGGCTCTTCCTGAAGTAAGGCTGGAATATGATCCTATCATAGGAAATTCTTCATCAATAAGGAAAGTCAAGTTTGCAATTGCACAGGCTGCGGCTGCAAATGTAAGAGTTTTTATATACGGGGAGAACGGAACGGGAAAGGAACTTGTCGCAAAGACAATTGTAATGAATTCCAGAAGAAAAACTAATCCGTACATAGAAATCAACTGTGCCGCCATTCCTGAAGAGCTGATTGAGTCGGAGCTTTTCGGACATGAGAAGGGCGCTTTTACAGGAGCTCATGACAGGAAAATAGGCAAGTTTGAGGCTGCAAATTCAGGAACTCTTTTTCTGGATGAGATCTGTGATATGTCGCTGTCAGCTCAGGCGAAGGTTCTTCGAATTCTGCAGGAACAGAGATTTGAAAGAGTAGGCGGCACAGAGACGATGCAGGTGGATGTGAGAGTCATTGCAGCTACAAACATTCCGGTGGAAGATGCAATCAAGGAAGGACGTTTCAGAGAAGATCTTTACTACAGACTGAATGTAATACCGATTGTAATACCTCCCCTCAGAGAGAGAAGAACGGATATACCTCTCCTTCTGGACTATTATATGAAGGAGACTGCTGCGGAAAATCAGCTTTCCTCAAAGAAGATAGACAAGGAAGGAGTGGAGATACTTACAAACCATTTCTGGCCTGGAAATATCCGTGAGCTGAAGAATGTCGTTGAAAGACTCTGCATTATGACAGTATCAGATACAATCCGTGCAAAGGATGCGAAGGATGCACTGAAAGGGTTCAGCAAGGCGGAAGAGATCTTTGAACAGGGAGATCTCAAGAAGGCCAAAGAGGAGTTTGAAAGAGAATATATCATAAAAACGCTGCAGAATAATGAAGGCAACATTTCCAGATGCGCAAAAATTCTGGGAATAGAAAGGACCAATCTGTACCGCAAGATGAAATCTCTTAATATACAGATTGACAATCTGATAGACTGACTATCGTTTTCCTGTGATCCATACTATGTCTGCAAGAGGAAAATAATCCGGTCTTGCGGTCTCTTCTGTTTCTGTCCTGATCATTGAGACTGTAATTACACGCAGTCCCTTTTTTTTCAGACGGAAAGCCAGTCCAAGATGATCATCGCTGTGAAATCTTCCATTGATATGAATGAGTTTCTGCTTTTTCTCTGTCACAAAGGAATGAATTTTTTCGCACATGGAAGCATCCCATAAATTCTGTGCCTCCACGAATCTCTCCGTTCTTTCATTTTCGGCCCCAGAATGTGATCCGAACAGTGCGGACAGTTTTGAATCGTACACTGGACTGCGGACTGAATTGACTTCTTCGAGATCAGGAAGGTCGGACTTAAGAAGAGTCTTCAGCTTCTTCAGTTCAGTAAGACCTTTCTGAGATACAATTCTTGCATAACGCCTCTGCACATTTGTTGCAATCAGAGGAAGATTTTTCATTTTTGCCAGGCGGATGAAAGGAAGATACGGATTTATCTGGCCTGAGACACTGACACTCAATGATGACAGAAGCAGTTTTTCATCGATAAAGTCGGACAGGTATTCATCGGCAGGCACCTGTGAATCCCTTTCGAGGAATTCCATTCCTATTCCGAATTTTTCCCGCTCGGCAAAATACTCCATCAGCCTGAGTTTCAGTCTGTGGCCGTCCTCGTCATCATGTTCTTCTCCCAGGAGCAGAACATCATTGGTTTTCATGAGTTCATAAATATAAGGTATGTCAATTTCCCTGCCGGTTTCCGAGTGAAGGATTTTTTCTGCATTCATGGAAACAGTAAACAGGATGGGTGCAAAAATTAAAACCAAAGAATTCTTCATAAATCATTTCTCTGTCTGTCCAATCAGAGTGCAAGAGATAAAAAGAGATGGAAAAATACTTGACAGTCTTTTCTGAAAAATTCATATAAAATCTGCAAATTATACTGTAAGGGTGAAAAATGAAGCCGTTTATTCTTTTATTTTTTTTGACTTTTGTTTTTTCTGTTTATTCTCAGGAAACTCTTTCTGAAGAAGGTCCCGGGTCAGGACTTGACAGGAAAAGGAACTTTTATGTTCAGCTGGGCAAGGCAGAATGGAAATCAGGTTCCTTAGGCAATATGTACAGTGTACAGAGATCGAGAGCAGTCAATACTCTGCTTGGCCTGCCTTTTGATTCTTCCAGTTTTCCTGTTCATGGAGGAACTCCTTCCTATCTGGATGCAAAGGCTTTGACGTTCGGAGTAAGACTGGGCTCTTCTGCCAGACACAGAGCAAATCTGATGCTGAGATATGTGACTACGGATGATCTGAAATACAGCACGGCTGCCCGGGAGCAGGCAAACATAGATCTGCTTTTTTTAAGGGTTCAGAGTTTTGAAAACAGGATTGAGATGACCAAGGCAAATCCGCTGAAGAGAGGACTTTTCCAGTATGATCATGATATTTACCTTCTTCCAGATCATTCTTCCAAGTTTCTGCAGGGGCTCGGGATCAAGGTTGGGTTTGCACTTCAGGGAGACAATGTAAAAGGGAATACAACTCCTTACGGCAATGTCTCATCTGTTACTGCACCTTCTCTTTTCAGTTTCAGTTCAGGTTCCACTTCCACAAACTCTTTCATTTACCCTATCCCCGGTAAATTTGATCAGACTGACTATTCCGGATATGTAATACTCGGGCTGTCTTACCGTCTTGCGCTTGCCAAGAATCAGGAGCTGGATTTTTCCTACTCCATACTGAACGGGAAGGCGAACGGATCTTCTGTGCAGACGTCCTACGCGCTCTTTAACGGTAATCTTCCATATCAGGTCGGAACTAAGACCACATATGAGGGAGCCGTAACAGGGAATGCGGTCAATCTGGGATACAGTTATTTCTTCAATGAAAAGTTTTTTGTCCGTGCCGGCTATGAAACCAGGGATCTGAGCTATAAGCTTGAGCATCTGAAAACCAAGGCTGTTTCAGGAACATCTTCTCCTTACAGGGACTATGGCCCTTATCCAACTTACAAAGATTCGATAAAATATTATACTGTAGAATTTGCTTATCGATTCTGAAAAATGACTGCCGGTTTCATCAGATCGGCAGTATGTCTTTTCGGCGGGCGGCGGTTTCACTGAAACTCGGGACTGTCGGCACCGGAAAAATTATTCTCCGTACTTTATTTTCAGATCGGCCAGAGTGAGTTTTTCAGATCTTCTTTTTTCGGCTTCCAGTTTCATACTGTCCTGAAGGGATGTCACATTTTTTTCAATCAGGTTTCTTATGTTCTGATTCAGAAAATCGAGAAATGAAGATGAGTAAACATAATCCACCCTGGAATAAAAAATCACAGAGTCTCCGTCAGGTTCCAGTTTTCTGAACCCTTTGAATTCCTTGAAAAATCCGGACCTGTCGACAGTCTGAAATGTGAGAGTTTCCAGATCATAAATGATCGTCTGAGCAGTTTTTACCACTGTTCCGAATACAGGAAGGCGGGCGACTGTTTCTGTCTCCACTCTGCATTCCTTTCTGTCATGGGAAAGAACCCTGAAGGAATCAATCGAAGGAAGAAACCGATTATAGGAATTCCAGTCGAGCATAATGTCGAGCACGACAGGAAGAGGGGAGTCAATCCGGATCTTTCTTTCCACAGAATGCATCAGATGTTTTCCTGAAGCCGGTATCTGTTTGCTCTTCTGAAAGTTCCGAAATCATTAAAACGTACACCGTACTTTTTCATTGCACCGTGAGCATAGGAAGAAATCATCTGTCTGACATAAAACGGCTGATTGACGGTAAAATGATGAATTGCATGAGTGCTTCCGAAATTGAAGCAGAACAGATGAAACGGAAAGAGTATCCACGAATTCAGAACCTGAGTCTGCTCGAGAACTCCTTCTCTTCCTCTGCTTACATCTCCGAAATAGTGCATATTTGAGGAGATGAACTGAAGACAGGCCTGTCTGAGGACGTTCGGAAAAATATAGGCTGTTCCTGCAATATTGAGAACAGTCAGAACAGTTCCGAAATATCCGGGAAGAGCATAATCAGTATAATAAACTGACTGTATATATGATATACTGTTAAAAAGAATGATCATATGCAGCAGAAAGGTGAAGGCAGCAGATACTGGAAATGCAGATTTTACCATTTCCTTTATCTTCAGTTCAGGAGCTGTTTTTGCGACCTGCTTCGCATTCAGAAGAAATGCCAGATTCTGATCAAACATTACGAGAAACCTTTTCCATCCGTACTGCATTCCGTTTCCGATCATCTGTTCCTCAATGTCAGTCACCTGTCCGGATTCTCTGTGATGAAGAAGATGAATTTTTTTCCTGTAAAAAGGACTGGGCGTGTTTCCTCTGAATATCCAGACACCCCACATCATCAGTTTTTCCTGCCAGCTTTCCTTGTAATAAAGACTGTGTATCAGGTCATGTTCGAGTTCATGAAGAAGAGAGGCAAGAAATGCATTTATTATAACTGCAGCAAAGGCTGGAATGATTCCCTGAACATATGCAAATCCGGTGAGAATCATAAGCCCTGCAGATAATAAAAAAATAGCCATTCCTATTCTGTCCTGATTCAGAAGAACCGGGTATTTTCTTTTCAGTTTCCTGTCGGAATACCGTATCATCCTGTTGATTTTACGGACTCTTTCTGTTTCATTCAGTGCTGCTTTTCTTTTCATAAGTCCTCCCTTTTTCAAAAGCTCTCTGTTCAAAGACCAATGAATCAGAAGTAAATATTTTGTCAACCAGTATTTAACGATGTTAGATATGATTTCGGCTGGACAGTGAAAATCACCTCCCGCAGTCTTCCGATCGGAGCAGAATGATGAGGGAGAACTGTTCCGTAAACCGTGCAGAGCTCGGATTCCTCTTGACTGTATTCACAGAAATGTTCAGCTGATTTCCTGCGTAAAAGTATCTGGACAGACTTTTATTCCCGATTCAGAAAATGGCGCCAAGGAAGAATTAAGAAAAATTTTATTTTGTCAGCGACAGCTGTATATTTTTTTACTGTATCTGCACTGATCTTCAGCGGATGTAACAAAAAGGAAACATCAGGACCTGCTGAGCCTGCACTGGGACCGGTGGAACGCCTGCATATGGACGATCTGTCTGTGCAGTCGATAAAGTTTCATAACGGCAGGACTGCCGATTATAAAATTCTGCTGGACAAACCGGAAATGTCTGTTGTGCTTTTTTCTCTGAAGAAGGGAGATGAGATTCCTGCACACATTCACAGTGCGGATAAGGCTGTTTATATTTACGGAGGCAAGGAGGATATTTTTGCACAGAATAAAATGAATTCCGCAATGAAAGGGGATACGGTGTATGTTCCGAAAGGGAGCGTGACTTCTGTCAGGAATACAAATGATGAGACTGCGAAGGTATTTTTATTCTTTCCGACCGGTCCTTTTTTAACGATTAAATATCTCGGAAAGGGAAAAAATTACTGGTAGGGTTATAGACCTCGAGGTTTTTGAAACCTCGAGGTGTGAAAACCGATATAAATATTTTAT
>DAORDI010000070.1:0-20822 GCA_035345895.1 Leptospiraceae bacterium
GAAAAATGAGAGGCAATGCTGACTGCATCCTTGACCGGTACATGATACGTGATGTTTGCCGTAATTCCCGGCCCGAGAATTTCTTCTGAGATTTTTGCATTCAGAAAATTCGGCAGATATCTGCAGACCTTTGCCAGAGGTTCCCAGATCCCGGACTGTTCCTTGTAAATCCCGTTTTCAATTTTTTCATAGAGAAATTTCAAATTCTCCAGAGAAACATCTTCAAGAAAGGTCAGATCCGATTCTTTCAGATCGAGAAGATGTGAAATTCTCTGCAGTTCTGTATGTTTATGAGCTTTATGATGATCCATAAACAGATTTAAGAATGATACCCAATATAATAAAGAATTTTTTCCGTTTCTTCTCGGGGTCTCGTCCCGGCTGTGTAAAGCAGGCCCATTGTCCGCCGGCAGAAGAGTCCTTGAGGCAGAATTCAGGTCAAGCTATGATAAATGTCTACTCGATTCTCTAAAAATATGTTTTCTTTGATATGGGATAAGAAAAAACTGTCTATTGTAAATCCAAAAGAAGAGCGGATGTATGGAAGATATATTGTCCACGTTAAAAAATCCATTGAAATCAGAAGAAAAAACAGAAACCAAGTCCAGCATTTATGATAATGCACTGAAACTCGGAAGGGATCTGCAATCCAAGCCGCAGCAGGGCGGAGGAACTGACAGAATACTTGTGCAGCATTCCAAAGACAGGATGACTGTATGGGAAAGAATCAAGGTTTTGACTCAGTCTGAACCGAATATTTTTTATCAGAACTGGGGAACAAATCTGGACGGTGCCTCACTTGTGACAGGAATACTGAACATAGGGGGAAGAGATGTTGCACTGTACGGACATGACTTTACTCTTCGTGCCGGTTCAATGGATGCCACAAACGGAAGCAAACTTGCCAGACTGATTTATATGGCAGGGGAACACGGAATTCCTCTGATCGGGATGAACGATTCTGCCGGAGCCTTTGTGCCTGCAGGTGTGGGCGGTCTGGACGGATACAGCGAGGCGTTTACTGCTCTTCGTAAAATCAGCGGTATGGTTCCAAGTATTATGCTGATGTTCGGATTCAATGCAGGAGGCGGTTCTTATCTGCCCAGACAGGGATCATTTATGATCCAGTGTGAAAACACATTCTTCGGTCTTACCGGTCCTGGTGTAGTCAAATCCGTGCTTGGAGAGGACATTACTGCAGAAGACTTAGGAGGCCCTAAGGTTCATGCGCAGAGCGGCGTTGTAGACTTGGTGACTCCAGATGAACTGGGCTCTCTCAAAACAGCACTTCGTCTTCTGTCCTATCTCCCCGACAGCAATTCCAGCGGTGCTCCTTTCTTTCAGACAAGCGATCCGCTCGACAGATATACATATGAAGAGGATATTCTTTTCAGAAAGACATTCAATGCCCCCACAGGAATGAACACACCTTTTGACATTACACTGTATCTTCAGAATATCTGCGATCACGGTGCCTATATGGAGCTTCAGCCTCTCCGTGCAAGAAACATCATCACTGCATTCGGAAGACTGGGCGGTCATGTCGTCGGATTCATTGCAAACAACTCTGCGGTGTCCTCAGGACAGATAGACATCAGTGCCGCAAGAAAAGGATCACGTTTTGTAAGATTCTGCAATTTATATAATATCCCTATGATTTTCCTGGAAGACACAACAGGATTCCTTCCAGGCAAGGAGCAGGAATCAGGCGGTATCGTGGAAGAGGGAAGAAAGCTTCTTGATTCCATCATTGACCTTCGTACCCCTAGAATCACTCTGATCATTCGGAATGCGTTCGGTGGAGCATACGCTACATGGAACTCTTATTTCACAGGCGCAGACATTGTATTCACTCTTCCTACTGCCAGAATTGCCGTAATGGGGCCTGCAGGAAAAGATTATGTTTACAAGGATGAGATGGCAAAAATTGCAAAGGACTTCAAGGAAAATTCCAAGAATCTGGGGGAATCGGAAGCCAAAAGAATCAGAGATGCTGCTCTTGCAGCCCTTTCACACAGATACGAAGAAGCACTGATGAATCCTAAGGAAGCTTTGGCACTGGGTTCTGTATCGAGCGTGATCCTGCCTGGATATACAAGAAAGGTTCTTTCAGAAAATCTGAATTATCTGATGAGACATTATAAGCCGGCTCCTATGTCAGGAGTTCAGAGGGAGTTTGAATAATGATTGACGCAAAAAATAATAAAATACGTTTTAATGAATCCGCATCCAAGTGGATTTCCAGTTTTGATCTGTCCAGCATCAAATGTCTGATCGTCTGCCGCGGTCCTGTCAGAAAGGAAGCAATGGATATCTTTGATGAAATAGGCATACGTGAATACGGAATCCTTCTTTCCGAAAAAGACAGTGTCGTCTATCCGATGGCTTTGGCTCCTGAACTTCGCGGATTTCGCTTCATAAACAACATCCACAGAGTTCCTGATTATATGGGAGCAGGCAAGGAAGAGAAGGATCAGAGAATCATTGACATCCTGAACATTGCAAAGTCAAACGGGTACACTCATATTTTTGCGGGATATGGATTCATGGCAGAGGATGCAGAATTCATTGAAGCAATTGAAAAGTCGGGAATCACATTTATGGGGCCTGCTTCTAGTGTTGCAAGACAGGCCGGTGCAAAGGACGAAGCAAAGAAAATTGCAAGAAAGCTGAATGTGTCTGTGACTCCGGGGATAGACAATATCACTGCACTGACTTTAATCAGCAAATGCAAGGACAAGGCAGGACTGGAGGCAGCAGCAAAGTCAAATAAGCTTGATTTTAAATATAATGATGCTGTATCCCTCGAGGACAATGCAGAGACACTGCTTCAGCTTTCTTATGCAGCAGTCGTAGATTTGGTGACAATTCCTGAACTTCAGGATGAGGCTCTTGTCAGATCCGAAGAAATCTGGAAAAAATATCCTTCGAACAGAATCCGTTTCAAATACATCGGGGGCGGGGGCGGAAAAGGCCAGAGGGTCATTAAGGAAAAGTCTCAGGTAAAAGATGCAGTGATGGAAATTCTGGCAGAATCCAAAGTGACAAGCGTCGGATCAAACAGAAACTTCCTGATAGAACTGAATATTGAGAATACAAGACACAACGAGATTCAGCTGGTAGGAAACGGAGAATGGTCTCTCTCACTGGGAGGAAGAGACTGTTCACTTCAGATGCACGAGCAGAAGCTCCTTGAGATTTCCAATACAGTGGAACTTCTGGAAGAAGAAATCAAGAATGCTGAGAATCCTCAAAAGGCAGCAGTTCTCAAAGGAGACCTTCAGGTACTGAAGGAAATGGAAGAGCAGTCAGAAAGATTCGGTGCAGCTGTAAAACTCAACAGCGTTTCTACATTTGAATCCATCGTGGAAGGAACTAACCACTTCTTCATGGAAATGAATACAAGGATTCAGGTGGAGCACAGAGTGACTGAGATGGCATACAGGCTCAAGTTTACGAATCCTGCTGATAAAAATGACTATTTCATACTGGAAAGCCTGATTGAGTGTATGGCTCTTCTTTCTCTTCATGGAAAAAGAGTTCCGAAGCCCGAAAGAATTCTCAGAAATATTTCCGGCGGTGAGATTCGGGTCAATGCAACCAACCAGAGTCTTCAGCCTCATGCGGGCGGTGTGATCCAGACTTGGTCTCCTCCTATTGAACATGAGATCAGAGACGATCAGGGTATCGGAGTAAAAAATCCTGATACTAACATATTTATTCATTATAAACTGGCGGGGGCATACGATTCAAACGTAGCACTGATCGTTTCCTACGGAAAAAGCAGAAGGGAAAATCTGGAAAGACTCTCTGAAATTATCCGCGTGACCGAACTCAGAGGAAATGATCTTCAGACAAATATGCCAGTGCATTACGGACTGATCAACTGGATACTCGGAAAAGATCCTATGTTCAAACCGAATACAAGATATATGATGTCGTATCTTGCGGGTATCGGATCACTGTTCTCCTATTCAAAGGATGTAGATGCTGAGATCGTCTGGGCAGAACTGTCCAAGCAGATTCTTGCTAAAAATCCTGAGAGGGCAAAGGTGCTTGCACGCAAGATGACTCTGATCCTGAGACCGATCAAGGAAGTATGCGCAAATCCTCATATACTGGCAGGCTTTATCGGATTCAACAGCAGTCATTCCTGGAAGGAAGAAAACGGAAAAGTAAAATTCCTTATTAATCCGGTCAGAATACTGAATGATCTGTACCGGTATCTGAATCTGGAAAAGTCTGAAAAGAAAGCTCCATGTGATCAGATCTGGGATCATGATGCTGAAATCCTGGAAGCGGCGATTTCATTCTATGATGAAATTGATTCACTCTCCGGAAAGAAACTGAATCTGGCAGATTTGGATGCTCTTTTTGCAAAAGACAAGAATCCGTTTGCAGGAAAAATTTCAGACGAGTCCTGGGCAAAATGCAGAGAATCTCACACATCCTTCCAATTAGGGATGTCTGCTTTGAGCATTATTCCTGGTCTGGGAATCAAGTCCGGATTCTCAAAATTGGGAGTGGATGCAAATCTCGATCCGATTGTTCCGGATGAATTTGCAAATCCTGATTCAATGAATAAGCTGGTCAAACTGCTGAACCCTCCCCCAAAGGCAAAATCTGACGAGATCGTTGCTCCAATGGGCGGGATGTTCTATTCCAGAGAGGCTCCGAATCTTCCGGTTCTTATATCCGAAGGGGATCAGTTCAAGGCAGGCCAGCCTCTCTTCATCATTGAAGTAATGAAGATGTTCAACAAGATTGCTGCTCCGTTCAGCGGAACAGTGGTGAAGAATATGATGAACGATTCAGACGGAAAGATCGTATCGAAAGGGCAGACAATTTTCAAAATTCAGCCTGACGAAATTCTGAAAGAAGAAACTCCAGAGGAAATTCTCGCCAGAAGAAAAGCTCTTGCAGCCGCTCTTCTGAATTAAAAAGGTTGAGGTTGTGTAAAAGCATACCTCGATACAATTTTCACCGCCGGTCACCGAGCGATGTGCCGAGCTTGTCGAGGTATGAAAAACCCAATACTTTCAGGGTTTTTCGTATCGAGGTGGGCGGTGAAAATCACTCGGTAACCTGCTTTTACACAGTCCCATTTTCTAATAGTCCCTCGGCTGTCAGAATGGCGGCCTAGGCTTTTTTATTTTATATATATTTTAAAAATATTCCCAGAAGGCCTGCTGCACCGAACACTGTGCCGATCATCCATCTGATCAGATCTGCTTTTACTGTCTGAATTTCCAGTCTCTGACATCCTGAATTTCCAATTTGACTCCCTGGGTTTCCAGTCTGATCTGTTCAATTTCTTTCTGAAGCCGAAGTTCTGTATTTTTTAATTCCAGCTTCATCCTGCTTTCGGTTTCACTGAGATCCTGCTTGCTTGCCGGCTCTGATTCATAGTATTTCCCAAGCAGATTTGCCAGTTCCTTTGACTGCAGTTCTGTGAACTTTGCTTTCTTCAGGACAGTGTACACTTCGAGTGTATCCATGTTTTCCATATATATACACTGTTTCAAAAAGTGTCAAGAATTGAAATTTTCTGTTGAGATATTCACCTTTATACTGGTTTTCAAAAGTCTTTGCGTATTTATCTTTCAGAACTCAGTAAAATCAAGCCTGCCGGCTGGGAAAAGCGCAATTATTTATGAAAATCAGTACAATGAAAATAAATTCCAAAGGTGAGGTGACCGTCAGTTCAATGTTATTTTTTACAGAAAAATGAAGGACATTATACCCAGACTGCAGAGCTGCACTGTTTACGGTAATTGATTTGGGCGGACAAAGGAAGCAGGAGTCTTAACCGTTCTTCCTTCCTGAAAGATTTTCTGACTTGTAAAGAAATCCGTTCTGTCTGATCCTTTCCAGTGTTTCAGCACGGACTCCGCATTCTGAGAGAATTTTAAATTCTGACTTCAAGTCAGTCCGGAATATTCCCGGATCATCTGAACCCAGTACCAGTTTCATTCCATTTTCAATAAACCGGAATACAGGCAGATCTTTTTTTTCAGTAATCATTCCGATGAGAAGATTGGAAGTGGGACAGGATTCAATGACTGCATCTGTTTTTTTTATTCTTTCCATTCCGAATTTTTGAAATGTTTCAAGTTCCGCCATGTTTTTTTGGCTATAATGATAATTTATTTTTTCATCATTTTTTAGTGATGTAATATCCTCAAGTTCCTTCTCGAGTTCACACCTTTCTGAAACAGGTCCGAAGGATCTGATTTCCTCGTAGTTTTTCAGCATAAAACGGATCTGATCTCTTCTTTCTTCTGCAGATTCAGTGATCTTTCTGTCCCTGTATATCTCAGGTCTGATTCCAAGAGCAATGCAGTGACCAAGCCTGTGTGCGCCTGACTCTGCAGATTCAATCACCCATCTGCAGGAAGAAAGGGCAGACTTGTCCTGGAAACTCTCTCCTACATGATAAAGTATTGCGAGGGCTCCATCGGGTTTGAGGATATTGTCCTCCTTGACTTTCAGAAAAAACTCTTTTTTTTCCTTAGGCGGAAATCCTTCTTCAATGAAGCAGAAATCAATTCCTGTGATATACTGCTTCGCAGTATTGTCCGAATCCTGCAGTTTTTTCAGCCACTCATACTCTTTCCAGTAAGAATTCCTGTACAATGAAACGGCCAGCCTTCCCTGGAATTTGCCACCGCTTTCTTCCTCTGCCTTTTTCAGTCCTCTGCAGGCACTTAAGGATTTTCTGACATAATCGGCTTCTCCGGCTGCAGGAGAATACATTAATCTGTATTCTGCATACGATACCCCATCATGATAATGTTCAAGAGCAGTCCTTCTGGCTGCCTCATATATTTCTTCCTCATCAAAGACTGAAAGTGCGATAATCAGATTGAAGCTGCATTGAAATTCAGCAAACGGTCCCGGTTTTCTGAACCAGTAAAGCTCTCCCAGTTTTTCAGGTCTGCTGTATGTTTCAAAAAATGAATCAGGATTTATTTCCTTGCCGAAGACTTTTTTATACTCAGGAATAAATCTTTCCCATTTGGGATGTCTGTTCTTCCTTCCGATTTCCCATAGGGTTTCAGCAGAAAGGCATCCGTATAAATGATTATGAAGATCACTGTACATTCATTTTTCCCAGAATATGAGCTCAGGCCCGAAATACTTTGCGTCAGAATTCCTTCCTCTCCATCTGCCGATTTCCTGGCTGAAGTTTTCTCTTTCAGTAAAACTTTTTTTCCAGGAGTCCATCAGGAAAAGGTAATATTCAGCCTTTCCGTACTCCTGAAGCCTTATACTTGATTTCAGTGCATTCAGTACAGCTCCAGTATCGGTAAAATTGAAAAGGAGAGTTCTTTCTGCATAAAACAGGGATTCTTTCCAGTTCTGTTCCCCAAGATGAATGTCTGACAGAGCCTTATTATAGATGCAACTGTCCGGATTCTGTTCCAGTGCAAGAAGCAGTGTCTTCTTTTTTTCTGTGAAAACATTCTTCTCCCTGTATTCCAGATAGAAGTCATACCCGGCAGGAAATTTGAGAGAGCTCAGCCAGGCTTTGAAGTCCGTTTCAAGTGAGCTTATTTTTTCAGGAGTCTTGAAAAGATTTTTTCCTTCCCGGCTGTAGTCTATGATGTATACTGAGAGAGCCCATGCGTATGGGAAATAAATTTCCCTATTTTTTTTCCATTCTTTTTTTCCCGATTTCAGAAAGTCAGAAAGTTTTGGAATCTCTTTGGCCTCTGAAATACGCAGAAGATAGAGATCATTCATCTGGTGCACTGTATAAGCATCATCTGCAATGAATATGGAATTTTCTGCATAAATGGAAACTGCCTGACGGAGAGAATACGGAAGTTTTGCCGCAATTTTCTCAGCACTGCTGTGACGGAATGATGACAGGAAAAATTTTGGGCTGGAGTAACATGCAGACAATACCGGTCTGTTCCAGAGTTTTCCTTCTGAGTGAAACAGAAGAGGACTTTTTGTATTTCCTTTTTTTTTCAGTATTTCTGCATATTCCCTGCAGTCTGAATATACAGTAATATCGGCTTTCCAGTCAGGATAGTCATTCCGCAGTTCAGCTGCAAAATTGTACATCACATTCAGATAGGATTCGGAATATTCCAGAAACAGATCTGAAAACTGCTTCGGGAGATCTGTTTTCAGAACAAGTTTTTCCGTTGAGTATGTCTTAAGATCCGCACTGCCGATATTTCCTGCACTGCAGATGAAAATAATGATGAAAAGATATAAAATCATGATCTTTCTGCACATCTCATAATGCCTCTGTTTTCGTTTGTTATTCCTATGCAGGAGGCAAACCTGTACCCTGCACGGTGAAGTTCCTCCGTGCAGGCTTCAGCCTTGGATTTGCTTATTCCGGCAAGAAGTCCTCCGGACGTCTGCGGATCATACAGTATTCTGTTGATGTAATCCTGGGAAAGATTCATTTCGAAGAAATGATGAAATGCCGACCAGTTTGCAGGATACATACTGCTCTGGATTTCAGGATGAGTCTTGAGAATTTCTTCCGTACCTTCGATCAGTTTCAGCTGACTGAGGTAGATATCAGCTCCAAGACCGGATACATTCAGCATTTCAGAGAGATGCCCTGCCAGTCCGAATCCTGTGACGTCGGTACATGCTCTGACGTTGTACTTTTCAAAAATCTCGGAAGCTTTTTCATTGGATAGAAGCATACTTTCAACAGCCGCTTCAACCCATCTGCCCTCAGCCAAACATCTCTGATCTGCCGCAAAGATCAGTCCTGTTCCCAAAGGTTTGGTCAGGATCAGCGCATCTCCGGATTTCAGATTTTTTTTGAGTCTTTCTCTGCCCGGATAGACAAATCCGTTGCAGGTCATTCCCATCTGAAGTTCCGGTCCTTCCGAAGTGTGACCTCCAAGAACATGGATACCGAGTGAGGACAGCAGTCCGACTGCCCCGGAAAGAAGCTGATATGCTGTTTCTTCCGCTGCTCCGTCCTGCATATAAGGAAGGGTAAGGCTGATCAGAACGCTGTCCGGTACCGCCCCCTTTGCATACAGATCGCTCAGTGCATGAAGAGTCAGGATTCTGCTGTATGTATGATGGTCACTGATCATAGGAGAGAAATGATCAGTGGACTGAAGCAGTCTCATCTTCTTTGGAGGAAGTACTGAAGAAACATCCTCGGAGGAGTGCATATCCAGGATCAGTTCAGACCGTCGGCTCTTCGTCTCTGAGAAAAAATCTGAAATATTTTTCGCAATTTCCCCGATGAAATCAGAATCTTCTGATTTTTTTTCTGTCTCTTTTTTAATCCGCTCAATTACATTTTTCAGAGACTTTCCTGAAATCTTTGATCCGCATCCTGCACAGTGCATCTCGTTCATCGATTCATCGGCGGCTTTCATCGCAGGCATTTTCTCCATTTCCGAGAATTGGTTCATAAATTTTCTGTCTATTCCGTCCTTCCAGGAAAAAAGAAGAGAAGAGGGGGGAACGAAAAAATTCCCTTTCACTGCAAATGCTCTGCTGTTTCCAGAGTAAACAAGTGCCAGTGCGGATTTCTGCGGAATGTATTCTTTCAGAGGTTTTCCTTCTGTAAAACGGATGATATTTTCGGAAAGAGGTTTTCCCTGTCTGACTGCATATACCCCTGCCTTGGGAACGGAGAGTCCCTGCATCGATGCGCAGTCTCCCGATGCAAACACATTGGAATGCGAGAGAGTCTGCAGAAAGGAATTTACTTGAAAGAAGCCCGATTCGTTGCGGGAGAGATCTGATGCGCCTGCTAATTCAGGCGGTCGGCCTGAGGTGCACAGAAATATATCGTCAAATTCATATTCAGTTTCATCAGAAAACCGGATTTTTTTCAGACCTTCAGCGATTTCGCAGGAGACCGGAATCTTGCTCAAATTATAATTAATTTTTCCAGACAAAATATTTTTTTTTAGGAACTTTATCATTCCGGGATTGAACTTCGGCAACGTATCCGATTTTTCAAAAATCTGAATCTCTGCCTCCATTCCTGATCTGGCAAATCTTTCCCTGAGTGAATACTGCACTTCCAGTCCCGCAATTCCTCCGCCCAGTATTCCTATCCTGATTCTGGAATTTTTTTCCAGCCAGCGTCCCCATATTTTTCTGAATATGTTCAGAAATTCAAATGCCGGTTTCAGGGGAGTGAGAAGATGGCTCCCCGGAAATTCTTCCCTGCAGATGACGCCTGCATTTACTGAAAGCAGATCAAAGAACAACGGAGATCGTCCTTCCAGGATGAGTTTCTGTTCAGAAGCTCTGATTCCCTGTATTTTTGAATGAATGAAACCGATTCCAAGCTTTCTTGTGAATTTCCAGAGATCAATCAGGATTTCATCGCGGCTGTAATCCATCCCGATATAACCGGGAAGCATTCCGGAATAGACCGCCTCATAATGATCGGAGACCAGTATGATTTCCTTTCCCAGTTTCTTTTTTGCGGCAAGGTTCATCAGAGCCATGCAGTGAGAATGTCCTCCCCCTGCGAAAACGATTTGCTTCATATTTATGAGTCTCCCGTTCTCAAGTTTTTTTGCAAATTCATTTTCCATTCAAAGCAGCAAACTTTCGGCGAAAATTCTGGCTGGAACCGGAAAGAACCCTAAATCAGCACTTTTTTCGGGACTTCAGGAATTTATGCAGGTTTTAAGGAAATCTCCGTTGTACCTGTCGTACCCTAGGCCGGAATTCGACGTTGTACTATATGTCACGTTGTTTTGCGTACGAAGTTTCAGAAGGTACATAGTCTTTTTTTCATTTTATGCGAAAAAACATTAAAGAAATATTCTGAAGTACCGTTGTGAATAAAAGGGAAGAATTTCAGAGGGTTTATTCTGTCTGGATACTAAAAAATCCCGTTCTCTGATTTTGCAGTCAGGGACAAACTATAAAGAGACATAACAGGTGCATTATGCAGTACTCTCCCAAATTCAAGCAGACTTTATCCCGATATGTAAACTATCGAGGAATTGACATTATACTTCATCTGAAAGACGGTTCTGTCGTGGAGCTCGACAAGAACAGAAGAATTGACGGGGACTATGTGATTAAGAATACCAAGGAAGGTGGGATTTCCAGAATTGAAATTTCCAGCATTCAAAAAGCTGAATTTTTTGCTGCCTGATTCATTGACATATTACCCATCCTTAAAGATTGTGGCAATACTAGGGTTATTGTACCTTGGTCGTAGAATTTTTTGAGGAGTTTCAATGGTAGGCATAGTAATTAAAGAAGGGGAATCAATCGAAGCAGCTCTCCGCCGTTTCAAGAGAGATTGTGCAAACGCTGGTATTTTAAGTGAAATCAAAAAAAGAGAGCATTACGAAAAACCAAGTCTTGTACGTAAAAAGGCAATAGAAACCGCCAGAAGAAAAAGAGACAAGAAAAAAAGAATCTTCGCTAAAAAAGACAAGGTCTGATTCACCTTTTAGGCAGATAAACTATGTCATTGCAGCAGAAGTTATATGATGATTTGAAGCAGGCTTTTATTGAAAAAAAAGAGCCGAATCTATCCACTCTCAGACTTTTAAAATCAGATATTCAATATGAACTGACTAAAACAGGTGACTCCAGTCTTCCTGATGAGGTCATTCTTCAGTTAATCAAAAAGAATATTGCGAGAAGAAGAGAAACTGCGGAAGAATATAAAAAAGCAGGAAGAGAGGACCTTTATCTCAAAGAAACGAGTGAGGGCGATTTTCTACAGACGTATCTCCCACCCAGTTTGCCGGAAGAGGAGATTAGAGCTGCCGTTCAGTCTGCGATCAGTTCCATCGGGGCCAAAGGGCCTTCTGATATGGGAAAGGTCATGGGCAAGGTTATGGCAGATCTCAAAGGAAAAAATGCTGAAGGATCACTTGTATCTTCCGTTGTGAAGTCCATGCTTTCAGCTCTGTAAAAATTCTTGCGTGGATCGGATTTCATTGAGAGAATAAAAAGGGAAGTATCTCTCGAAAGCTATATATCCAGACACGTAAAACTGAAAAGAACCGGGGGCAGGTCTCTCGGTCTCTGTCCTTTTCATAATGAAAAGTCGCCTTCTTTTACTGTTTCGCATGATCTTCAGGTATTTCACTGCTTTGGATGCGGCAAGTCAGGAGATCTGATTACATTTGTAAGAGAATACGAAAAAGCTGATTTCAGAAAAGCACTGGAAATCCTTTCAGAGTATTCAGGAATTCCTCTTGAACTTGGAGAAAAGGCCGAGAAGGAGTCAAATCGTAAGGTTCTTTATTATAAACTGAATGAACTGTATGCGGGATACTTTCACAGGAACCTGCTTTCCGAAGACGGTTACGAAGCCAGGAAATATCTTGAGGACAGAGGTGTCGGCATACGGGAGATTGAGAAATTCGGTCTGGGTTATGCTCTGCCTGGTTTCGAGAATTCTTCCAGGACCGTACTCAGAACGGACGAGGACAGAACAGTTGCGCTTGAACTGGGACTAGTGAAGTCCAAGGACAGCAGAAAATCAAATGTATACGATTTTTTCAGAGACAGAATTATTTTTCCAATCCGTGACGGCTCAGGGAAGGTTTCCGGTTTTGGGGGCAGAGTAATCCGTCCAAGCGAGGAAGGAAAATACATCAACAGTCAAGCCTCACTTGTATATGATAAAAGCCGTATGTTCTACGGGCTGTACCAGGCGCAGGACTCCATACGGAGAATCAGGACTGCAATTTTGGTTGAAGGCTACCTGGATGTGATCGGACTGCACAATAAGGAATTTACTCATACGGTTGCTCCTTTAGGTACAGCGTTCACTGTATTTCAACTGAAGCTTGTCAAAAATATTGCCGATGAACTCATCCTTCTTTTTGACGGAGACAGTGCAGGCAGAAAGGCCGCCGTCAAGGCCGCTGAAATCTGCATCCGGGAAGGAATGCCAGGAAGAGTTGTGCTGCTTGAAAACGGAGTGGATCCCTTTGATCTTTCCAGAACAAAAAATACCGGTGAGATTGGGGAGATTCTGTCTAAGAGTACAGGTCATCTGGATTTTTTCCTTTCTGAACTTCTTCTTCATGCAGTCAGAGAGTCCGGGACTGAGCTGAAGAAAAAAGCAGTAGATAATCTTTTTCCGTTTCTGAAAAGTCTGGAGAAAGAAACAGACAGAGAACTGATTCTGACTGAAGCGTCAAAAAAAATTGGAATCAGTTCAGAAACATTGTGGAATGATTTTAAAAAAGGGAATCCAGTCAGTTTTGCACCTGAAAAGGTCGATATTAAAACTGAAAAGAAAGCTGTCAGTTCGGTTCAGTCTGATTTAGAGAGAAGATTCATCGCGAAGCTTCTGAAAAGGCCGGAATTTTGGGAGTATGCAGAAGAGATGCAGAATCTTCGTCTGTATGACAATGAATCTGCATTTATATGGGAAGTAATGATTTCAAGATATTCTTCAGGAGACGATACAGGCGTGAATCTTCTTCTGGATATGCCGGAGGCAATACAGAATATTTTTACCGGCATACTTGTGGATGAGGAATCCTTGGATTTGGAAGAAGAGAGAAAAGTTTTCAGGGGAATCATAGAAAGGCAGAAACTATTTATGATTGAAAAAGAACTCGATGAGATTTCAGGCTCAGGAAGCGGAATCTCTGAGATGGACAGAATGATTCGACTGCATAGTCTGTCTGGGGAAAAACAAAGAATTCTAGAAGAAATTCGAAAGGTCGAAAGTTAAAATGAGCGAGGTGGCAATGGAAAATCTGCAGAGTCTTCCGGAGGTTCAAAAGATTATTGCAATCGGAAAGGCAAACAGTGAGGTTTCTTATGATGAAATCAATGATATCCTGCCTGATAAAATTCTGAATTCAGAGAAGATCGATGATGTATTCACTCTTCTTCATGAAATGGGAATTGATGTAGTAGAAGAGTATTCTAAGAAATTTGATGAACCAGCCACTCCTCTAAATAAGGAAGAAAAAGAGAAGCCCGGAAAGAAAAGAAAAGAATCTCAAAGCCTGAGTGCATCTTCGGAAGATCCTATCAGACTTTATCTGAAAGAGATTGGAAAGGTCAGCCTGATTTCCGGAGAGACAGAAGTCTTTCTTGCCAAAAGAATTGAGAAGGGCGAGAAGATCATTGAAGAAACAATTCTGGGTTCAAGCATTCTGAGAGCCACTTTTGCAAAACTGATGCCGAAGGTACGAAACAAGAAAATCCGTATCTGGGAACTGATCAGAGTAGACAAGCTTTATGCAATGAATCAGGCAGAAGCGGAAAAGCTCGAAAAACTTTTCTTTCAGAATATGGAAGCGATTCAGTCGGAAGAAAGAGTTCTGGCCGAGGCTCTGAACCGGATTAAGAAATATTCTGAGAACAGCAAGAAGTTCAAAGAACTGAAAGAAAAGATAGATGCATCTGCTGCCAAAATAGATAAATGCGTCCGCGAAATAGGCGTATCTCAGAGAGAAATCCAGAAGATTTCACAGAAGATCAAATCAATGGTTTTCAGAATCAAGGAAATAGACAGACATTTCCTTAAAATCAAGGCAAGATACGGTCATGACGTCAGAGAGATCAAGACATTCAACAGGTTCATTGAGAAGAATGAAAATCTGGACGAGATCGAAAAAATGATGGGCGTTCATATTGACGAGGTCCGTGAAGTTATCAAGGACATACGGAATAATGAAAGAAAACTCAGACGTATGGAACAGGAAGCCGGCTCTCCCACAAATGAAATCAAGGAGTGGGGAGAAAAAATCATTAAGGGTGAAAGAGAAATATCCCAGGCCAAGAAAGAACTTGTGAAGGCCAATCTCCGTCTCGTCGTTTCCATTGCCAAAAGATATGCCAACAGAGGGATGCACTTCTTTGATCTGATTCAGGAAGGAAACATCGGCCTTATCAAGGCAGTGGACAAATTCGAATATAAAAAAGGTTATAAATTTTCCACTTATGCAACCTGGTGGATACGTCAGGCGATTACCAGAGCCATCTCCGATCAGGCAAGGACGATCCGTGTTCCAGTGCATATGATTGAACAGGTCAACAAAGTGATCAGAGAGGCAAGACTGTTTGTGCAGGAATTCGGAAGAGACCCTACAAATGAAGAAATTGCAGAAAGACTCGGATGGCCTGTTCAGAAAGTCAAGTCGGTCAAGAATGTAGGACGTGAACCGATATCCCTTGAGATTCCTATCGGAAGCGAGGAAGATTCTGAGCTTGGCGATTTCATTGAAGACAAGGATGTTGAATCTCCTCTGAATTCTGCAGCGTCTACAATTCTTGCAGAGCAGATCCGTCAGGTTCTTCATACTCTTCCTGCCAGAGAGCAGAAAGTCATCCGTATGCGTTTTGGACTCGATGACGGGTATGCGCAGACACTTGAGGAAGTAGGTTATCAGTTCAAGGTAACAAGAGAACGTATACGTCAGATTGAGGCAAAGGCTCTCAGAAGACTGCGTCACCCAAGCAGATCCAAGAAGCTGAGAGATTATATAGTTGAGTAGCAATTTATTCAATATTTATTTTTATCGGGAAATTACGGGATTTTCAAGGGCGAAGCCCTTGAAACCGTCGGTAGACCCTAAAATACCAGCAGCTGCGAAGCCGTAAGGCTGAGCAGCTTCGAATTATCTTGAGATTCTGCATTTAGGAAGTCAGAAGCGGGGAGCAGCAATGAAAGACATTGATATCACACTTTACGGTGCAACAGGGTTTACAGGGAAACTGACTGCAGAATATCTGCTTGGCAGGAAGAAAGAATCTGATTTCAGTTTTGCAATTGCAGGAAGAAGCAGAAGCCGGCTTGAAGAATTGAAGTCTGACCTTTTGAAACGATTCCCTTCTGCCGGAAATATTGAAATCATCATTGCTGACAGTGATAATTACGAAAGTATTCGCAGGATGGCAGAAAGAAGCAGAGTTGTAGTGACCACTGTAGGCCCTTATCTGAAATACGGTGAGCCTGTGCTTCGTGCCTGTGCAGAAGCAGGGACTCATTATACTGATCTTACAGGAGAGGGCGGATTTGTATCTTCCATGAGCGAGAAATATGAATCTGCCGCCATCGCGAACAAGGCTAAAATACTGAACTGCTGCGGATATGACAGTATTCCTGCCGACTTGGGAACATATTTTTTAATGAAAAACTTCGGTCCTGATGAGGACGTTGAAGTGGAATGTTTTATCAGCTTCGGATCAAAAGCAGATGATTCTTTTTCCTTTCTGAAGAGTTTTTCCGGAGGGACCTGGCACAGTGCATTAGGTTTTATGAATATGGAAGAACTGGACAGAAGAAAGGTTAGTTTTCAGAAAATTTCCGCTTCTGTTTCCGGAAGAGATATCGGAGTCATTCCGACTGAATTCCGTTTCAGAGAAGATACAAGAACTTGGGGAATGCCTCTTCCTTTCGTTGATGAAGAAGTTGTATTAAGATCGGCCGCAAAAAACCCTTCCTATGGAAAATCATTCCGTTACGGTCATTATGCAGGAATTTCTTCCACACCTCTCCTGTTTGGAGTGCTTCTTGGTGCAGGAGCTGTAATGACTCTGGCACAGTTCAGTCTGACTAAGAAATTTCTCTACAGTCTGAAAAGTCCAGGCGACGGTCCAGACGAGCATACAAGGAATACAAATTCATTCTGCACAAGTATTGTCGGAACTTCAAAAACCAAGCAGAGAAAAGTGGAAGTCAGAGGAGGAGATCCAGGATACGGCGATACAGCAAAAATGCTCGGTGAGACTGCTCTCTGTCTTCTGAAGGATGAACTTCCGGAGGTTTACGGATTTCAGACTCCGGCATCTGCCTGCGGTGACAGACTTCTGGAAAGACTGAACAAGGCTGGAATTTCTTTTATTCAGATTTAAAGGGTGCGAGCCTGAAAGAGGAAAGCCTTTTACTGAATTCCTCTTCATTCCATCTGCCTGGAGGAAGAGATCTTCTGATCTGACGGATATTTTCCTGGCAGGTGCTTTTTTTGGCAAATACGCACATTGCATACCAGGAGGCAGAAATTTCAGGAAGCCTGTCTCTGAAATACAGAGCTGTTTTTCCTGGATCATTCTGAAATAATTCACTCATTCTTCTGTCAGCATCCGTAAAACGTCTGTCTGATGCATCGAATGCAGATCTGTAATACACAAACCATGGACTCTTCATTTCATATTTTGCAAACAGTTCTTCCTTTTCATTCCGATTCAGTTCAGGATCTTCAAAGATCATTCTCCCGAATATATATGGGATATCCTGATCATTCGGCTGTTTTTTCTGAAGTTCCAGAGCATTCGGCCAGAGTTTATGCACATTTTTTTTCAGACTCAGACTGGTTTTAATATATCCTGCCATTGCAGCAGCTGAACCTTCTGTTTCCACTGCTCTTTTCCAGAGGGACTCATCATCTTTCCAGGCTTCAGAAGCTGTTTTTGCTATGACTGAAAAGATTAAAATAAATGATAAAATAATGATCAGTAAATTTCTGTCCGAAGCATTGTATTTTTCACTGATATTCCTCAGTGTCAGTCCAAGGATCATAGTCCAGCCGAGGAGAGGTGTCAGAAGATATGTGTCCCAGCCGAAATGCTGATTGGACGGACCGTTTACAGTGATCAGAGGAAGGAGAGTAAAAAAACTCCAGACAATGATTTGTTTTCTGTTTTCATTCAGCTTCCACACAGCAAAAATAAAAAGAGGAAGAAGAATAATTCCGATCACTGAAAGCCAGGAGGAAGGATCGTAGGAAGTGATGGAAGGACGGAAAGGAATAAGAAGCTGAAACAGAAATCGTCCAAAAATAAAAAACCGGTTCGGAACTGCAGCAAAACCTTCGTCCACAAATTTTGTTCCCAGCCCGACTGAATATCTTGAACTTGAATAGTACCATACATTCAATGATACAGTAATGATTCCAGAAATAAGACAGAGAATTATCGGAACTGCCGAATTTCTGATTTTCTCATTTCTTTGGGATACAGAATCATGAAATAAATATACAGTGAGTCCTGCCCAGAGAACCCATCCTGCATTGATGGGCTGTGAGAGGCAGGAAAGAATATAGAAAAGAACAGCTGAAAACGGAACCCCCCTTTTCTCTGAATGAAGCCAGCGAAGCCAGAGCCAGGATGCAATTGAAATAAAAAACAAGGAGAGTACATGCTTTCTTCCGGAACTCCATGCAATGGAATTGACTGCGACAGGGTGAACGGAAAGAAAGAGTCCTGCAAGCTTTGATTCCAGATCAGCAAACCCCTGCATTCGGAAGATTTTTACTGCAAAAAAACAGGCACTTATCCAAAGCAGAACGTTGAAAGCCTGAGGATGAATTCCAATGCCCTGAACAGCGGCAAGTCTGTATTCCAGAAAATAGCTCAGATCCCTGACCGGCTGAAGATCCATAATCATATTTCCCTGCCAGAGAGATATGTAATCATATATTGAACGGACATTTGCCATTGGAATCAGGAGCTGTCTGTCATCGAAGTTCAAGATGGGAGCCCTGTAAGCCGGTTCCCAGTAAAGAATAAATGAAATAAGAAGCAGAATGAAAAAATAAAATGTGCTGCTCTGAAAAATTTTAAATTTCTGAAATGTTCCCAAAATCTGCTCCTGATTTCATTTTGATTCTGCAGACAAGCCTGTCAAGGTTTTTGGATTGAGAATGACAGTCTGAATGCCATAGAAGATTCTGGAATCAGTTCATTATGAAAAAACTGATTAATTTATTCCTGCTTTCAGTATCACTGTTTTCTCTCCGTCTTTCTGCAGTGCCGGAGTTCTCGGAAGTCAAAGAATCTTTTATTTCTTCAGAGTCGTCTGTTCTGGACATTGACGGATTTGTCATTCAGGAAGGCAGAACGAATACGAAGGAACGCCGACTGAACTGGATTACTCTCTCGGAAATTTCCTATCATTTAGTCAAGACTGCTGTGATTGCAGAAGATAAAAGATTTTATGAACACAGCGGTGTGGACTGGACTGCCTTTGCATCGGGTACAGTAAAATTTTTTATTGGGGAAAGCAGGGGAGCAAGCACGATTACAATGCAGCTTGCGGGTCTTCTGGATTCTTCGCTCAGAAAACTCAAAGGCAGAAGAAATGTTTTCGAAAAAATTTCTCAGATGCAGTTTGCTCTGGAGCTCGAAAAGAAATGGTCCAAGCAGGAGATTCTGGAAGCATACCTGAATCTGCTCGGATTCAGGGGAGAGTATGTCGGGGTGGATGCATCTTCTCGGGCAATCTTCGGAAAGGAAGCACATGCACTGGACATCAAGGAATCCCTTCTGCTGAGTGCACTGATTAAGATTCCTTCTTCAAAACCGGAAAGGGCAGCGGAGCGGGCCTGCTATCTGTCCAGACTGGCAGAGTATAAACTGGAATGCAGTGAAATCAGGGAATTCTGCATCCGAACTCTTGCATTTTATAAACCGATCCGTTCTCCCTATTCATCAGCATATCATATTTCCAGAAGAATTTTTGAGGAAGGAAAAACAGGGAAAATTACCACCACTCTCAGCAGAGAAATTCAGTTCAATGTTTCAGAAATAATGAAAAATAATATGAATGTACTTAAGATGAGGAATGTAAAGGATGCGGCACTTCTGATTCTGGAAAATAAGACTGGATATATAAAGGCCTATCTGGGAGGAACAGGAAAAAACTCTGAGAACCCTGATATAGACTGTGTGACTTCCAGAAGGCAGGCAGGCTCCACTCTTAAGCCTTTTATTTATGCACTTGCATTTGACAGGAGGCTGCTGACTCCTGCTTCCGTTCTGGAGGACAAGCCTGTAGAGATTCAGGTAGGCGGGGGAATCTACAGTCCATCCAATTATGAAGAACACTTTTTCGGAAGAGTCACTGCAAGACAGGCACTCGCTTCCTCATTGAATGTTCCTGCAGTAAAGACTCTGGACTACATCGGAACAGATGTATTTGCCGATTTCCTGGAAAAGCTTGGAATCCGGAATCTCAGGGAAAGCGATTTCTACGGACTTTCCATAGCCTTGGGATCGGCTGACGTCAGTCTCTGGGATCTGACAAATGCATTCAGGACTCTTGCAAATCAGGGAATCTATTCCGAAGCTTCCTATTATCCGGGGAAGCGGAAGGAAAAAAAAGAGATTCTGAGCAGTGAAGCTGCTTTTTTAGTATCAGACATTCTGGCGGACAGAGAGAGCAGGGCGCTCAGCTTCGGACTCGAAAATCCTCTGAGCACACGGTTCCCAAGCTCAGTAAAAACAGGCACCAGCAAGGATATGAGAGACAACTGGTGCATCGGATATTCTGAATACTTTACGGCAGGTGTGTGGGTGGGGAACATAAACGGAGCACCGATGTGGAATGTAAGCGGGGTGACCGGCGCTGCACATATCTGGAGAGATGTAATGAATTATCTCCATAAAAATACAGAATTTCATGATAAAAAAATTCCAGCAGGAATTGTTAGGAAGTCAGTGAGAAGCGGAAAAAACCATTTTTTTGAATACTTCATTCCAGGAACGGAAACTGATTCGATTGATCCTGCTCCGGAGAAGTTCAACGGGATTGTATCTCCTGTAAAAAATATGATTGCTGCTCTCGATTCGGATATTCCTTCAGGACGGCAGAAGATCCCCTTTATGTCGAAAAAACCTGACAGCAGAAACTGGTGGAGGCTTGATGAAAGAAAAATTTCAAATGCAGGAAAAGTCTATTACTGGAAGCCTGCGGTCGGCATTCACAGGCTGGATCTGATGAATGACAAATCGGAGATTATTGATTCTCTCCGATTTGAAGTCAGGTGATTTCAGGAATGGTTTTCTTCTTTTTCGATGACAGGCTTTCCTGAATGTCTTCTTTTGTAAGTCCAGTACAGATAGAAGACCAGGCCTGATACAGTAAG
>DAORDI010000071.1:0-20804 GCA_035345895.1 Leptospiraceae bacterium
ACCGGCTTCAGGCGTCGAATTTTCTTCCATTACAGTAATCCTCAGACGGCAGGACGATGAAAGCCAGCTGATCAGACTGTCCTGAAAGCCCGGACTGATATGCTGAACGCACAGAATCGGCGCTCTGAAATCCTTAGGAAGGGCAGAAAAAATGGTCTGAAGGGCATTCGGGCCGCCTGTGCTTGCACCGACTGCAACAAATCTGTATTCCTTCTCGGAGAGGGCCGGCATAAACGTTGTACTGCTCGGCGATACGGACGAAGTATGGGGAACCTTTCTTATTTTTTTGAATACCGGAACACTTTTCAGAAGTCTGACCTTGCTGATGAGCTGAAGCCCTATTCTTTCATAGTCCTCCTCCTTCCCCCCTGCCGGTTTCGGAAACACATCCAGCGCGCCTGCCTCCAGAAGCTGAAATACATTTTTGTCTCCTGCATCAGAGACAGCTGTACTGATTACAAGCATAGGCTTGGGAGATGTTTCCATTACCCTTCTGATAAACTCCAGACCGTCCATTTCAGGCATATGCAGGTCTGTGCAGATGACATCAGGATTGTGCATTTTTAAAAGTTCAAGACCCTCCAGACCGTTCCTTCCGGTGCCCGCAATCTGCAGATCGGGACTTGAGGAAAAAATCTTCTTCAGTATTGCCAGTACGACAGGAGAATCATCTATAATAATTATTTTTACTTTTCCGGAATCATTCATTGAAATATTTTTCGATTACGCCGAGCAGATCTTTTCTGTCAAACTTGCTTTTTACAAGATAGGCATCTGCGCCGGCATCGAGAGTCTCCTTAATTTTTTCATCAGAGCCTATGGATGTCAGTATGATTACTGGAAGCGATCTGTATTTTGAATCCCTGACCTTTCTTACAAGATCGAGTCCGTCCATATTCGGCATTTCCATATCGGAAAGCACACAGTTGAAATCCTCATTGCTGATGAGGTTCCATGCGTCGAGCCCGTCAACAGCAAGACTGACTTCGATTCCTTCGTTTTCCAGGATTCTCTTCAGCTGAACTCTGGTTGTCAGTGAGTCGTCTGCAACAAGCACCTTTTTAATCTTTGGAACTTTTTTCTCTGCAGTCGGCTGAACAGTAAAACTGTTTCTGAAAATGGAATCTATGATGTCTCTCGGATTTACAACAATGCAGACTTCACCTGAATCCAGAATTGCAGCTCCCGTCACATTCCTCACCCTCTTCAGTATTCCGTCGAACGGCTTCAGTATCACTTCATTTTTTTCAATGACTGAATCTACAATGACTGCAGCTTTGGTCCCGTCCACATTCAGTACAACGCACGGAAATGAAGAAACAATCTGCTTTGAATGAAATTCAGGCCTTTCCAGATAATCGGAAAGATTTGCCAGATACACCGGTTCGTTTTCTATGAGAACCGCAGACTTGCCCTCGAGCTGAAAAATATTTTTCGGCTGCACAGTTCTGGTCAGTACGACAAAATCAGTCGGGAATCCGAACTTCTGTCCTCCCAGTGAAGTGATCAGAATGTTTGTGGTGGAGAATTTTATAGGAAGACGTATTCTGAATCTGCATCCTTTTCCAATTTCCGACTCAGTTTCTATGTCCCCTTTGAATTTTTCCACAAAACTTTTCACCACATCCATTCCGACTCCGCGTCCGGAAAGATCAGTCACAGTGTTTCTGGTGGAAAATCCGTGCATGAAAATAATGGAAAAAAGTTTTTTCCTGTCCATTGCATTCAGTTCATCATGAGTAAAAAGACCCTTCTCCTCAGCCTTTCTTTTGACTGACTCCAGATCAATTCCCTTTCCGTCATCCTTGATTTCGATAATGACAGTATCGCTGAATCCTTTTCCGGTAATCTTCAGTTCAGCTGATTCCGGTTTTCCTGCAGATATTCTGTCCTCAGGCTTTTCTATCCCGTGATCTATTGCATTTCTCACGAGATGCATCAGCGGATCCTTCAGTTCTTCCAGAATCTGCTTGTCCACTGTCGTTTCCCCGCCTTCAATGATCAGGTTTACGTTCTTGCCTGTCTCCCTGTTCATATCCCTGACTGTTCTGTGAAAAAGACTGAAGACAGTGGACAGAGGCAGCATTCTGATATTGTAGATGCTTCTTTCCGTTTTCATTGTGGAGAAGCCCAGTCTGCTGATGTCGATCCCCATATTCTTTCTGAGGATATTGACAGAACTGACCAGAGAACCGACTTTCTCGCACTGCCTTCCGTTGAGTTCAGAAAGCTGGGATAAAATGAACGTTTTCTGAGATTCATTCTGTCCGCCCTTCCCTAATGCACTGAAGAGTTTCTGAGATTCGGAAAGAAATCTCTGCAGCTCTTCGAGATAATAACTCACTTCATTGATTTCTCTGATTCGGTTTGTAATCCTGTTTTTGGTCACTACAAGTTCACTTGCCTGAATCATCAGTGAATCCAGTTTGGCAGGATCCACTCTCATCGTATCAGTCTTCTTTTTTTCTTCTCTGTTCTCTTCTGACTTCTGAGGCAGACCTACAATGGAAGATTTTTTGCTTTCTATGATCCTGTCTATTTCAGTCTTTTCAGTCTTCCTTGCATTCTCTTCAGCTGAAACAGATTCATTCACTGCAGGTTTTATTTCAGCAGGCATTTCCTGCGAAATTTTTTCAGGAATCATCTTTTCTGCAGCAGAAGTTTCCTTTACTTGCACTTTTACAGGTTCTGCAGGAAAGGTAATCTTCTCCTGCTTCGGTTCAGCCGTCTCTGTCCTTTCAGACTTTTCCTCAGCCCTGACAGACGATGATTTCCCCTCAGGAGGCTTTACTGCAAGAAGCCGGTCGAGCACATCGACGACATCAACTCCTGACAGTTCTCCTGATACAGACTCTCCCACCATCTTTCTTGTGGCATCGAGTGCATAATAGAATGTATCAATCAGATCGGAGGTGATCATAAACTCTCCTCTGCTTGCCTTTCCCAGCATATCCTCAAAGAGATGGGATATGGATTCTATATCAGAGAGTCCAAGCATTCTGGAAGCACCCTTCATACTGTGAGCCTCTCTGAAAATCAGATGCAGAGTCTCCAGATCGTTCGGATTCTTTTCCAGTTCCAGCAGGCCTTTTTCAATGATCTGCAGATGCTCTTCGCTCTCTATCTGGAAAAGATCTCTGAGTTCCGAATCTTCTATCATATCAGACTGATTTGTCTCCTTCAATCAGAAGTTTCAGTTTGTGTGTCGCATCCGAAATCTGAGTAATCCCCACTTTCGTCTGCGCAATTCCAGTCGCTGTCTCCTGAGATCCCTTGTTGATGGAATTCATTGCAGTGACCATTTCGTTGATCGATACGGACTGCTGTCTGATATTCAAGGATATTTTTTCTATACTTTCAAATACAATTCCTACTGAATTTGTTATCCCGTTGAAAGAATTCAGAACCTTGTTTCCTATCTTGGAACTTTCTTCCGCCTTCTTGACTCCTTCCTCCGTCACCATTACAGTGGCATCTGTAGCTCTCTTGATTTCGTTTATGATTTCCTGAATCTTCAGAGTGGACTTCTTGCTTTCATCGGCCAGCTTTCTGATCTCGACTGCAACAACTTCGAAGCCTTTTCCGTTTTCGCCTGCTCTTGCAGCTTCAACGGCAGCATTCAGTGCAAGCATATTCGTCTCATTTGCAAGCTCACTCACAAGCCCGATAATATTGCTGATCTGATTGTTCTTTTCAGAAAGTCTCATAATCTGCTCGGCAATTCCGGAAACCTTTGTCTTCATTTCATTGATTGCCTGAATCATCTCCATGACCATTTCATGGCCTATGCCTGATGCATACTGAGCTTCCTGAGCCTTGGCAGTCACTGTGCCTGACTCTTCCGCTGCGATTCTGGAAGAAACACCCAGATTCATGATTGTGGTGGAGGTCTGGTTCACTGAGGCGAACTGCATATTTGCAGTGCTCTCGTGATTGTCTATCACTGAACTGATTTCTCTCACTGAGGTGGACAGAACATTGATGGCTTCCACGACAGGCCTGCTCATGGAACGGGACAGAAGATAGACTGCAAGCAGGACACCTGCCAGCACGGAGAGAGAAACAAACATAATCTGCTTCTCGAAATGATTCAGAGGCTCCATTGTCTCCTGATAGTTTGTTTCCACAACAAGAGCATATTTCACTCCGTGAAGCAGGACAGGAGCGTATGCAATATATGCCTTCGATCCGAGTATGCCGTCCTGAATCAGTACACCGTTTTCACCGGAAAGAGCCTTTCGAACTGCATCATTGTCTATTTTTTTCTTGAGTATCCAGGATTCCTTAGGCTTTTCCTCAATGTCATTTCTAGCCAGAAAATCAGAACCTACAAAATAACTGATCTCCTTTCCGCCTTCCTTGAAACTTCTGCTGAGTCTGGAACTGACTGTATCCAGAGGAAGCTGGGCAATCAGAACCCCCTCTGTCTTTCCGTCCACGACAATTGCCATCCCGAGAAAGCTGCTCGGTTCATTGGAAGAAGGAGGATAGTTTTCAAAGTCGGAATAATAAACTTCATTGCCGCCGTCATTTGCCTGAGCGACTGTTCTGAAAAGTCTGCCGAGACTTGTATCCTTGTGAGGACCGCTGTTCAGATTGGTCATATAATCATCTTCTTTCACTATCGTGTAAAGAACATCGCCCGTCCTGGCATCCACAAGAAAAAGATCATAAAAGACTCTCTCTTTGAGAACTGAACTCAAGTAAGGATGAAACTCAGCATGAGTTTTAGAATAAATGCTTCCGTCGGATGCACTCATCAGAAGCTGCTTGCTTCCCTTGGGATACTTGTTGTCTGCTATATACTGTTTTCTCAGATTTTCCCTGACTGAATCCGCACTCTGAGCCTTGGTCATCCTTTCAAAACTGCTTCTGAACTCCTGAAAGCTGTTCGTCACTGCATAACTTCTTCTGATGCCCCTGAGTTCCCTGATTTTATAATTAAAAAAATCTAAAAAATCATTTTTCTTTCCTTCCCTGATCACCTCAAGCTGACTCTCTATTCCTTTTCGAATCAGTCCTTCCCCCACAAAAAGTGAAGGCACTGCAATTGCAGCACAGGTGAATATGGAAGCAAAAATATTGAAGATGATCAGTTTTCCGGTGAAACTGACCTTTGTTGAAATTGATTTTCCCGCTCCGCTCATGACTGTTCCTTATTTTACAGATTCCTCTACATAAAGTTTTTCATAACTGAATATTTTTTCCAGATCAAGAATGCCTGTCATTCTTCCTTCCACAAGGCATGTGCTTCTGATGAAGTCAAACCCCTCCCTGCTTTTCATTTCGGAAGGAGTCTTCATCATCTGCTCTCTGCTGAGATAGACTACATCAAGAAGCTGATCTACAATCAGTCCAAGTACAAGTCCGTTCTGTCTGACTACGACTATCTTGTTGGAAGAGGAAAGTTTCGTCTTCTTCTGCTTGATGAGATAGAGAAGATCCAGAAGAATGAGAATGTCTCCCCTGAGATTCACGCATCCTGCAATGTGGACAGGAACACAGGGAATGATGGATACAGATTCCGCACTGATGAATTCCAGTATGCTCCTCAGTTCGATTCCCAGATACTCGTCGTCCAGACGGATCAGTGCAGTCGAGAGAAGATTTGAATATTCCCTGATCTTGGACTCTCTCGAATAATTGTCCTTTCTTTTCAGAAGGACTGTTCTTTCATCTTCAGTGAGATCGGCAAATATCCTGGAAAGAACTGATTCTGAAAATCTGGACTTCTCTCTGGAAACCGCCTCCTCCTTTCCAAGTATGCTGTCTGCATCCAGAATCTGAGTGATTCCGTGTTCTGTCTGTATGACTGAGGATATGATGCCCTGTGGACCTTCCTCTGATTTCATATCCTCTGAATGCAGATGAATCACGTTCAGTACGTCATGGATATGAATTCCTATTTTTTCATTGCCTGAAATCAGAACCAGAACCCTGTCATTCGTCCTGTATTTCCTTGTCTTTGCACCCTGTCTGAGATTGAGATCAATTACGGGAACGAATGTTCCTCTGAAGTTAAAATGTCCTACTACATATCTGGGCGAATTTTCCAGTGCGGTGAGTTCAGGAAGCCAGATCAGTTCAATGACTTTCACTGAATCAATTCCGTATATGGAACTTCCCACCTGAAAAATGAGACAGCTCCCTTCCTTCTTTTCCTTCATATCCATAAATGAATTTTACCTTCCAGAAAATCCTGAAGCGCAGAAATTTCATATCCTTTTCCTGCATACATCGAAGAAATTTCAGGATACATCCGGATATAGTCCAATGCTTTTTTCCTGACTCTCTCCGATTCCTCCGGTGAATTCCGGATAAAGTACAGACTGGCCAGTGCCAGATAGCTTTCCAGATAAGCACCGTTTGTATCTATTGCCTTCTGGTAGGAGCTTACTGCCTCTCTGAAATTGTTCATCGCCTCGAATATCTGTCCTCTTATGAAATAAATCTCTGCATTTTTTTTGTCAAAGTCCAGATAACTTTCAGTAACGTCCAGTGCATCTTTCAGTCTGCCCGAATCTGCCAGAAATTTTATCTCAGAAGCTGTATTTTTATTCAGGTGTGAAAGGCTGTCCCTTTCCGGCATTGTCTTCGCAATATTCTCAGTCATCTTTCTGTCGGATGCAAAACTCATTCCGGAAATCTCCGGCTGTTTTTGAGAGATAGAAGACTCTTCCTTTTCATAGTAAAAAAGATCTCTGTACTGTCTTGTCTTCAGAGAGGTGGAGTTGTAGGAAATAATTTCAGAATGACCTATGAGAAGAAATCCGCTGTTCCTGAGTCCTTTCTCCAGCACTTCCATCCCTTTCATACGTGAACTCTCTGAAAAGTAGATAAACATATTTCTGCATATGATCAGATCATATCTGTCTCTGTAGGGAGATTCCAGAATATTTTCCTGACGGAATGAAACAGACTGTCTGCAGGCAGGGATCACTTCAAATGTGTTCCTGCTCTCCCGGAAAAATCTGTTCTGCATATCTGAAGAAAGGCCGCGAAAGGACCAGCTGCTGTAAATCCCCGCCTCTGCCTTCTTTAATGATTCTCTGTTGATGTCGGTTCCAAGTATCTTGATGTTCCAGCTCGAAATTCCAGGCAATATTTCATGCAGAAGAATGGATACAGTATAAGGCTCTTCACCAGTTGAACATGCTGCGCACCAGATGTCCAGCTTCTTTTCTTTAGATCTTCGGGAAATCAGCTCAGGAAGAAGCTTGTTCTTCAGAAGATCAATCTGACCGAGATCACGGAAAAAATAAGTTTCAGTAATATTCAGTGAATCAAGCACGGCCTGCCATTCTGAACTGTTTGCCGGATTTTCCGAAGCAAGCTGCTGAATGCTTTCCTTCTTCAGATTCCCCTTTTTGAAAAGCTGGGACTTTGCAGAAAGACTCTGCAGAAACACATCAAAATGAAGTTTCTCCAAAGTGATTCCGAGCTTTTTTTCTATAAGAAGAATGAGCTCCTTTCTGCATTCATCTGCTGTATCAGAGCTCATATTCCCTGCTTATTCTGAAACCGAAAGGATCATCACTGAAAAAATCCTGAAATGAATCCTTGAATGACATCAGTCTCAGGTCTGCAGGATTGATGTCTCTTGGATCAGTGTGACCGAGTACCTTTGTGATCTGAATCATATCTTCATGAAAACCTTTCAGATAATGATGCACTCTGGTGGACTTTTCAGGGACATCCAGTCCGCGTACTCTCCAGGGATCGTGAGTAGTGATTCCGCTCGGACAGTGATTTGTATGACATTTGAGAGCCTGTATGCATCCGAGAGCAAGCATTGCGCCCCTTGCAGTCTCTATTGTATCTGCGCCGGCTGCAAATGCGAGAGCAGCATGTGCAGGAGAAAATATCCTGCCGGAAACTGAAATTACTGTATTGTCGCGGACTCCGTATTCTTTCAGTTTTTTATCTGTGTAAAATGCAGTTTCCACCGCCCCGCCGTAACCCACATAATTCATAAACAGATTCGGCCCGGCCCCTGTTCCTCCGTCAGCACCGTCCAGCTGAATGGCATCAGGACCCTTGCCTGTGCTCTGCATTGCCATTGCAAGCAGATCAATTTCTTCGAGACGCCCGACGCAGAGTTTGATTCCTACAGGAAGTTCAGTGATGACTCTGATTCTTTCAATGAAGTCCATCAGTTTCAGTATGGACTCTTTCGGACTGCCAGCGATAATTTCGGTGTGCTGTGCCGGGCTGTAAACAGTTTTTCCCACTGCAACTTTTCTGACCTCGGCTATGTCCGGAGTCACCTTGTCTCCTGGAAGAACTCCTCCGAGTCCGGGCTTGGCTCCCTGAGAAATCTTGAGCTGAATCATCCTGATGTTCGGATTGTCTCTGACCAGACTGCGGAGAAGTTCCTCATCTAGAACCCTGGTTTCAGTTCCGTCATGGGCAGGAGCATTTTTTCCGACGCCGAATTTTCCTGTGCCGATCTGAAATACAATATCATTGCCGGATATTCCGTGAGGTCCGTAGCCCCCTTCCCCGGTGTTCACATAAGCCACATCCTTTGCGCCAATGCTCAGAGACTCTGCTGCCCTGTAGTTCAGAGCGCCGTAGCTCATCCCGGAAATATTTATTGTATTCTTAATTATAAAAGGTTTTATATTTTTTCTTTTTTCCCCGACAGAGACAGAATAGGATGTGCTGATGATTTTTCCGGGAAAATTTCTGTGAAGAATCCGCGAATGCGTTGTAATTTCAGGATCATGGATGTCGAGTTCTGTTCCAAAACTGCTCACAGGCTTGATATTGTGGGCTTTCTGATAGATATAGTCCCGTACGATTCTCGGAATGGGCCTTCCGTCTGAATTGGTCTCATTGAAATACTGAAGATACTTGTCCCTGAAGGCTTCTTCAAATATATACCTGAGTCTTCCGAGAGGTCCGTAAATCCGTACGAGCGCGTGATCGTCCTGAATAAAAAGATCTACAATAATACTGATAATAAAATATCCCAGAATCCCCGGAACAGAAAAATAAATTCCGTTATACCAGGCCATAGGAATGGAAGAGAAAAGAGAGATCAGCCCAATCGGCTCCAGTATTCTCTGCATCAGAGGTTTGAACTCAGGCGGGACGAGGGATTTTTCCTTTCCGTCCTGGATAATTCTATGGAGATGTTTTTTGGAAGAGGAGGAAGGATTGTACGGCATTTGAAAACCTCAGGGTCTAATATTTTCTAAAGTGAAATCTGCACTTTCTTCAGAATCTGAAACCACCGATTTGAATTCCAGAACAGTTTCCAGATTTGTATCTGCATTTGTGATCTCAATACTTTTCAGAATTTCCTCTTCTTTTTTGTTCCCGTTCCTGCGGAACAAAACCCTGCCCATTCTGAACTTCACAGATTTCATTAAAATCCCGGATCTGCTGAAATAATCAATCCTGTAAAGATCCCTCTCCGGCATTTTAAAAATCAGACTGATCTTTGAAATCTGAGGCATCGAAACCGGAAAACAGGTCAGTTTCTGAAACTTGAGTGCACCGACTTCATAGTCTTCAATCCTGTCAGGTTTAAACTCTTTTTCAAACAGAAAACCGGAAAGATCGAAAAAACTGAAATCCGTAAAGAGAATTTTGTCAATAATTTCTTCCCTGGAAATTTTGCGGGAATGATAAGGATGCAGGCTGGCAAAATGGACGGATTCCCTGCCGTCAGAAATATACACATTCTCAGGACTTTCTGCAGTTCTGGAAAAAAGTATTCTTTTGGCCTGACCTTTGGAAATGATCTTCAGATTTCTTTTTTCAAAGGAAACAAACTTCTTTTTTGTAATGAGTTCTGCACTGATTTCCCCTGACGGAAAACGGAGGAATCTGTCCGTCAGAGTCAGTAGATCCTGTTTAGTCTGCGAATATAAGGGAAAAAAAGAGAATAGACTGAATGAGAGGAAAAGATACCGGATCATCCTGCAGGAGAATTCCAGAAAGTCCGGCATTTTGCGAAAATAATTACTTTATGACTTCATTGATCAGTCTGCCGAGCAGATAGTCATGAGTCTGGATTGCCTTCTGATTTGCTTCATATGCTCTGTTCACTTCAATCATATCCACCATTTCAGTGACAACGCTGACATTGGAAGCTTCCAGATATCCCTGCAGGATTTCCGGATTCAGTTCTTCTTTAGGATAAGGAACCATATCTCCGGATTCAGGAGTCTCTGTATAAAAAGAGTCCCCTTCTTTGTCGAGATGTCTCGGATTTTCCACTGTGCGGATTTTCAGTTTGTCGTAGTACACAGCATTTTCATATCTGTTGTGTTCACTGGAAGTGGTTGCTCTAGGATCATTTCCGATATTTGCATTCATCCAGACCTCGCCGTTTTCCTTTACAAGGAAATTGGATCTGGTGACCTGAATCGGTCCGTTTTCTCCCATCAGAGGGAAACCTTGGGAAGTGACCAGATAACCGCGAGTATCCAGAACAAAAGAGCCGTTTCTAGTGAGACGTTCTCCTCTGTTTGTCATTACAACAAAGAATGCAGGGTGTTCTGAACCGGGCTTGTCCTGAATCATCAGATCAAATGCATTTTCCGTCTTTTTGACTGCTCCCTGTTCAAATCTTGTATAGACCTCGTTGACTTCGGAGCCGAGACCGATCTTCCCTACTGCAGGAGCAGTATCGAAAGAACCCATAGGGATTTTGCATACTCCGTCCTCGTCAAATCTGTGTACGAGCATTTCAGGAAAGGTTTTGAAGAGAGTTGTGTCCTTTTTGAAGGCAGTCTTATCCACATTCGCCAAGTTGTTCGCAATTACGTCCATTTTGACCTGCTGGGATACCATCCCGTTCGCACCAGTGTATATTCCTCTCAGCATATTCTCTCCTGTATTCTATTATCGAGGGAAAACCCGTTCCATTAAGCAAAAATCTGCAGATACTGGAAAAAACTGGAATCCTTCTCGAAAGCAAAAATTAGATCAGTTTTCCGGAACCCCGTAAAAAAATCCTTCTTCGCCCTGAATCTTAAAAACATTGAAAATCTTCCCATCCTTCTTCTTGCATTCATAAGGAATCAGAACTTCTTTTTCATCCAGCGCAGCTGTCTCTTTTTGGGACTTGCATTTCTTCTTCCATTCTTCTTTTTTTATGCCCAAATCAGAAGAATAACTGTATGAAACGTCAGTAGTCCTTTTCGTCCGACGAATTTCCAGGCTGTCGCTCTTGACCGAGTAAGTACCTGTCTCAAAAATTTTCTTCGATTCTTCCCCGCATTCCGGAGCATGTTCATGTGATCTTCCGTCCCCTCTGGAAATACTGATTTCTTTTTTTCCCGGAGACAGAGTCAGATAAGCAAAAGCAGTCACCGGATTAGGAAACCCATTACAGCCTTGACCCCTGGAAAATTTTTTACCAGTATAGTCAAAGTTCATATCCCGCCTGCGGAGGCCTGTAAAATCATCATCATAGGGAGCACATTTTTCCCATTTCCCGCCTTTATCAATGAATCCGCCGAAAGCCCAACCTGTTATGTTTTTGTATTTTATTTTCATCCAGGTGCTTTTGATTCCGTAGAGCGTTTCTGCCGGTCCGTTTTCGTCTATGATTGTAACCTTCTCCTGGAAAGGAATAAATCCTGTCTGCTTAGAGGATTTATCTGCTTTCTCACGGATTTTCAATCCTTCTTTTTCAGATACAGTCCCTTCCATATCCGAACCGATCAGTCCGACACTGATAAACAATATTATAATCGCTGTTATTTTTTTCATAGTAAACTTCTCGGTAATGAAGGCAGTATACTGAGTGCGACTTTGTCAAGTCGCATTCAATGAAACGTTGCTTTGTAAAAGTCCCGCGAACGCGGAAGCCGCTGCCGGACAGGCATAGTGCTCAAAATCCAGAAAATGACAAAACTTCATCAACGCAGAGTAAAGAAATTTCTTTATTTCTTCTTTACAGAAAATACAATCAGATTTCCTTTTTCCTCTTTAAGTTCAAGTGAGTAGTCCATCTGATAACTGCGCCGACTGATCCGTTTTACAAGTTCAAACCGTCCGCAGTAACATTTCACCTCAATCGTCGGACCTGCACCGGTATTTCCTCTTTCATCCACACCGTTGACTCCTCGAATTTTTTTGATCGTATCCGTCATGTCGCTGGATAAAAAATCTCCCAATTTAATGCCGGAAAATGAAATTCGGGTTGTGCTCCCTGCCTGCCAGTCCTTGCTGATCTGCTGCTTGATCTTCGGTGTCAGTTTTTCTGTGGCCTGCCTGATCGCTTCTGTTGCTCCCAGTTCCTCTTCCACATCAGAAGCAATCGCAGTGTCCGTTGCAGTCGCAAGGATTGACCCTGAGTTTACATCCACAAGCTTGTATTTGATGTCCGCCTGAATGGAAAGAAGCCCTGTTCCTTTCCGAATCTCTCCCCCGTTTTTGAGAACAGCATCTCCGATCACTAAAATATCGGTATTCAGTTCCACAGCCACTTTTTGAGCCAGCTCTTCTGCTTTCGGATTTCCATAGGCTCCCACTTCCAGACCCTTTTCCCTTGCCAGAATTTTCATTACGGTTTCCTTATCATCAAACTGAAACCCGTCTTTCTTCAAGTCCGACTGAAAGATATATTCACTCTTCGTAGAACCCGCCTTTGATTTTTTTCCAAACATGGATTCACTCATCAGAATCAGCATCTTCGGATTTCCAATCTCTCTTTTTCTCTGCTCCAGTGCATCACCGATCATTTTCAGATTCGGCTTTCCCTTTGCCTTGATGATATATCCGCCCCTTGCCTGCTTCTCTTCCGAGAGTCTTTTGTACTCGGAAACATAACCTTGTGTAAAGCTGGATACAACCTTGTATTTCGTCTCCCCGTCCGCCACAGCAGAACCGCCTTCCACTAGAGTGCCGATTCCATTCTCCACAATCTGCAGCTTCGCTTCCGTATCCGCATCATCGAGAGAGGTGCCGAACACACTCACTTCCACAAAACCGTTTTCCCCAGATCCAGACTGCTTCTGCCCGGACGCGCAGGAAAAGAGAAAGAGTGCGAATGCAAGAAAATAATAGAACTTGTAAAACTTAAATGTCATAGAAATTAAATCCCCTATTTTGAAAGTGTTTTAATGGATTCAAGGACAAACGGATAGTAACTTTCATCCTTAAAACCTAAATTATCTGATATTTCTTTGCACTTTTTATAATAAGACAAAGCTTTTTCTTTTTGCCCTTTCTCTGAATAGGCATTTCCAAGATTCAACATAACATATATATATCCTTCCGTATTTTCAAGCTGTAATTTTTCCTTTATGAGCAAAGATTTATTCAAATGCTCAATGGCAAAATCAGACTTTTTAAAATCGTTATAAAAGGCTCCTATATTTAAAAGCAGCTGAGAATGTAAGGATGTCTGCTTTAAGCCTAATGTATCAATCAGTGCGGTTAATTTTTGGAAACCATCTCTGATTGCCTCCCGATCTTGAAGTTTCTGCTTTTGATAATAATTAGTCAGCGCCATTAAAGCCCTGAAATATTCAATTGAATTTCTTTGGCCAATTTTTTCCAAAATAATCAGAGATTCCTTAAGCAATTCAATATTCCATTTCAACATTCCCAAATGACTGATGACAACGGCATATCGCTTGCTCTTTTGTAAATTTAATGATTCATAGAGTTCCTTTGATTTAGTATAATATCCTCCATCGGAATGATCCTCTCTTGACTCGCTATAAAATCTGCCAATTACAAAAAGTAAATAAGCATACTCTTCTGTGTTTTGTATCCCTTGGTCTAGCAGAATGCTTTCAGCCTTTTTTAAAAATTTCTCTGCCTTACTTAAATCTCTGAGCGGGAAAACTAATAATTCAGATGCTTCCACCAATGGAATAAAATAATTATCATCTGCCTCAATGGCTTTTTCATAGAATTTAACAGCTTCTGAAGGATTAGTGCTTTTCAACTGATTTCCCTTTGAATAGAGTTCATAGGCAGTTTCGTTTTTCGGTTTGTTTTGACTGATTTTAGATTGCTCATCCACAGAAATTTTCTTATCAAATCCGTTCATTAAATTAAAAACGATCTCATTTTGCAAAGACAGAATTTCAGCCCTCTTTTTATCCGTTACTGTTGATTTCCAAATAGTAAAACTAGGAGACTTTAATATTTTTACAGTAACTCGAATGACTCCTTTCGAATTTTGAATGCTTCCATTGCATCGATATTTTATATTCAATAATCTTTCCAATTCTTTGGCTAGATTTATTTTTTCACCAGTCTTTCTTCTTTCATTCAAAGACTGCATAGCCTCAGTCTGTTCTTTCACGGTAATGATATTTAAATCGTATTTTCCTCCTATACCTGATAAGTCATTGATAATGGAATTTCGGATACCGACCGCCATCCAAGATTCTTCACTTGCTCCCAAATACTCAAGTTCGTCCACCAGAACGTTATCAATGGAATAAACAGAGCAGCTTAATAAAAACAGAAGGGTTGGAATGATTTTTTTTAACATTTTATCTCCTTTTTATTCTAAATCCAGTAGTTTGTTTTTGACATCAGAGTAGGTACTGCTCTGCCTCAAATCCAAAGATTCCAAAATTCTTTTTGCTTCTAGAAAACTTTCCTTTGCTTTTAGATTGTTTCCTGATTTCCGGTAGCAAAACCCTATCCAATATAAAGTCTCTGCAACGGATTCGCTATGATACATATCTATTTTTTTTAATGTTGTTATTGACTTTTGAAGATAATTCAGTCCATTATGATAGTCTTTCTTTTCTTGAAAATATGCAGCACCAATATTGAATTCAAACCAAGAATACTTATAAGAATTTTTATAGCCATTCTTTTCATATACACTCAGAGCTTTCTGATAATACTCTATAGCCAAATCATATTTTTTATCAACAATATAACCGCTTGCATACGCTTCGTATAAATCTGCATGAATGATTGTATTTGTTAAATTCAATTCTTCAATCAAATCAGACGCCCTGTTAAGATAAGAACCGTCGACAAAAGCCTGTGATAAATTGATAAGCATTTTTAGGTATGCTTTGGTCTTCCCCAGACCAAGAGAATTATACAGGGCTAGGGATTTTTCGTAGTAACTTCCATCTTTATATAAATTGCCATTAATATTTCCAAGATTCAATAAAAGTCTGGCAAACTCCGGTGTACGCTGATTGTTCGTATCGATCAGAATTTTTTCTGCTTTGTTTAAATAGCCAAGTGCGGTTTTATAATCCTTCAAAAAAATAAAATTATGACCAATTTCAATCAAAGCATCCACATAGTTTTCATCCTGCTCAAGTGTTTTAGAAAAAAAAGCAATTGCTTCCTTGGGTTTGTGTTCTGTAAATTCCATACCCTTGGTAAAGTATTCGATGGCCTTTAAATTCTTAGAATTTAATTTATTAATATTCTCCAATTTATTATCTATGGAAGCAGTCTTTTTGTAACTGTAAATTAGTTTTAAAAGCAGTTCATCCTGTAATTCAAAAAGCTTATCGCGAGAATTACTGATATTTATGCTTGCAATATTTTTTTTCTCTTTAGGCCGCAGGATATTTATCTTAGCCGAAATCTGATTACTTGTTATTGTTATCTTACCATTACAGACTAAATCAGCACCTATCAAAGCACGGACTTCTTCATTCAGATTTATATTTATCCCGGATTTTCTTTTTTCCGCAGCCATTTTCATCGCTTCAATCAAATCCTGGTTTGTTTTTACATCTATCTGCAGGTCGGCGGATAATCGAAGAAGATTGCTGGCTAAGGTGTTTTTTATTCCTGAGGAAATCCATTTCTGATCTGAAGGACCTTGGTAATCAAAATCTTCTACCATCAGTATTTCGATAATCGAGGAGACAGTTTCTGATTTTAATGAATTCTGATCATTAGTAACTTTTTGTTCTGAAATACAGGAAAAGAAAGATACAAAACAGATCACTATTCTAATCGAAAAAAAATGGATTCTAGTCTTTGTCAAAATGAATTTCCTCTTCTATCGTCCTATTGCGGATTTGCTGATTTCGCTGAAATATTTTTGAAAATTCCTTTCTTGACAGCCCCTTTAAAAAAGGCGGCTGTATTCATATTAGTGCTAGGAACTGTTCTAACCTCATCCTTTTTATAAGACACTCTGTCACCATTGTATTCATAAACGGTATAGGCACTGCCCAGAAAACTCTTACCTCCGAGCATAATCGGCTTTGAACCTTTCGGAGGAGTGCTTAATTCTTTCATTTTCCTTAATACATTTGCGGAAGGATCATACTGGAATAAGTAAATCATGTTCATTACCATACTCTTATCGATTTGGCTATTTTCTCCAAATTTAGCCTGCTCTAACTCCTGAAGTGACTTTGCCTCCTTATAACCAATGTCTGCAGCAAAGGCTTTCACCGTTAAAATTGCTTCGTTTCCCTTTACTGTGAGTTTTCCGTTGAAAACTATTTTTTCGTCCGTGAAGAAGGTTGCTCTTTGGTTCCGCTTTCTTTTCGACTGCACAAATTTCACGTTAAAGGTATTGCCATTTCCTTTTTGAATTTCCAGTCTTTCAGTTTCGAATCCGATTTCAGAAAATTGACTCACTTCACCAAAAGCAGTATACATTGCCTGAAATTCATTTATCCAAGTCCCGACTGGATTAAAATTTTTTTCTGTACCTCCAGAAAATTGAATTAAATCCACAGAATGCAATGGTAAATCAGGCGGAAGATTGATGATGTTATTCATATCGAGTACAGGCACATCATTGCTCATTGAATCATTTCTGTTTGTTGATGAATATCCAGAAGATCCATCTGTCCCTGCCTGTGTGCTGGCACATCCGATTAGCAGCCCGCAAAAAAAAGAAAGAATCAATTCCTTCAGTTTAATTTTCATAGTTGTTTCCTTAAGTTTTATTTGTTATTTTTGCTGATTCCGTATTTGTTCTGCCGTGTCTTGCCACAGCTGGTCGATCTGAATTGATATGACAAAACAAAAAACGGTCAGGACTGCTACCATTCCTGCGAACAGTAATCCAAAAGAAACGTTTATCATGGTCGCAGTGTCATTGTATTCAATTACAGACTTGTATGTTAAAAAAATATCAAACATAATTAAGATTTCCAGTAATAATGGAATTAAGAAAAGGAACTTAGGGATCATTTTCCCGATCCGCTCTACTGCCTCTGATTTGTCCGGCTCCAAAGAAGGAGTGATTGTCAGAACTTGATGCATTGCTAAAACCTGATATCCGTCGTTCAACGAATCTAACTTCCTGCTTAGAACAAAAAATATCTTCAGGTTTCTCATTTCTGTTCTATATGAAAATAGCAATATACTGACAAGTATACAAAAGGATGTGCCTGAGAACAAAGCTAGATCATTAATATGAAAATTTTCGTGAAAAAAATGAGCTGAGACAGTCCCCACATTGTCAATATAACTTTGATGATAATATCTCGCTTTTTCCTGAATACTGATTTTTTCAATCTCGATGAGATCCTGACGGAAACTATAGATTTCATTCGTAAGTGCAGTGTGTATATATTTTTCACATTTTCCGAATCGTTTTGGGTATATTTCTTTGAATTTTGATTTAACTAATTCTCGAAATATAGCAGGGTGAGTATCTGCCTTCTGAATCTCAATTTTTCCATTTTGAGCAGTTTTCTTTGGTTCCGTCAGATCTTTATTAATATTTTCAGCGAAACTTATATAAAGGCGAAGACAGCCGTTTACGTCATTTGCAGTTTTAAACCAGCTGAACTCCAATGAATTCCAATATCCTCCAAAAATAATCATACTGATAAAAGTGATTACAAAAGTAATATATCGTGAACGGTTGGAGGATTCTATAGTTGCCTGCAGATATGGCTCCAGTTCGGGATTCATGCCTTACCGTTCCTTTCCAGCAATTTTGCTGTTTCCCTGATTACCGTAGGATTGGTAAAATAACCGATATGTGCTGTCAAAGGGTCGTCACCGCAATCCACTTGAATTTCTTTGATATTATTCTTTGAATCATCATAGAGAGGTCGTGTACAGAAGCCGAGAACATCATCTATATCATAGAAAAGCTGCCATTTGATTTTTTCTTCATCTGCCAAAATACCAAGATCCTGAATGGAAAGCTTTTTATTTGTTAATATTTTATTATACATTACTTTATGTTTACGCATAATAAAGAGCGGCAGTTGAGATGCCATTGATGTAAAAGAGCCTATTTTCAGTCTTCCGTTTTGAATTAATTCATTTCTCCAAAAGGAAAAAGATTTCTTCATTTCAGAAGAAATATCGGGATAATTTAGATAATCTGGAGAATAATCATTTTCCTGGCTTGCCAAGCCATACATCAAATCATGACACACTGTTACTCCAAGGCTGTGCCCAATAAAATGAAGTCTTATTTCAGAATCGTTTTTATGTTTTTCCAGCAAGTTTAGAATTTGCTCATAAATAAAACCCCTTACGATTTTCTCACCTTCATCAGATGAATAATAAACAGCATCACCAAATCCAAACAGAACGAGATTCTCTCGCATTAAAATTGCCAATTTCGATAACATTACAGGATCGGTGCTAAGAATTTGATGGAGAAGAATGCTGTTCGGAGATGGATTGGTTCTGACGGAATCATAATTGCACAGTTCATAAATTTTTTGCTGAGCATATCCCAGAGTATTTAAATCTGTTACTGGAGAATCTGGCAAAGGCTGTCCCCACTGAATGTACAACCTATTTTCTTCTGGAAATAAAGCAGCAAGATTCCTATTTGACAGTGACAGTCTGCCGAAGAAGTCTCGAAATTGCTTTGTTAAATCCTTCGGTTCCGACACTGGATTAATTCCGTGAATTGAGATTAACAGATTTGTCACTGACATCTCTTTCTCCTAGCAAGAATAAAAGGGAAAATCATCCCAAGCTCCGGAAAATTCGGAAGTTGAAAATAATAAAACAGCCGGCTTCGGAATCGAAACCAGAAAAAAGATAAAGGATTGGAAAATTTAGGATTATTTGAGGGATATGGAAGATTGAATAATCTGATTCGCTGATTCGCTGTCCGCTGTCCGCTGTCAAAATAGAGACTTCCACAAGAAATCCATTTGCGAAAACAAATAGATTATCGCAAGAAAAAAAAGTATTTCTTAGAATAAATTTTTTATAAAATGACCAATGATCTAAACAGCAGTCCATCGGTCAATACGCAGAACAGCGTACTTTTTATGGCTTTAACTCACCTTACGCACTTCGTGCTTCCGGTGAGTCCTGCCGCAAGCTTGGACGCCTCGAATTTAATTTTTGGTCCTATTCCCTATTCCCCGTGGTTAACATTTTTTTTCACCACGGGGACAAGGGGATTGTCTTTCCTCATTCGCTATTCCCTCTGATTTTGCTCTGCCTGTCGTTCTTTAAATAACTTTTACATTTCTGATTGACAATTCTGCAAAATTTGAAAAGACTTAACTTATGAGAACTTTATCCTTGGATATTCCGGAAGAACTGCTGATCAGTTTTAAAGTTCCTAGGCAATACTGGAAAAGCGAATTAAAGAAAGAACTTGCGATACAGCTTTACAGGGAAGGATTGATTTCCTTTGGAAACGCACGGCGACTGGCTGAAATGAGCAAATGGGATTTTCATGACTTGCTAGGAAATCGAAAGATTCCAAGACAATACGATGCTGAAGATTTTGAAGATGATCTTGATACGATAAAAAAAATGCAATTACAGTAAATGCAGGAATAAAATACACTTTTATAAATAAAAAATATGGCATTTGGTATATAACATTGACAGTCTCGAATACGACACCGCTGATCAATTTTTATTCTATCCAAAGACTGGATATTCTGGAAAAACTTTTTCAAAGAATAATCATTCCTGAAGCAGTTGCAAATGAAATTAGAGAAAAAGAAAAAAGATTCAGCGGTGTGTCTGAAATTTTAAATTCCAGTTTTATTGAAGTCCATAAAATTAAGAATTATACTTTTGCCAATAATCTAAAAATAGATGTTGACGATGGAGAAGCTGAAGCAATTGTTCTTTCTATAGAATTGGAAATTAGACTCATCATTTTGGATGAATTATCTGCAAGGTCTCTATGTAAATATCATAACTTGTATGCGTTAGGCTCTATTGGCTGCCTCGTTCTCGCAAAAGAAAAAGATATTATTTCCAGCATACGACCTTTCTTAGACGGCTTTAGAGAAAAAGGAAATTTTTGGATAAAGGAATCGTTGTATGAAAGCATTCTTAAAATTTATGAATAACCCACCTCTGCTGTCTGCTGTCAAAAAAGAAACTTCCACAAGAAGTCCATTTGCGAAAACAAATGGAATATAGCTATAATTAATGTAATATATTTTATATATAATCACCTGCACTTTAATCTCCCCCATCGGTCAATACGCAGAACAGCGTACTTTTTCTGTTGTGTTCTGAGAAAGTGGGCATCTCGATACCCAAGCTTTGACGCTGCCGCAAGCTTTGAATCTGCTGCACATTTGATATGCAATCGCTGCTCGATGACCGCAATCTTCCATCTGAATTTTCCATATTGTTACCCTCAAATACATTTCATCTGCTGTCTTCTCAGCTGTCTCGAAACCCGAAGGAAAGATAGATCTTAATGCATTTTGAGTAAAACGCATTCCTCCGAAAAAAAATCCATTGCTGCAAATACTTTAAGATTCCTCAGTCGCTGCGTTCCTGAAAACAATATCAGCTCAGCCCAGGCTCCTTCGGAATGACAACAATGAGGGCAACCTTGTCCTTTTGGGAAATAACTTATGGGATTCGCCATTCGCCATTCGCCATTCGCCATTCGCCATTCGCCATTCGCCATTCGC
>DAORDI010000072.1:0-20789 GCA_035345895.1 Leptospiraceae bacterium
TGAAGATGTAATTCAAAAAGGCGGTCTTCATATTCTCGGAACAGAAAGACACGAATCGAGACGTATTGACAATCAGCTTCGGGGACGTTCCGGACGTCAGGGAGATCCGGGCTCAAGCCGTTTTTACCTTTCTCTGGATGATGATCTGATGCGAATTTTCGGAGGAGACAATATATCCAAAATTATGCTCCGCCTAGGAATGGAAGAAGGCCAGGAAATCGAGCATAAGCTTGTGACAAGTTCGATTGCAAGATCTCAGAAAAGGGTGGAATCGCACAACTTTGATATCAGAAAACATCTTCTGGAATATGATGATGTGATGAACAAGCAGAGGATGTTTATCTATTCATTGAGAGATGAAATTCTGGATGAAAATCACAATATGGGTGCTACAATCCGCAAATGGATTGAAGAACTCATTGAATCTCAGATACTGATTCACTGCGATTCCAATAATCCGAAAACTTGGAATCATGAGATGATGAATGAATGGCTCGGCAATTTGAGCCCTGACCTCAGATTTGATCCAACAAGATATAATAAGTCTGCAAAAGTTCATCTTCAGCTTCTGGAAGAACTGAGTGAAAAGGCTGTTGAAATTTATGACAGAAAAGCAAAGTCCGTAGGTGAGATCTGGATTCAGATCGAAAGAGATCTTTTCCTGCAGATTCTGGATCACAGATGGAAAGAACATCTGTACGTTATGGATCATCTCAGAGACGGGATCTGGACTGAAAGTTATGGAGACAAAAATCCGCTGACTGAATACAAGATTCAAGGATTCAAGATTTTTGATCAGATGGTGGACAATCTTAAGTTTGAAGTGCTGAACTTCCTTCTGAAAGTGGAAGTGACTGAAGCTTCTGCTCAGCAGTCGGAAGAACATGAATACCAGAAAGTAGGAACTGAGTCTACAAATGTGGATCTGTTCTTTTCCGGAAACTCAGAAGACACCAAACGCAAAGTTACCTCTGAAATTTCTTCCAGTGCAGGCGGAACCTCCGGAAGAAAATCCAGCAGAAGAAGAAAACGGTAACATTGAAACTCAAAAATGTTCTGCCGCATATCCACGCAGGAAGCACTTCCTGCAGGGTCTGTGACGGTGTAGGAATTGTGCTGACAGAAAATGCAGCCAATTCCCCATACCCGGTTCTGACTGTCTGCCACTGTGCAAAGGAAAACTGTTTTACCTGTCCTTCCAGGGGAAAACCTCCCTATATGTTCTATTCGGAAGAAAGCAATAAAATGATTCCCTGTCTCTGTCATGAGGCAAGGATCAAGATGGGTTACCTCGAAAAGAAAGTGGCAGTTTCTGAAATCCCTGAAAGATATAAATTCAAATTTTTGGAAAATGTAGATTTCAGAGAATCTGAAAAAGGAACTATGAGCGTATATGCAGCGCATGACTGGGCTGCTGATATGGTGGAAAACTATAAGACTAACCACAGCCTTCAGGGAATGTACCTGTATGGAAATGCAGGAAGCGGAAAAACTCTTTTTGCCTGTACAATTCTTAATGAACTTATATTCCGTTATAATGCAGACTGCAGGTATGTAAAAATCAACAGTTTCTTCAGCGACTTGAGGGAAACATATCAGAGAGACAGCAATACATACGGTCAGGAAACAGATGTCATCAAGGAGTATTCAGAAGTTGATGTTCTGGTAATAGATGATTTCGGTGTTCAGAAGGATTCCGACTGGGTTCAGTCCAAGCTGTATGATCTGATAGACAAAAGATATGAAAAAAAGAATCTCACTCTGCTCACGTCCAATCATAATCTGAAGGACTGGGAAAGCAAATGGGAAGGACGGATTTATTCCAGGCTCTGCGAGATGACTAAGGAAATTCATCTGGACTGTCCGGACTACAGGCAGAAATTTCGACGCTGATGCGGACTGCTTTTCTTGCACTGGGCTCCAATCTGGGAGACAGAGAAAACTATCTTAAAAAAGCTGTCAGGATCATCGAAAATCATAATTACATAATAATTATAAAAAAGTCAACTATACTGGAAACAAAGGCACTTGATTTTACAGATCAGCCTGATTTCCTGAACCGAGTTTTAAAAATTCAGACCGGCCTCTCTCCTCAAGAGCTTCTGGATTTCTGCAAGAAGTCTGAAACCGAAATAGGCAGAACTCCATCAGAGATCCCTAAAGGTCCAAGAGAAATCGACATTGATATACTGGATTATTCAAATTTAGTCATAAACACGGATAATCTCACTCTTCCGCACCCTGCTCTCCGCACAAGACCGTTCATCAGAACAATTCTGGAAAGTATGGGTGAATGGGAAAGTCTTAAGTCAGAATGACAATTTATTATTGATTTCTATTTTATAAAAGATATACTGTCATATATATTATACCAAGAAAATATGTATGATTTGTTCATTTACTGATTCTAATTTCCCTCATATCGGACTGTTCATCCCCGAAAAACAGCAATGGGAAAACATATCTTCCTGTTGCAGCGGCATTGATTCTCTCTCAGCCGTCAGTCTCAGTCTCTTACGAATGCAGCGGTACATCCGTTAAAACAGAGAGTTCTGTCAGATCACCGGAATCAGAAAACTTTACTGTAAATTCTGAAGATGCGGACTCAACAAATATAAAAAGTCATGGAAGAGAAAAAGGAACAGTTTATCAACCTGAGCGATGACTGTTATTCCGGCATTGCTGTGCATAAAATCGGTCATACAGTTGGACTAGCACATGAGCACAACAGAACGGACAGAAATTCATTCATTCTCATACTGCCTGAAAATATTCAGTCAGGACAGGAACAGAACTTTACTCAATCTTCAGCCAGATATTTTTCAAATTACTGTCTGATCATTTATCTGAATCTGCTGACACACGAAGAACTGACCTCAGACCGTTTGGAGATTGAGAGTTGTTTACTGCATTCAGGAATGCGACAACAGTTTCATCCCTCAGGAAATTTTATCCCAATAAATGTGATATCATCCTGCGGGCCGGTATTTTCCAGAAAATCATTCAGTTTATTCAGAACAGCATCCAGTGCAGTATCCATATCAGGCGACTGATCTTCCTTCAGAATCAGATGAAGTCTGTCTTCTCCGAACTCTTCCTCAGCCATAAACTCTTCGAAAATTCCATCTGTAAAAACATAAATTTTTTCATTTTTTTGAAATACAAACTCATCCATTGTATATATTGAATTGCTTCTTACTCCAATCAGAGATCCAGTCCTTTCCAGAAGCTGAATCTGCCTGTCGGATCTTACCAGCAGACCAGGAGGATGTCCTGCAGACGCAAACATCAGTCTTTCATTTTCTGTGTCAATATCCATAAGAACACAGGACAGATAGGAATTGATTGTGCCGTACCTCCTGACAAATTCACGGTTGAAAATATCCAGAACCTCATTTACGGGAAGCGCAAAATTCTTAATTCCTTCGTATATACCCTGTATTGCCATTACGATGAGTGCGGCCTGTACGCCGTGACCAGTTGCATCGGCCAGAAAAACCCTGACCTTTTTTTCCAAAGGACTGATGCTGTAAAAATCTCCTCCAACCTCAGTCATCGGAATGTAACGCACTGCAATTTCCAGGTTTTTAAATAATGACAGATCAGAATGAAGAGCTGTGGACTGAATCTTTTCTGCAAGAGCCAGATCCCTCTGTATCAGTTTCAGCGTTGCATTCAGCTCCGCAGTTCTTTCCTGCACTTTCTCTTCCAGATGAGAATATGATATCTTGAGATTGGCACTCATAACATTGAATTTTTCAGACAGGATTCCAACCTCATCATTTGTCTGAACTTCAATCTTATAATCCAGATTACCGTCGGATACTGTCTGCACAGCCTTGGAAAGAGAAAGTATGGGATCAATGATATAACCGGATAAAAAATAAGTCAGGGCGAGAATTACAGTCAGAAACAGAATCCCGAAAAAAAACACTATCTTCTGCATTTTATAAATAGGTGCATAAACAGCGTCCCTGTCGAATTCAAACACCGCCGCACCGATTTTCAGTGATTGATTATTATAATTAATATATATAGGATAAGTGATACGAAGTATATATCTCCCGTTTTTGGGTGAAACTGTCTCCTGAAGGTCAATCAGCGTAATTTCCTGAAGATACTTAATCTCCTTCTCCGTGGTAAACTCTCCCAGTCTGGCACCGGAGTAGTCGACGACATATTTTCCATACACGTTCAGAATATAAATTTCAAGAAGGCCTTCCACCTTTGTTCTGACCAGATCTCCCACAACAGTGTTTGCAGCCTCATATGCAGTATCCAGAACCAGATCTTCTCTGGCAATATTGGAAATATTCACTGCAAAATTCTCGCAGACATCCAGAGTCTTATTCTTGAGTATCGTCTTGGAATTATAAAGAAAAAGAAGAGAAAGGACTGTGATAGTCATTGAAAATATTGAACCTATCATAAATATCAGCTTGAACTTTATGCTGATGAACCTGTTATATTTTATATTTATGAAATATTTAATTGAATCAAAATTCGCCGCTGCATAACTTAAAATCAGCACAGTGAAAAAGAATGCAGAAATCCCGAAAAGAGCCGCAGTAAAAAAAGATCTGAAAGCTGCCCTGTCAAGCTCCAGAGACTTGATATCGGATGCGGCCAGAAACGGTTTCCGATTCAGATTCCTGACAGGAACCGCTGCGGTTCTGGAGTTTCCCCACTTCAGCATCTTCCCGTCAAAAAATGAGGCTGAATTTTCTGAAGAAGCATTAATGAGCCGACTGCCTTTATCCACTTCTTCCAGATATTTTGGAACAGTCCCGTTTTTTATGTCTGCTTCAGTAAAGCTGCACGAAGTGTAGTAATAATTCCCGTTCTTTTCCATATAAGTATAGAGATATTCAGTATGAATTCTTTCGGAATACAGTTTCAGAACCTTAGACTGTCTGACATACTCTGTCGGCATTTCTCTGTCCCCCGAATCAGCCTTTTCATGATAGTCGTCCGGAAGAATATATTTTAATGATAAGGCGGAAACATAAAGTCTGGAATCAGCAGACTTGTATATATTCAGTTTCTCATCCTTAAAAAAGGAAATACCCCATAATACAGAAAGAGCAGCTGCAGCTGCTGAAACTGCACCAGGCATTTTTCTGCTGTTCAGAAGATTTCTTATTTTATGAAATTTCTCAAGATATACAATATCATAGTATATTATCAGGAGCAGAATAAAAAGACAGAATCCGTAAAAAACTGAATCATAAAGGGTTTCCGTTTTTTGTTCCGAAATGACATCAGTCTTTATTTCTGCACCTGTAATGTATTTCCTGCCGTTCTTTGAAATATGCGGAACAATCACCGATCTGAAGTTTCCCCATTTTCCTGAGAAATCGGCAAAGACTGTCTTTCCTGACTGAAGTGCCCTGGCAAAGGCGGCAGTCTGTTCAGACTCTTTGATTTCAAGCATAAGACTGGATTTAAATCTGTCTATCTCATCCTGAAACAGAACACTGGAAGATGTATTGTAAAACCTCCCCTCCTTTTCAGAAAAAGAATAGAGATAACTTACGTCTGCTTCATTTGCATATCTGTTCAGTTTCTGATTCAAAGAACTGTATTCATCAGAATCTATGCTCTCTTTTTCATGATACTCAAGGGTCAGAATAAAATCCACTGCATTTGCAGCAACAGTGAGACGGCTGTCTGCAGCCTCAGTCAGCACATAACCTGATCTGTAAAAGCTGATAAGACAGACAGAGCAGCTGAATATAAAATTCAGCGCCGAAAAGATCCAGAGTGAAAGCTTTTTTCTGCTTTGAATGAACCTGAGCATTTCAGCGTGTCCATAGAAGATGACATTTTTTATCGGACGTCTTCAGGCATTCCTCGTACTTAAGCATCGCTGTTTTCTTGTCTGCAGAAAGTCTGAGATACTCCTTTGCATTCTTATTGTCCGGATCTGCAAGAAGAACGTTCTGAAAGAGTTCCTCTGCCTGACCATATTTTCTCTGCTCATAATATCCTTTTCCTGTTCTGATATACAATGGGATATTTTTTATTTCTTTTTCCCTGATTCTTGCCAGTGAATTCCTGGACTTGGCATTTGATTCAAGAATTCGGATGGAATTCAGGTATTTTCGGATGGCAGGAAAAACCTGCTTTCCTGCCTCCAGTCTTTCACCCTCCAGACGTTCTGCCTCGCTTTCTGCCTGAAGAGATTTTTGAATTCCCTGTTTTGCCTCCGGATCTCCCGGCTGCAGAACAAGTATCCTGGAAAATGCATCTCTCTCGTTTCTGTAGTTTTTTTCGTCTCTGTATTTTTTGGCTTTTGCGAAGAGTTCCTGAATCTTTTCTCCGTTGAGCCTGAAATTGATTGCATTTTTATAATAAACAGCAGTAGTATTTGCAGGATCAGCCTTTAGAATTTTTTCCATTACAAGACTGCTGATTTCCAAATTTCCTTTTTCAAAATGACTGATACCTTCTGAAAGAAGGCGGCTGTTTTCTGCCCTTTTCAGAATGTTCTCCGGAATGACCGTTCCTGATTCCTCCGCGTATTCTCTGTTCAGATTGAATGAAAACTCCCGCACCGCAGAAGCGTAGCCTCCAGTACATTCCAGTCTGCCTGCAAAAATCTCATTTGCCATTTCACCGATCATGCTTCCTGCCCTTGCGTAGTACGGAGTGATGCTGAAAGCAGTTCCGACATTCACAATAAACGGAATCTGAGTCATCAGAATGATTCTGTTCTCTTTTGCAAACCTGGACAGAATTTCGAAATTTTCCTGAGTATACACTGAATCCGGGACCATATAAAATGCATCTGCTCTGCCTTTCAGCTCATTCAGCTTTTCAGAGAATTCATTTTTTTCAATTTTAATCTTCTGAAACAGAATTCCAAAATGAGAATCTGCATAGTCCGCTTCATTGACAAGCATCTCTCCTGCATTTCCGGAATAGAAAGCCGCTACCCTTTTTGCATCAGGACGTATTTCCTTGAGTGTGCTGAAAAACTGTTCCACTGGAACATCAATATGTATCCCGCAGGTATTCGAGCTGGAATTGAATCCTAAAGCCCTGGGTGAATTTACGAGTGAATAGAGCACAGGAGTGTTTTTCAGATTTTCCTTTGCAGCAAGTGCAGCCTGATTTCCAAGTGCGATCAAAAGTTTTGCCCCTCTGTTCTCTGTTCTGTAGAAAAAATCCTTAAGCTCTGCTTCATTCATACTCTGCATATACTGAAAATTCAGCCTGCCGGAAAAAACCGACTGTATGTTTCGGAGAATACTCAGATAAATGCTGTTGTTTGAGGACAGGAGCACCTCTACAGGCAAGGATTCAGTTTCTGCACCCGCAGCATCCGAAAAAAAAATCAGAATTATAAAAAGTGCTGTTTTCATTAATTTATAATGAATATATGCCTGTCAGTTTTTTGTTCCGCCGGAAACATAAAAAGTCACATCATTGTACGTGGAAACAGTCGGAAGCTGGTTTCGGTCAATAGTTGCAATGCCTCTTCCAGCCTGCGCCGATACAATTATGCTGAATGAGTTCTTTGCAGTTTCAAAACCGATTCCGAATGTATATCCTTTGAGTGAAATATGCTGTTCCCTTTTCTGAGGAAGAGTGTATCCGGTACTCCCATCGATGGGAAGAGTAATGGATGTTGCCGGTGCACCCCGGTTGCTCGTTGCCTGAATGATGGCTGCTTCTGCCGCTGCATTGAGCCAGCTGATTTTTTCTGTATTGGCAAGATTGGAAAAATGTCCGAAGCGGAGCACAATGCTTTCAGTTGCATAAAACTCTATTCCAAAGGCATAATTGAGTGTCTGCATCTGCTTAAGACTGTTTGAATAAGGATCACCGAAAACTGCTGCCCTTCTAGTCGGATCATAGGTAAAATTTGACTGTGCAAGCTTATACCCGGATGTATGAATCAGATCACCTGAAATCATAAGCCTTTTGCTGGCAAAAAACGATGTACCGAACCTCGTTTCTGTTACTTCAGGCACCTTGTATGTGTTAGGGTTTGTAAGGATCGGATCAGTGCCGACAATGATTGCCCCCATCTGACTGCCTGCCTGAGATGTGATGGAAGAAGGCCCCCCTGTTCTTCCTGCCACTGTCACATTGCTTCTCGTAGAAATATTTCCGCCTGTAACCATTGTCTTTTTCATTGAGGCACCGAAGGAAAGTTTTTCATTCAGCATATACTGAAGCCCGAGCACTGGAATAATTCCGCTCGTCCTTCTTCTTTCCTGCTCCATCAGAGTGATTACATTTCCTGAAACCTCGCTCAGATTGGAGCTTGAGACGGTTTTTGCACTGTCATACATATAATAAGCGGTCAGACCTATTCCGAGTTTATCAGTCAGTGCGTATGCAATGCTAGGGCCAGCCTGAAGACGAAAGTTTTCCTGAGACACGCTCACTGCCAGCTGAGTCAGGTTTCTTCTGTAGATCGGCAGCACAATTCTGTCGGACTGATCAAAATTTTCATTGGTCGGGTTTGCCAAAGTGAAACCGAAACTGAGTTTTCCTACATTCCGTACAAAACCGATAAAGTTCGGCATATAATTTCTGGAAACACGCTTATAGTTCTGACCAGGACCGAAAAGATTGGAATGCTTTTCGCTGATTGTTCTGTAGCTGCTGGCATTGACGGAATAATATGTGTTCTGCACGAATGCAAGCCCGCCCGGATTGTAAAATGCACCGGCAACATCATCCGAAACTGCAGTGTATGCTCCCCCCAGTCCGGCAGCTCTTTCTCCAAAAAAACCCGGAATATTATGATAGGCATCCGACTGCAATACACTGGTTAAAAGTAAAAATACTGCGGCTAATATAAAACGTAACATATTATCTCCCGATTTATTGTTGAAATTACTGATATACTGAAAGCTCTGATTTTGCTCTGTTAAGAAAGTTGGAAAGAGGAAATCTTTCCTGCTGAATCCGATCATCTTCAATGGACACAATTGAGTTGAGAACAGATTTCTTGAACAGAATTTTTGCATATACAAGACCTCTGTTCAGCTCAACTTCTATCTTGTCCACACTGTAACTGTTAATGAAAAAATCTGTAATTTTATCCGTTGACTTCACGATGTTCACTGCACTCTTTGAAAAATCCTTCCCAATCTGAAATACACTGAAAAACAGACTTACATTGGAAATAGGATCCTTCAGATTCTCACCGCTGATATTCAAGTCCGCTTTGATCTTTCCGTCATCCACTTTATCTCTCGCTTCCTTTTTCAGAAGCTGCTTTAAATCCACATCCCTGACCTGAAGAACGGCTGCATACTGTATCTTTTCAGTATTTCCGCTTCCTACATTGAAAAGAATATCCTTTCCGAAAATAAGTCCATCCAGAGTAAAAAGCCTGAGATTGTCTACGGTCAGAACATTTTCCTTGTAATCAACCCTTGCTGAAAAGCCGGGATACATTTCAGTCGGCTTCACAAAATCCAGAGTGGAATCAGGAAGAAACGGATGAGTTCCTGTAACTGTACCTATGCTGAGGTTTGCAGGAAGAGTCTGACCGTAATTCTGTATGAAGTTTTCCTTGTTTCCCTTGATCAGATTCTCGGTAGTTTTGTCGGAAATATCGTGTATAAAAGGTATATCCATTTTAATGCTTTTTAATTCATAAAAATTACACTTCCCGTCAGGACAGTTCTGTGATACAATCTTCAGATAGGAATCCTTTGAAAACAGTCTTCCCTGTGCAATAGGCCCTTTCAGCGCAAAATCAAGATCAATGTCCCCTGCAAATGTAATGCCTTTCAGCACACGCTCAGGAGTTTTGGACTCAAGAGTCAGATTGCCCTTCATATCTCCTGTGTATTCTCCGAAAGGTGCAGACTTGTTGAAAGGCTTGAAAAACTTTCCCTTAAAATCTGCCCTCAGCTTTCTTCCGAATCCAGTCAGAAGAAATCTGTCAATTGCGACAGTCTTGGCAGCATCGTTCAGAAGATTCAGTGCCAGATCAATCTTAAGATCCCTTAGTTCAATTGCAGGAAAACTTCCTCCCAGATCCATTGAAATCTTTTTCTGTCCCGCCCTGTTCTGAAAATCCAGGTTCCCGTTCAAGGTAAGAACATCTCCAAGTCCGGACCTGACACTCGATAGAGTTCCTCGCAGAGGAAGCGGGACTGCAGGAATCAGTTTAGTCATATTGAAGCTGGAGTCGAGTTTCTTCACCTGAAGCAGAAGACCGTTTCTCATATCCAGATTAATAAACGAACTTATTTTAACTGCCTGATCCCCGTTTTCGTTTTTCAGAATAATGTCTGCAGGATGGATCTGCAAATCTTCAAACTTGAATCCGCCTCCGAAATCCAGAGTGGTTTTCAGGGAAGCATAAAGGAAGTTCTTTCCTGAAATGGATTTTCCCATCCTGTAGCGCACACCGTCTGCATTTGCCTTGAGATTGATATCAACCAGAGAAAGCGAATTTCCGGAAGCCGCTGCATCGGCCCTCACAATACCTGAAATTTCCGGAGAAAACTGAGCCAGATTGACGTTGTCTACCTTAAGAGTCAGATCAACTTTGGACTTAGGAATGACAGTGCCTTTCAGCTTTGCAGAAATCCCATTGTAGACAAGCTCAACGGTCTTAAGATCAGCTTTTTCCAGAACGGGTATCAGATCTTTTTCTGTGGACTTTGCCTTGTCTGAAAGGTTGAGGACAGTCTCTGCATCAAGCCGAAGAGTCGGAATGGAATGAGAAGAACCGCCTGAATTGATCAGAAGATTAGAACCGCGAATATCTGCCTTTGCAAGCATTGTATCAATGTCGCCTTTGGCAGAAACTGCATCAATGTTCAGCTGACCGGAAATCCCCAGATTTCTGACTCCCGGAAGCGAAGAAAGAAGTTTTCCCAGAGGATCGAGAACAATCTTCGACTGAGCAGCCTTCATATCAATGTAGGGTTTCTCTTTTGTAAGTCCGCTTACTGACCCGCGTATGTCCAGCCATTTCGAGCCTGCAAAAACGGCAGTAAATTCCTTCAGTTCCAGAGAATCCTTTTCCGGGATGATTCCCAGTTCATACAGGATTTTAAAATTTATGTTCTGCGGTTTCTGCTTCTTCACAGTCAGTACCGCGTTTTCCGTTCCAAAGTTCAGAGAGGAAAACAGTTCCTTCGGACTTTTGGTGGAATCGTTTTTTACCGTAAGAAAAGACTTCAGCGAAGCCTGCAATACATTATCATTATCTTCTGCTGCAATTTTCAGATCAGAGGAAGGATTCAGATGAATCTCCAGAACTTTCAGCAGAGAAAAGATCTGTATGGAAAGAGGGATTTTACGAAATCTTTCTGTATCCAGGAGGAGCTGGAAGGAAAGAGGACTGACATTTGCAGAAAAATAGGACTTCCCTTTTTCTTTGGCTGCATTCAGTGAAAGATCGCGGATGAAAACATTTGCAAATGCACTCACAGGCACGAACAGATTAATCTCATCTCCAAGCGGCTCAGAAGCAGGAGGCGGAGGCGTTTCTTTTCCAGGAGGAAAAAGAGTCTGTATATTCCATTTTCCTTTTTTTTCACGAAGAAATATTTCAGGACTTATGAGAGATATTTCAGAAAGTTTCAGCCGTCCAAGGAGAAGCCATGGCAGATTGTAAGCTGCCGCAAGTCTTTTTGTTCTGAAAATCGGTTCCTTCCCAAAATCTTCACCGGAAGAAATCACGACATCTTCTGCAATGACTCCGAAGAAAAGGGAAAATCTTTTTACATTGATCTGAATCGTTCCGGTGGAAGCAGAGGAGAATATTTTTTTAAAAATATAATCTCCTGTAAAAACATTAAAAACTGATTTATAAATCAGCAGCATCGCAAAAAAGAACCAGAACTTCTTTTTTCGAATGACTGTGCCGAACCAGGCCTTGAGCTTAAGCATCAGACAGAATCAGCCTCTATCTTCTCATCCTTTTCCGATTCATTCAGAACCGGACTTTCCAGTTCTTCGAGCATTTCGTTGATCATCCGAAAATAAGGATTTACTCTGCTTTCAATTCCAAGTCCGAATTTCTGAGTATACGTTTTTCGCAGACTTTCATTCTCCCTGCTGTCGGCAGAAAAACTGCCTGCACTCACCGCACTCCATACAGTCTTCCCGTCCCTGCAGTTAATGAGAGAGGAATTCAGCTGTATTTTCAGACTGTTTCCCTTTTCTTCCTGAACAGAATCGATCTGAAAGACTCCCTCTATTTTAGGGTTGTCCTTAGTGCATCCGCCCTTGAATTTATCAGGAGAACGGAAAACGATAAAATCCTTTTTAGCTGCTATCTGATCCTTGGAAACCTCTGCCAGGAAAAGCTGTTCCATTTTGGTCAGTTTTGAAGCAGAAGGCACGGCAACGGCTATTCTTTTCAACCCTGAAAGCTTTCCTTTCAAATCATTGTCCCGTTTCACCTCTTTGACAGTTGAACAGTAAAATACGGATAAAATTAAGACTAAAATAGAATATTTCATACTCCCTTATTTCAGCAGAGAGCAGAGTGCTGTCAACTGTTTTCATCAGTTTTGCACTGCCTGTACGCAGGGTCTAATTAAAAAACTTGCCCAAAAACAATTCAGTCTGGAGAGTCGATATTATGAATGAGAATACGGATGATTCAGAACTGAAAGCCCCCAGAAAAAATCTGTTCTCAGCCAAGAAGATAAAGTATGCTCTCGGTGACAGACCGAAAGTGGACTGCATTCTCTGCGGAGTAAAAGAAAACAATCCGATTGTGGACAATCTCGTAATTGCAGAAACTGAATTCAGCATCGTTTCAGTCAATCTCTACCCGTACAATCCTGGACACCTGATTATCTTTCCCAAAAGGCATCTTCTGAATCTGACTGAATTTTCCGATGAGGAAGCACTTGACATTCATCGTCTTACAGTCAAGGCTGTCCGGATTTTTTCAGAAAAATGGAGAGTTCAGGGATTCAACATCGGATACAATATGGGCAAAAACAGCGGCGGTTCGATTCCGCATCTGCATGAACACATCGTGCCAAGATTCCCGAATGAATCCGGTTTTCTGGATGTACTTGCAGAAACAAGAGTCGTGATCTACGATCCGTTCGATATGAAAAAAGAAATACAGAAAATGTGGAATGAATTTGATACTTAAACACCCGCTCAACTCTGAACTGAAAAAATTGTCAACCCCGAAAACAGCCTATGCTTCTGCAGATTAAAAAAGCTTTCCTTTCCATACTGTATTACGGCACTGAGGAATTTTCTGATCCTTATGAAATCAGAAGAACCGCAATTTCAAACATACTTGCAATCGCAGGCCTTACAGATATGTCCCTTGTTGCAGGTGCAAACTTAATTTTTCATAATTACAAAATAATTCCAGTCATGATTCTCATTTATATGATGATAGGATTTTATTTCCTGATAATCAGATTCAGGAAGACTGACGCTGCCCGTTTTTTTCTGATGACGACTGCCGTAGCAGTGACCGGGACTTTCGAAATTATGACAAGGGGAAGACAGGGATTCGGTCTTCATATGTTTCCGATTCTGGCGGGAATCATTTTTCTGATCTCTCTTGCAGCTCTCCTCGGAACCGGAAGCAGGATGGACTGTCTGATCCGGCTCACTCCTGATGTCACTTTCTCGGAAGAACTGGACAGAATAATATATGTAATAGGCCTTCTCAGCTCTCTTTCCATCACTGCAGCATCGCTTGTGCTTCTGGTTCACGAAACAGGAATAACTGACACAAGATACAGAGAAGTCATTGAGAGAATTCAGGAGAAGAATGAATTCATAAACATAGTTACATCATCCCTCCCTGTATTTATATATGTTTATGATATAATAAGAAAAAAAACAGTCTACTCCAATAAAAGCCTGAGCAGGTATCTGGGATACGAGGCCGAAGAATTTTCATTCGAAGAATTTATGTTCAAAATTCACCCGGAAGATGTTGCCGATGTGCAGACTTTTTTTGACGGAATATTCACTTCAGGCAATGCAGACTACGAAACGGAATACAGACTGTTTGGGGCAGTCAAGGACTATATCTGGTTTTCCGCTTCCTACCGCATATTTCAGTCTGATGAAAAAGGAAAGACGGAAAAAATCCTTGTGCTTTTTCAGGATATATCGGACAGGAAAGCGGCAGAAAGCAGAATTACTGAAGCAAGAATGCGTGCGGAAAAGGCTATGAAAGCAAAGTCCGAATTCCTGTCTGTAATCAGTCACGAAATCAGAACCCCTCTCAATTCAGTCATTGGATTTTCAAATCTCCTTCTGCAGAACTCGCCGAGAGAGGACCAGCTCAAACAGATGGAAATATTGAAATTTTCAGCGGAGAATCTGCGAAGCCTTGTGAACGAAATTCTGGATTTCAGCAAGATGGATGCAGGCAAAATGGAACTCGAAAAAATCTCTTTCAGCCTTCTTGAGATTATGGAAAAAATCACGGAATCCTTCAGGCTCTCTGCCGAATCCAAAGGAAACAGAATCAGCCTTTTCACTGACGTAAGTGCTGATGAATTTGTGCTTGGAGACCCATTGAGACTCAGACAGATTCTTGCCAATCTGGTTTCCAATGCAGTCAAGTTTACAAACGGCGGAAGCATTTCCATTCATCTGAAAAGAATTTCAGAGACTGAAAAAAACCGTACTTACTTTTTTTCAGTGGAAGATACTGGCATTGGAATTCCTGCCGAGAAGATCCCTATTCTCTTCGATAAGTTCACTCAGGTAAACGTATCAACGACCAGAGAATACGGAGGAACCGGTCTGGGACTTGCCATCTGCAAAAAAATCGCTGAACTGATGAATACGTCCATATCAGTGGAATCAGAATCAGGGAAAGGTTCAAAGTTTTTTTTCACCGCAGAGTTTCCTAAAGCAGAGAACATTCCGGAACTGATTGAAGCCATTCAGCCTACCTGTGAACTGAAAGGAGTCAGGGCACTTGTGGTGGATGACAATGAAATCAATACAGTCGTAGCAGAAAGTTTTCTGGAAAAATGGGGGTGCAGAGTAGACATTGCAGACAGCGGTGAAAAAGCACTCCAGCTTCTTTCTAAAGAGGATTATAATGTAATTTTAATGGATATTCAGATGCCGGAAATGGACGGCTGGCAGACATCTGAAGCCATCCGCAGAATGGAGGATTCCAAAAAATCATCTGTTCCAATCATTGCGCTGACAGCTGGATCTCATACAGAATGCGAAAAAGAAAAAAGCAGGCTGAACGGATTTGTCAGAAAACCCTTCAGTCCGGAAGAACTTTTAAATGCTCTTAAGTCTGTTCTGAATTGGCCGAATTCCAATCACTGACATCTGATCAAAAATCAGAAAGAAAGTAAAGAGCCATATTTTTAATACTTGGCTTTTTGGACTGTCCGGAAATAATTAACTGACCTTAGAGAAAGTTTTTGAATTCTTTAGAATAAGACAGGTTTGAATTGACAGAGAAAATCATTACAAAATCCAGATTCCTGCAGGGACTCAGATGCAGGAATCTTCTATGGAACATATACAGCGATCCTTCCGCAATAGAGGAAGATCCTCAGGCAAAAATGAAACTCAATCCTCAGTACAGACAGATGATGACCCTGTTCAGAAGTGCCTTTCCCGGAGGAACGGAAATCAGGGAGGGACTGAGCTACGAGGAAGGCAGACGGATCACTCAGGACAGACTTAATACAGAAAAAATTCTGTTCAACGCGGTCTTTCTGGAAAATGACTGTTTCAGCAGAATTGATGTGCTGGAGAAATCCGGTGATGCATGGAATATCTATGAAGTAAGATCTACAGTCAGAAACAGAACGGACAGTTACATTGATACGGCATTCCAGAAAAAAACCGTAGAAGCTTCGGGCATAAAAACAGGAAACTGCTTTATTGTTCTCATCAATCCAGCCTATATTCTGGGTGAAACATTTGAAATTGAAAACTTTTTTAAAATAAAAAATGTTACAGTTGAGACGGACAAAGCAGTCCCGCATATGGAGTCTCTGCTGAAAAAGGTGAAGATTACTGCAGCACTCTCCGAATTTCCGCCTAGAAATGAAGAATCCTGCAGATCTCCTAAGGACTGCAGATCCAGAGAGAAATGCTGGAAAGGGGTTGAACTGGGAGATATTTTCAGCCTGAGAGAGGGACGGGAAATTTCAATTCAGCTTTTCAATGCGGGAATCAAGTACATGAAAGATATTCCTCCTGAAACAGATCTGAACACTGCACAGAAGATTCAGATCTCATCCTATCTCGAAAACAGACCTTTCATAAATAAGGAAAAAATACAGGATTTTATCAATAAAGTAAAGTATCCGGCAAGTTTTCTGGACTTCGAAACGGTAAATCCGTCCATTCCTATTTTCGCCAAGACTGCTCCATACCAGCATGTACCTTTTCTTTTTTCCCTTCATATTCTTGAAGAAGACAAAAGTATCACTCATAAAACTTGGATCAGCAGGAATCACGGTGATCCTAGAGAGGAAATTTTGAAAAGTCTGAAAGAATGGATACCGGAAGGATCAGGGAGCATCATCTGTTTCAATGATATGATAGAAAGAAAATGTCTGAAAGACTCTGCTGCAGTTTATACCGAATACCAGAACTGGGTCCAGACTGTTCTTCTGCGTTTTCAGGATATCTCCAATGTGTTCAGAAACTTTCAATACTACCATCCTATGCAGAACGGAAGCGCATCTCTGAAAAGTATTTATCCTGCACTTACGGGAGAACCTGGATACGGTGAACTGACAATTAAAGATGGAGGATCGGCAAACTTGGAATATCTTCAGTTTCTGCTTCAGGAAAAAGAAGCTGATCCCAAACTGCTGTCTGATCTGGAAAAATACTGCTCGATGGATACTTATGCGATGGTGAGGATATTTATAAAGCTTCAGGATTTTCTGCTTGAGTAAAAAGCGAGCAGAAAAATCCTGAACCTGATGGGGGATTAGCTCAGTTGGCTAGAGCGCTTCCTTGACATGGAAGAGGCCACTGGTTCAAGTCCAGTATCTCCCACTCCATTAATTTCTCTTTCTTCCGCCAGTCGGAATCATATTCCCTTCCGCTCTACCGTCCTTAAACAGTGCATTTGTAGGTGCGCTCGGAGGGAAAAATTCAGTTGCTGCCTTGATGTCTCTTTTCAGCTGTTCACGAACAAGAAGGTTGTCTTCAATCCTGAGTGCCTGTCTGAGGTAATGTTCTGCATTGCTGATTCCTGAATCACCGAGTCCGATGGACGCTCTCAGACGAATATAAGGATCATCATGCTTCAGCATCTCAGTCAGTTCCAGGAACTTCTCACTTGCATGAGGTTCAATCCCTATGATTGCACTTAAGATAGCAACAGTCACATAGTCATGTCTTTTTGCCAGTGCAATGTTTTTCTGACGGTTTGTTCTTTCATCCCAGAGTTTTTTGCTTGCATCTGTCTCAGTCTTCAGTCTTTCCAGAAGTTTTTCCATTCCTTCTTTTCTGTAAGTATTGCGGAGCCCGTCTGCTGCAGCAGCTCTGATGAAATAGTTTGGATGACCCAGCGCAAATGTCAGAGTGTCAATACCCACTTTGATTGAATCGAGAATCGGAGTCTTCTTCTTGTCTTTTTTCTCGTCTGCAGATTCCTCTTTCACATCCATATTATCAATCAGTGTACCGATAGAACGCAGAACCTCAGCTATGCCTACAACAAGACGCATATTTTCGTCTTTTTCATAAGTAGGCTTATCATTTTCTTTGATTCTGTCCTGCCACTGATAGAATACATCCACTAAAGGCTGCATTCCTCTGGTATGTCCTAAATCAGCAATTGCCTGAGAAGCAAGATATTTCAGAATTGGAGCATTGTGTTCAGCAATATTCGCATCGAGCGGAATGACTGTCTCCGGATTCAAAATTTGACGGGAAGCTTTTTCGATAACTTCCGGTTTGTCATAAAAACCGAATCCGCCGTCTTTTACTTCTGAAGGAGTCAACATTTTCTCTTTCATTTTGTCATTTTCTTTCAAAGAAACCAGGTCGGCATCAATTTCCACACTTCCCTTGACTGCTAAAATCAGGGGACGGAGGGCTCTTAATGTACGGTGTTTTTTAAGAGTTCCGATAGCATCTATTCTCTCTTTTAAACTACCCTTGCCTAATTTATCCACCTGAGATTGAAAGAAAGCATCGCTTCCTTCCTTATAGGAATCAATTTCTTCTGCCAGTACCGAAAATGCCAGTATTACAGAGAATATTAAAAATTTTTTCATGTTCTATGCTCCTTTGATTGAGGTGCCTGCTTTTCCCAAAAGAGTGTTTGCCTTTCCAGAAGAAAAATTCAGGCAGTGTTTGCTGACTAAAGTATAGATGATTTTAGGGGGGGATAAAAATCCAAGCATTTTTACAGCGTTCGGACAGAATTCTCAGATTTCCTAAAAAAAACAGTTTTTCGAATATCGGCTTGAATTTATTCTGTCAAAAGGCTATGAATGACCAGAAGACAGATACAGTAATCGGCGAAGACATTGTTTTTAAAGGTACAGTTCGGTTTCAGAACTGTCTGAGAGTTAAGGGATTCATCAAAGGCTCTGTTCAGGCTGAGGGCGATTTAGTGGTGGAAGAAGGCGGAAAAGTGGAAGCTGACGTCAACTCCAACAGTGCAGTAGTCAACGGAACCTTTCTTGGAAACGTGGAAGCAAAGGAAAAAGTGGAAATCGGCAAGACTGGTACACTGATCGGAGACATAAAAACCCCAAAACTTCATATTGAAACCGGAGCAAAATTTACCGGTCACTCTTCCATGTAATGAAATATGAACATGGCCAAAGTCTTTCCGACTTAAAAAAAAGACCAAAATCCTTTCCGGGGTTCACTGCATTTCAGTCGTACGTACTGGAAAGTCTGAAGCTGACGGAAGAAGATGCGGAAGCATTTGTCGCAGCAGATGTTTCCAGACTGCACTCCCCTTTCCTGCTTCCGGATATCCGTGAGGCAGTAAAAAAAATCAGAAATTTCATTCTGCAGAAAAAAAGCATTTTATTGTACGGGGACAGGGATACTGACGGTGTTTCTTCGACCTCACTTCTAGGAATATATTTCAGGGAACAGATACGCAAAAACGGCGGAACTCTTTCCATCAGGACATCCACTGCAAATGACGACTACGGACTTTGCGGAACTGTAATGACTCAAATTCAGAATCTGAAGCCGGATCTTTTAATCACCCTGGATTTTGGAACATCCAACGAAGCGGAGATCAACAAGCTTGCCGCTCAGGGAATTGAAGTCATTGTCCTCGATCACCATGAAATTCCTGTCCGTATTCCCAGATGCCTTCTCATCAATCCCAAAAGAGCCGATTCCATTTATCCTGAAAAACGAATTTGCACTTCCGCACTTGCGGCAAAACTGATTATGGCGCTCCTCATTGCAGAAAAGGCAGAGGAAAAAACCAGGGAGTCCACTGACCTTCTTTTCTTTTCTCCTGAAAAGGAAACGGATTATGACGAATTAAATTATCATGATGCATTAATTAAATACCCTGATCTTAAGAAAAAGTTTGAAGATCTTCTGGATCTTGCTGCCGTCGGCACTGTGACAGATATGATGCCGATGCTCGGGGAAAACAGAAATATTGTAAAAATAGGAATCCGCCAGCTCTGTGAGCTTATAAGCATTGAAAAGCCCTCCAGAATGGGACTGAGAAGTCTGGTAAGAAGTCTTGGACTGAATAAAAACAGGATTACTTCGAGGGATCTGGGATGGTCGGTAGGTCCTGTACTGAATGCTGCAGGCAGAATGGGGAAGACTGAAACTGCACTTAAGCTTCTTCTTTCGGAGACAGAACAGGAAGCAGAATTTCTCACTAAGGAAATCATTGGACTTAACCAGGAAAGAAAGGAAAGAACCAAAAGAAATATTTTCAGAGTGGATCAGTATTTTCAAAGAAAGCCGGAAAGAGAAAAGAAAAGAGTGATCTTCTGCTATGAACCGGATATGGAACCGGGGGTTTCTGGAATTGTGGCCACAAGACTTGTGGAAAAATACAAAAGACCTGCAGTATTTGTCACTCCGGATCACGGGAAGGCAAGAGGGAGCATCCGTTCCTGCAATTCCGAAAACGTGCTGGATGTACTGAATATGCTTTCAGAATATCTGGAGCATTTTGGAGGACATCCTGAAGCAGGCGGCTTTTCCATAGCCATTAATAAGATTCCTGTTCTGGAAAAGGAACTGGAAGAAGCAGCTCCAAAATGGCTGAACGGCGCATCTGTCGACATAAGAGTCAGAAAATCAGCCGCCGAAATTCTTCCGACTGATCTGGATTCAAAACTCTTTGAAGAAATAATTGCTCTCGATCCATTCGGACAGAGCTTCAGCATACCTCTTTTATCATTAAAAAATATCCGTATCATTCACTGGAAAATTATGGGGGACGGATCTCACGCCCGCTTTTCAGTTCAGAATGCAGGTTCCAAAATCAAGTTTGTAATCTGGAATTCTGCCAAGGAACTGAACAGCCTGATGTCTGAAAAATCGGAAATCAGCCTCTGGGGAAGTCTCGAAGAAAATTATTTTCAGGGAACAGCTAGTCTTCAGTTTCAAGTGGAACACTTTGAATAAATCAGTCTGACGCTGTGATTCTTCCGAAAGCAGGTTCAATTGGAAGACTTCGCTTCTCAAAGAAGCAGATCTGCCTCTCAGTGAACAGTGTGCTCATTTTCAATTATCTTCGTCATTTCAGCATTGCAGAAACAATAAAATCATTGATTTTAGTTAAAAAACATAATCATCAGACTTCTTGAAAAAATCAAGAAATTATCTTTCATCAGAAGCTAAATAGGGATTTAGGCAGT
>DAORDI010000073.1:0-20698 GCA_035345895.1 Leptospiraceae bacterium
ATGCATAAACATTTAATCAATTCTTATTTATACTGCTATTCCGCAACAGACTCCTGAATGCCGATGCAGTAAAAATCAAGGAAGATAAACTTAAAATTGAATCAGGCAAGATGCTTTTTACACTTATCAAGACAATGGCCGGTTCTGAATCCAAAATGACAGGGCTTGCCAGTCAGATGACAGGTTCTTTTGATATGAAGGCCAAAACATTTGATATCACAATGCAGATCAATCTGAACAGTTTTGCACTCGGCGGAGAATACAAATTTGCAAATGACAGGATGCACGAAACCTACCTGGAATCATCTCAGTATCCTTCTGCAAATTATAAAGGAAGCATATTATCTTATGATCCTATTTCAGGAAAGGCAAAAGTAAAAGGAACAATGACAATTCATGGAACAAAGAAAGAAAATGTGACCATTGACGGTCTAGTTGTTCCTTCAGCTTCCGGTTCCGGGTATCTCCTCACTGCTGATTTCCTAGTCAATCTGAAAGACTATAACATTGCAGTTCCTGATATTAAGCTTGCGACAGTAAAAGAAATTGTAAGTCTTAAGATGAAAATTGAACTGAGAGGTGCAAAATGAGAAAACTGATTCTGATATCAGTTTTCTTTTTTACACTCTCCTCCTTGTATTCACAGGACAAGGAGGTTCCTGCAAAAAAGAATAAATCTGATGATTCAAAGAAAACGGAAGATTCAAAAAAAGTCAGTGCCAAGGATGCAAAGAAACCTGCAGTAAAAGATGCAAAAAAAGCTGCAGCAAAGGATACAAAAAAAACAGCAGCGAAAGATGTAAAAAAGACTGTTGCAAAAGATGTGAAGACACCGGCAGCCAAGGAAACATCTGAGGAGAAAGAAAAAACAGCTGATGAAGCAGATGTGAAGGAAGCACCTGGTAAGACAGGGACAGGAGAAGAAACTGCAAAGGATGTTCCTAAGAAAGAAGCCGGTTCTGAAGAAGAATCCAGCTCAACGGATACAGCCCCGACTGCAAAAGATACTTCGCCGGGAGCCAAAGATGCAGGAACAGATACAGCGGATAAACCGAAGGAAGAGCCTGCAGAAAAAACTTCCAGCGGAAATTTGCCTGCATTCAGAGGACCGAACCTTCTGCATATGCCCACAGTCCAGCCTCTCCAGAAAGATATTTTGGACTTCAGATTCAATCACAGGTTCGGAAATGCGAACAATACACTTCATGATTTTTTCGGACTCGATCAGGGAGCCAATACACTGCTTGCACTTGATTATGGTATCACTGACAAGTTTTCTGCAGGGATATCCAGAATTTCATCTCTGAAAACTTATGAGGCCAGAACAAAGTATTTCCTTGTACCTCAGTCAGAAAGTTTTCCTGTATCCATTGCTCTGTTTGGTGCCGCCGGAACGGAGACGCAAAAACAGGTTGTGACTATGGGACCCTATATCATTCCCCCCAGCACAGGATTTTCGAGCATAGATACGGAAATCAAAAACAGACTGAATCAGTATGAACTCAGCCAGACTGACAGAACAAGTTATATGGCATCTGCTTTAGTCTCAAGGCGGTTCAATGATAAGTTCTCACTTCAGATATCTCCAATGCTCGTACATAAGAATTTCGTAAAACCGAACGTGTCGAACAACAGATATGGACTGGACATCGGGGGAAAGTATCAGATAAGCAAATCCTTTGCATTTCTTTTTGAGATGATCTTTACTCAGAAAAGAGATTATAAGGGAGACAATTATGCCACTGTAGATCAGCAGGGTTATGGAAACATCAACACTCTGACCGGAAGTGAAATCAATTCCACATATTACAGACCGACGGATCTGGGATATGTCTATATGAGAAATGTGTACAATGACAAACCTGTTCCCTATTACTCAATCCCTTTGAGTCTCGGGATGAGTTATGAATCAGGCGGACATATTTACCAGGTTTTTGTAACAAACACAAGAGCTCTTGCTCACACTGCACTTTTGAAAGGTGCCGATTTTGACTACAGAAACCGTGAGTGGACAATTGGCTTCAATATAAACCGATTCTTCTCCTTTGCAAAAGAAGTATCTGAGGACAATTTCTGATATGGGGGACTATATGAAATACTTATTATCACTTTTACTTCTTATAATGATCGGGTGCAAGGCTCCGAACGACGATACAAAGAATAAGGATGCTGCTGCTCCTTTCCTCATAGGAACAGCAGACTACTACCGACAGCTTGCACTTGACTCAGACGTTATTGCTGCAAACGCAAATGCGAGTGCAATCGCGGCAGCAAAAGCACTGCCGCTTCTGGATGTTTCCTCTAAAACAGCGGCAGAACTTCAGGTATTGAATTTGGATGGAGTCATTAGCAGTGTGGATATGTCCAAGGGAACGCCGATTGTCACTTTTTATGTAACGACAAAAGCCACATCAGCACTTCCTGCAAGCCGTCTGAAAGGCTTTGGGCTTTCCATTAAAACGAACGGATCCTACAATGCAACTACAGGAGTCATCCAGACTCCCGGTGCAACTACAGTCATTTCCAACCTATATTCAGTGCCTCATATGAGCTTTTCTTTTGCAAAACTCGTTGTAGGTACAAATGGTGCTCCTGACAAATGGGTCAGCTATCTGACTACAACTGTTCCAACCCCTGACGGAACAATAGGTCCAAGCTACACAGCTTTCAAAAGAAGCACTCCAGGATGGCAGAAGAACAGTGTGGATCAGAACGGAACATTGACAGACAACGGTGACGGGACGTACACATACACATTTGCCAGGGATATCACTAAGTCCAAAGATTATATATCTTCTGAATATTTAGTTGCATCGACAGAAAATATGACAGCCGTTTCTGCTGCCAGAATTGCCGGGATGGGCGATCTGAAGTATGACAATACTCTCCCTCACAGACTGGCAATTGCAATCGGGATTGGTACAGTTCCAGGATCAGGGACTGCCAATACGAATAAAACAAATCAGCCGGTGATGAGCGGTGGGTGTACATCCACAACCTCCTGTTCAGGAACCGCAGTTGCAGCCTTAAACTTTACTTACGGAACAACTCTTGTATATGATTTTATCCCTGCGACCAGCAAGATTAAGGCAATGCAGAGAGATATTGTAAGGGTATCTACCTGCAACAACTGTCACAAGGATGCAAGTGCAACAACAACTTCAGGGATCACGACAAGAGGACTCATTTTTCACGGGGCCGGTGGAAGAAATGATGTCACTCAGTGTGTAACATGTCATAATGATCAGACCAGAGCACAGGTTGAATCCAGTCTTGCTTCAGTGAGCGGCGTTTTTACAGGAACAAACGGAATGGTTCTGGACGGTTATGCCGTTGCTGATTTTCCAATTATGGTTCACAAATTCCATATGAGTTCCTGGCTGCAGAAATCCGGAACCGGTTACTATGTGGGATCAACTAGTTATATGTTTCCGACAAAGGCAGCCGCATTCATAACTAAGGCAGATTCCAAGCTCTGTTATAATTGTCATACGACAAACAAGACAGCAAATAATGAAGACAACTGGAAAACAAGACCAAGTCGAATTGCATGCGGGGCCTGTCATGACGGAATTGATTTCACTACCGGTCTGATGACTAAAAGTGCAAATCCTTCCAATACTGACACGACTCACGGAGGCGGAAAGCAGCTGGACGACAGCAAATGTGCAGGCTGTCATTCATCTCAGTACATTATCACAAAACACGGTCTGTAATATTCAGACCTTTCAGGCAGTCAACACTGCCTGAATTTTTGTCAGTCTATAAAATAAATTTCCTGATTTTCAGTCTTGCCTCTTATCTGAACAGATATAGGTGCACTTACGGAAAGCCCAAAATTCTGTGAGATAAGTTTTTTTACATCTGCACTGATAATCAGATCTTTTCCAAACTCCTTGCAGAGTCCTTCCAGTCTGGACGCAGTATTGACAGTATCTCCGATCACTGTATATTCCATCCTGCTTTCAGATCCGATATTTCCCGCAATGACCGGTCCTGAATGAATTCCTATCCCTATTCTTATATTTGGTATATTATCCGCTGCAAATTCATTATTCAGTTCAACCAATGCATTTCTCATTTCCAATGCAGCCTGAAGGGCCTTCTCTGCTTGATTCTCCAGTTCTGCCGGTGCTCCGAATACGGCAAGTATTGCATCTCCAATGAACTTGTTGACAAAACCGCCGTTCCTGTTCACGCAGGCACTCATCCTGTTGAAGTATCTGTTCAGCCACCTTACAATTTCTTCCGGAGAAAGCTGTTCGGATACGGAAGTAAACCCCCTTATGTCAGAGAAAAGAACAGTCACATTCTTAATCTCTCCTCCAAGAGAAATATTTCCTTTCAGAAGATGATCTCTGACCTTAGGATCTACGGCTTTTCCGAATGTATCCTTGATAAATTCTTTTTCCTTGAGTCCTGAAGCCATTTCATTGATCTTTTCTCCTAGAAAACCAATCTCATCATTGGATACAATCTGAACTGTCCTGTCATAATCACCGGCACTGATATGAACAGCCGACTCAGTAATGCTTTTGACAGGAACTGTAAAATAATTTGAAACCATCCAAGTAAGAATCCATGCAATTGCAAGAACGGAGAAAAGAATCAGAAATGTAGGCAGTATGCGTGAATAATCGGATTCTTTCTGCATCCCTGCGATTACCATATTCCCGGCAACAAAGACTGGAGTAACAGATATTGAAACATATAATATAAGAAATCTAACTCTGATGGGAATCTTCATTGCACCCGATATCCGAGAAAGACCGCCCTCCGGAAAAAGATCCGGTACTACAATCCTTCTGTTGACTGCATCAGCCAGATAGTAACTCATGGAAAAGCAGACCAAGGACATAAGCACATTCATAAATACAACTTTTACTGACAGGATAATGTTTCCGTCTGGTCCTACATTGTAGGCAATCCATCCGAAAACAGAGGAAGATGTCCCCCATCCCGCAAAAGATATTGCCGCCACAAATATGGGTGTATTTATAATACGTCTTTTTATTATTGACATTTTCTCTTCATCTGTTTCCTGGAATACTCCTTTTATAATAGGAATATTGTACCAAAGAATAATCAGAAGAGGAATTCCAAAAGAAAATACCATACCTGCAGTGCCGGCACGGGTATTTACAGCCCCGTTTCTGAAATATTCATGTTCCGATACGGACAGAAGGTATTCCATTATAAAATTCTGAGCAATTACAATGAAAAAATTTGTACCATATCCTATCAGTGAATAGTACAAAAGATATTTAAGCAGTCTTTTCTTTAATTCATTCATCATCTCTGTGATATTTCCTTGAGCTCTAGACCGTCCGGCGGCAGCCCGAAAAACCTTTTACTAGTCTGAAAGCCAGTCAAAGCCGGACCGATTAAGTAATCTGCATCAGTCACTCACGTTCCGCCTCCAGCTGCATTGGCAGGAACGTCTGCAGGCGGCTTGAGGACTTGCAAATCTGGAAGCAGCGAAGCGGCGAAGCGCCGAAGCGGCTGTTCTATCCGATTCATCGCAGGCTTTTAAACTGCCCGATCCCTCTAATGCTTCGTAAAAAAAATAGGCTCCATACATTAGGTGAGTCAGTCAGACAGAAATATTCTGACTGCTTCTTTCATTACCGCAAGACCGATACTGAGTGCATCCTCATCAAAATCAAACTTCGAATTATGGTGTGAGCAGGTAAATCCTTTTGCCTCATTCCGGGAACCGATAAAAAAATAACAGCCAGGCACTTTTGCAAGAAATGCGGAAAAATCCTCACCGCCCATCGTTCTGGTTTCCTTTTCGGTTACAGAATCCGGCCCTAGAACTTTCCTTGAGGCCTTTCTCACAATGTCCGCCATTGCAGGGGTATTGATTGTAGGCTGATTGACCCGAATATATTCCACTTCTGCGGATGCACCGAAAGATTCTGCAGTCTTAGTCACTATCCTTTTTAGAATATCAGGGACTTTATCATATACTTCTTTAGAATAAGTTCTGACAGTGCCGACCATTTTTGCCTCATCGGGAATTGCATTGAATGCATCGCCTGAATGCAGGCTGCCTACAGTCACTACGCAGGAATCCAGGGGATCAGTGTTTCTTGAAACAATTGTCTGAAGTGCCGTAATGATGTATGCGGAAACAGTGACAGGATCTACTGTATGCTGAGGCATTGCCCCGTGCCCGCTTTTTCCTTTTACTGTAATCCGAAACTCATCCACAGAAGCCATCATAGTACCGTCTACAACACCGACTTTCCCGATATCCACATGGTTCCATACGTGAAGAGCGAGAGCTGCATCCACACTGTACTTTTCGAGTACCCCTGCTTCCACCATCCTGTCTGCTCCGCCCCCGCCTTCTTCTGCCGGCTGAAACACAAGAAGGACTCTTCCCTTTGGAATGACCGACTTCAGATCCTGCCGGAGATCGGAAGCAAGCCCCATCAGAATGGATGTGTGAGCATCGTGACCGCAGGCATGCATGACTCCTTTTTTACGAGAAGAATACTCTGTAATGTTTTCTTCATGAATTGGGAGTGCATCCATATCCGCTCTCACAAGCAGGGTTTTTCCCGGAAGTCCCGAGTCAATGAGGCAGACCACACCAGTCTCTGCAATTCCTGATTCAAAACTGAATCCTTCCTTTTTCAGATGAGACACTACCAGTGCAGATGTATCCTTTTCCTGAAACATCAGCTCAGGATTGGAGTGAATCGTTCTCCTGAACTGGACGAGTTCTTTTTGTCTATGTGTGCTTACAGTATATGACATTATTTTTTCTCAGGCATATCTTTCAGTCCGCCTGCATTCGTTACATTCCTGAACCCGCTCTCGGTCATTTTTTTCTGAGCAATCCCGGATCTTCTGCCGGATCTGCAGTAAACGATATAGGCCTTGTTTTTATCCAGTGAAGAAATTTTCCCTTCCAGCTGATCTACAGGAATATTGACTGCACCAGGATAATGTCCGCTGTTGAACTCTTCGACTGTTCTGACATCAATGACTTCTGCTCCGGAGCTGATTTTACTCTCCAGATCTTTCCTGTTCTGATCACCGTTCCCGCAGAAAACAAGTGAGCTTAAGACGATGACTGCTGCGGCAAAAAATCTGCCTGGTCTGATGTTTATGTAAAATAATCCTTTCATAAGATCTCCAATCTACAATATCTCCAATTGGAAAATTTGAGTCATGATCTGTCAAGAGGAAAGAAAAGCAGTTTTCGGAAGGAAAAAATCAGCCGGTCATTTTCTCCATTACCCATTCGCCTGCGTTTTTATCAGAGAATTCCACGCCGAATAAATATATTTCGCGCTGTAATGCTGTTTGACCATACGTCACTGCAGGCGATAAATATTTTTCGAAATATTTATTTTTTCTGATCTGTGCCAGTGCTTCTTCTTTGGTTCCGCTGAATTTGAATTCAAAAAGAAAAATCCCGCCTCGGTCTTCGATCACAGCATCGATTCTGCCGATATTCGTTTTTACTTCCGCAGAAACCCTAAGGCCGATTAATGTAAATATCAGATAAAATATTGTCTGATAGTATTTCTCCGCAGGTATATGCAGATCATAATCTATGTTTGCAAAGATAGAACGCAGAACCAGAAAAAAATTTTCAAAGTCTCTTTCCCGAAGACTGTCGATTAAACCGTACAGTTTCGATTCCTGAAATACTCTGTTTGTATACCTGCGGGTGAACTGCTGCAGAAACGCATTCTTTACTTCAAAATTCGGATAATCCAATGTGTAAAGCAGCCTCTCCGGATCATAACCTTTCAATGTTAAATAGCCCGTCTGAAAGAGCAGCGGAATTACATCGAGTTCATCCACTTCATAGGTGGAAAAGGATGTTTCTTCCGCCAGAATCGGCAGTTCTGAAATTGCGAAATCTTTTTCCTTGGCCAGATCAATCAGAAAACTTGGAGTCCCTGTTTCGAACCAGTAATTCTTGAATTCTTTATTTTCGAATAAAAGCAAGGTTGAAAAAGGGTTGTAAACTTTTTCACATTGTCCTGAAAAACAATACCCGTTATACCAATGACGAATTTTCTGCAGAAGCTCATCTTCTGAAATTTTTACTGTATTTGAAAATTCTGCTGTATATTCTTTAAAATTATTTTTTAATTCTTCTTCAGTAATTCCGGCAATTGCAGAATACCTCAGACTCATAGAAATATCATTTAAATTGTTCAGGCCGCTGAACACCCCCGTCTTCGAAAACTTGCTGACGCCTGTTAACAGCACAAAACGTAAGTATTCATCACTCGCTTTAATGATCGTATAGAACCCTTTCAGTATTTCCCGCATCTCGATGGCGAGTTCGGGTTTGGTGAGATGATCTATGATCGGTTTGTCGTATTCGTCGATCAGGATAACGATTTTGTCTTTTTTGGAAATCGCTTTTATCAATTCTTCAAATCGGGAAAAGTATTCCTTTTTTGTCAGTTGAACTCCATAACTTTCTGCATTATAATCCAACTGTTCTAAAATGAACCGTTTTAATTCTTCTTTGCTTTCTGCTTTTTGTTTCGAAAAATCAATCCTAATGATCGGATATTTTTTCCAGTGATAGTCTGCATTATAAATCCATAGTCCCTGAAAGAGTTCTCTGTTCCCTTCGAAGATTTCTTTCAGGGTGGACAGAGTGAGACTCTTTCCGAACCGTCTCGGTCTCGATAAAAAATAAACAGCATTTGGATTCCTGACGAGTTCGTAAATCCATTTCGTCTTATCCACATACAGAAAATCTCCCTCCCGTATGTTTTTGAATGTCTGTATTCCAATCGGCAGCGGCTGCATAATGCCAGCTTCGCCAAGGAGAAAGGGAACGACAAGGAGAAAACATTCCTTGTTTCACACTCCCATCACGGGCAGGTTCCGGATACTGTGATGCTGTATTTTTTCGATAAATAACACTGCACCTGATTCCGTTCGGCAGTTGACAATGCACGGTTAAAGAAGAGGATCTCCGCGATCTCTCCGCTGAAGTAGGGCCCGCCTATCGGATATGTACCTATGTAAAATGTGGCTGTGGGGGCAATACTTAAATTCGTGGTAAAGTTACCGTTGCTGCTGGCCGCATTGCCATTGAGATAAAGACCATCGGTATTGTCGGCAGTACTCGTGTTTCGGTACAATTCCGCCAGTATCCAATAGTTAAACATATTTGTGGGCACGGTGGGTGAGAGTCTGCCTTGCCCTGCGGTAGAATTACTGAAATCAAAAGCAACACTATTGTTCCCGAAATGTGCAAGGAAACGGTTTGATGAAAATGTACTCTCCCAAGAAAACGGGGTATTTGTGGCATTCACACCATCTTGGTACTGAACCAAAAAGATATCCCCCTCCGAAGCAGATAGCAGCGAGCTGCCGGCGACACTTAGTTTGCTCAAATAGTCATCCACACCATCAAAGCGCACCACCGACCGGCTGTTAATGACATTGGTGTAAAACTTAGGCTGGTATGCAGCCGTCGCCTGTGTTATGATCAGACCTGCGCTCTGGTCGTTCCACTGCTGCACTGGAGCACCGTTCACCGCCGATGTGATCCCTGCATCGCTGTAAACGCCTGCGTCGGCTTTCAGCCAGAACGTGATGCCCGACAATTGAATCGGAGAGAACACTGTGATCGAAATCGTTGCAACGGTAGAACTGGCTGTATTGGAAGCGGTGACGTTATAATTGGCGGCAGCCGATGCCGTTGTCGGGGTTCCGCTGATTGCACAGTTTGCGGCATTCAGAGACAGCCCTGCCGGAAGTGACGGTGTGATTGTGCAGTTTGAAATGGTTCCTGTCACACTGGGAGTGACCGCTGCAATTGCTGCTGTGATCGGAAATATATAAGAACTGCTGCTGTAAGTCAGACCGGAAAGAGGTGAATTGTTGACTGTGACTGATATTGCTGCAGTCGCAAATCCATATACATTGCTGGCAGTGATGGTATAACTTGCTGCAGACTGAATGGATGTCGGAGTTCCGCTGAGTGAACAGTTTGTCTGGTTCAGGCTGAGTCCTGATGGCAGTACCGGACTGCTTGTGCAGCTTGTCACTGCTCCGGAAAGGACAGGTGTGATTCCAGCAATTGCAATATTCTGAGTGAACGTATACGAAGAGTTGGGATAGCTGAACTTGGACGGTGCAGTGGGTACATTCTGCACAAAAGTCGGTGACTGTACAAAACTGAGACTTGCTGCATCGGCAACGGTCAGTCCGAGGGAACTGTCTGACTGAATATATGTGGACACAGCATTCTGCAGTGTGGATGTCAGAGGAAATGCACCCAGTCCTGATCCGTTCTGAATGAGCAGATTTTCACCGGATTCATTTTTGCCGTCCGCAGTTCCGTCGGCAAGATCTTTCTCGAACGCCTGCATCACTGCCTCGACGTCGGTCGCGGTCAGATTTGCATCCGCTTTTTTTGTATTCTTTGCAATGACAGAGAATCCTCCCACCAAAGCTTTCACATACTTTGCATTGGAGTCTGTGCCGATGTCGAGTTTGATGCCTTCATCCAAAATATCAGGGATGGAATCTAAGTCGATAGAAGAGGAATCTGCCCGAGTAAGTGCATTCTTCTTTGCAAATCCCTTGTGCAGTCCGAACTGAACTGCAATCTGCTTGTTTGCATACGTGACCTGCTCATCCAGCCTCGACCCTGTACTGTTATTCTTTGCAATGGACTGCAGTCTGGCTGCTGCAAACCGGCTGAGAGGAGTCAGATTCAGTCCGGTCTTGGATGCGCCCCCGATCGGTTCTTTTATAATCATAGTCATAGAGACTGCACCAGTCCAGCTGATGTCTGCCTTGCTTGCCTCGTCGTACATCTTCGAGTCTGACTTAGGCGTGGCGATGACGCAGACAGGTCTGCCTGTTTTGGGAAAGTAGGCTTTGTAGTTTCCGTCGGAGTCTGTACTTGCAGCTGCAATCGGACCTGAATTTGTACTGCAGGTTCCGTCCTTATTGAGTGCATAGACGCTTACTGCAGCATTTTTGACCGCACCTTTCATCACTTTGCCGCTGAGAGAAGCAGTTCCTGCCCGGAGAAAAAGCATATTTTTTTCAGAAAATAATCCTTCCTCTGAATTTGAACAGTTCAGCACAATGACTGAAAGAACGGCACTTAAGAACTTCATCACAAAACCCTCTATATATCTATCTGGTTGAATTCTACTGCATAAAACATCCTCATTCAAACATTTTTTACTTTATAATATACTTTTTTATATAAGTGTTTACACCTATTTTCTGAGATATTTATTCATTGTGATTTTGATAATTACAATCAGTTAGAAAATAGATCTTGCAAAGTCCTCTGGATATTATATACTATAATTACACATACAGTTCTGTCCCGAAACTGATTTCATTTTTACTTCGATATCCTTCAATCTGAAAATCTGAGCTATGATCTTTAAGAGGAAAGGATATAAATACGTCCTCACAGACAGGAAAAATCCCAGTATTAAACCCTGTCTAATGACAGATTGCGGACTTTCTTAAAATTCAATATGCAATTGACAAATTCAATTTCTGCTCTTACAGACTCACCTTACGCAAATACAATATGCTATCTAGATTCTGTAATTTTCAGAAGGTATTAGGAAAATCTAATGAATCAGAAAAAAAGGGATTTTTAAGGGCAAAGCCCTTAAAACCGCCGGTAGGCTCCTGCCAAAAACGCCCCACCTGCGTAAGGTGAGTTACAGATATATTTATGCCTATAATCTATATCATAATCTCTATTTTATGGAATTGTTCATTTTTTCAGGATAAAAGACCTTTGCCCCAAAGCTACAGTTCGACAAAAGAAGGAAACCTTATACTTAGAATTGAAGACGACGATCTGACAATCCCTGATATTTTAATTTCAGCCAGCGAGCATCCTCCGAAACTTTATCTGACATCATCTTATTCTCCTTCTGTTTTCTTTCTGCTTCCATTGAAATCATCAGGGTATTTCTTTCCCACCGTGCAGAAAAATTTAAAGCTGGAACTGAAGACTGATCTTCAGACAAACAGAGACTATTCTTTTTTTCTCCCTTCAGGAAATTACTATATGAATATAACAAATCACTCAGATGCAGGACTCGATTTTCCTGTATTTCTTGACAGGAATATTCCGAAACAGATGAATTTAAGTTTTGGATTTAGAGTAAAGACGGAAACAGAATATCAGTATTCTGTTGAAAACTATTCAGGAGACTGCATTCAATGGAACTCTTCTGACGAATCATTGCATTTTCTGGACAGTTCAAGCGGTGTTTGGTGTGACAGGATAAAAATCTTTCCTGAAAAAATCACTGTTCTGAAAATCAGAAAGCAAAAAACTGTACCGGATATTATTCGTTCTGTCAGTTTCTGGCTGCCTGGGATGATATTTCTCGTCCCATTGTATTACGGACACTCAGTTTATGAAAAACAGTATTCGGCTGAAATTCAGTATACGGATTAAATTCGGAAAGCTGATTCTTTCCACTTGAAACTGATTGGAGAGACATTATTTTCACTCGGCCGCAGTTCCTGGCTTACTTTTTCCAAGGCATCTGCAGATCTTGTAAATGATTTATTCTGTTGACAGTCAGTAACTTCAGTCAATTCTAGGGATGCAATGCAACTAAATAATATAATCTTTCTATTTATAATTACAGTTTCTATTCTGTTTACGTTCTGCACTGACACAAAGGAATATGAAAATGCCAGACGAATTGCAACAGGCCAGTACATTCTCGGATGCACAGGGGGAACCGTTGAAATCTGCAGATCCGGATGCGATGCAAGATGCGGAGTGGGAATCGCACCCTTAACTACGCAGAAACTGGACTGTGCAAAATTTTGCTCCGACGACTGCACAAGAAACTGCGGCGGAATTTTTCTTTTTTTCCTGAATTCCAAATGAGAATTTCCTCAGTACTGAAATTCTCTGTATGCACTGGGGCATTCTTTATCTCAATCGGCATTCGCTCCGAACCGGAAGAGGCACTTGCCCATCCGAAGCAGGTTTATTCCTTCCCTGTTCTGGACTATCCGTTCAATACTCAGAGAGGTTCAATCCGCACAGAAAACAATTCTCCTGTTCCAAGCATGGAACAGTCTCTTCATATTACCAAAAATGCAATCCAGATTTCTCACAGAGGACTTCTTCATCTGTTTGAAAAATTTGACAGGACAAGAGAAGATCCGAGACTTCAGAGAATCGGACTGATTGTATTTGACTACCTGTTTTATGCTCTTCCGGTTCCGACTAACATTTCCTGGATGCATGAAGAATGGCACAGGGCTGTTCTCGGACGAAGGAATATCGGATCACAGGACGATGTATATATCGCAAAACCGTTCGCATCCTCCATCAGCGTAAGTCATGTAAAGGACGAAGATTTGGTCCGGCTGAAAAAGGATCATCCTGCTGAAATGGTCAGACTTTCTGCCGCAGGAATGGAATCCCAGACTGTACTGAATCTGCAGCTGAAAAAGGACAGCTTTGTCTTCGGAACCGATCCGTCTTTTGACATATCATCATTATGGATTAATTCTGTCAGCAATACAGCATATCTTCAGACCTGCTCAGGCAGATCTGCAGACCATTTTACAGTCAAGGCGAATCTCACGGAAAAAAATATTTCCAAAAGAGACTTTGTCGGACTGGACTGCAATGCCTGGGTCTATGATCTATTCCGGCCGAATGAACCCTATTCAATGAGAGGGACACACTGGAGCGGAAACGGAATCGACAGATATATCAAGTACAGCAATGAGACTAATCTGAGCACAAGAATTCAGAATTTCCTTATGTACGGAAACGACAAAAGACACTCCGATCTGACAAAACAGGAACAGGACTATCTGAATCTTCAATACAGACTCTCCTATGTAAACTTTCTGAATCCGTCTCTTCTTGGTTACGGCAGGTTCAGTTCAGTGAATCCTTTCAATGGAAGGGATTTTTACTGGAGTGCTGGAGCAGCTCATTATCTGACTCCATTCGGATACTCATTGAATCTTCATCTGTTCTTCAAGCAGGACAATATAAACATAGTGTTTGTATACCACACTTATATTAATGCCTATCGGAAACTTCCTGGTGCAGAAATTGAACTGATCAGATACCCTGGAACCCTTCTCGGAAAAAAGGTCTTCTGGAATCTCGGAATCCATCTCTGGATACAGCCGAATCAGCAGAAATTCTGGACTGCAGAGACAGAGGCCGGAGCACTCGCAAAAGTTTCTGTTTCTGTTCCGGTTTCGGAAAATCTGGAAATCTTTCTGGGAGCATCCTTAAAAAGCAGAGGATGGGTGGCTGGAAATGTCTATTTGGACAAAGCAGCAGAAATACGGACAGGATTCAGCCTCTATTTCTGATCCGTATATCTATTTTCACAGATCATTCCAGATACCTTCTGAAGTCACCGGCAGAAAGCTTTGAAGAGGTGCTGATCTCAGATTTCAAATTACATTCTCACCTTAGGCAAATAGAATATAATTCATAGCATCTATAATTTTAGCGCAGCAGTAGAGGAATCCAGCCGTTTAAAACTTTGCGATGAATCAGAAAAAACAGCAGTTTCAGATTTGCGGCAGTATCAGATTTGCCAGCCGTCGACAGGTGTTCCTGCTAAAAAGCGGGGATAGCAGTTTCCCGGTTTGCGAAATTTTTTTGGGACTGTCCGGCAGGACTCCAAACTGTCAGAGATTTCTAATAGTCGGAAGGGCAGATTGCAGCCATTGAAAATTCGGGAAGGAAGTATGAAAGGATGTGTCGGATTCCCTGAAAAAAACTGATCGAATAATGCAGGAAATAAAAATAAAATGATAGTTGAGAAAGATTTATATAAAGAAATACTGGTAAGAAGGTTTTTGGTATGAATTGTTTCAGAAATCAAATGAGAAAATCATGAATTTTTAAGTCAATTATCCTCAATCATAAACAGGACAGAAATAATGCAGAAGGATACAGTCAGAATCGGCCTAATGGCACCTCTCTCAGGAATAGTTCAGCTGTACGGACGGGAAATTTGTACTGCGGCGCAAATTGCCTGTGATGAAATCAATCAGAACGGAGGTGTTTTAGGAAAAAGACTGGAACTGATTATTCTCGACGACGGCAGTCTGCCGGAAACTGCTGTTCCCGCAGCAGTTCGACTGATTGACGAATTTAAATGTTCCGCGCTGATAGGAAATCTGCTCTCCAATTCCAGGATTGCAGTTTCTGCATTGGTTTCTGAACCTAGACGAATCCCCTTTTTGAATTTTTCCTTTTATGAGGGAAGCATAACGGGGAGATATTTTTTTCATTTTGCAGCACTGCCGAATCAGCAGATCGGCAATATGATTCCATATATGGCAGATACCTTCGGAATGAAAATGTATTTTGCTGGAAACAATTATGAATGGCCAAGAGGTTCAGTCGATGCTGCAAAAATAGCCCTCACGGAATATGGCGGAGAAATTTTAGGAGAAGAATATTTTCCAATAGGAATTGATAAAAATGATATACAAAACCTGATCACAGACATTTCCAAGTCAGGTACCGATGTATTCGTTCCTTATTTTGCCGGATCGGATCAGATCAGCCTTTTGAATGAATTTCATTCCCGGGGACTGAAAAAGAAAATGGCTGTAGTAATGGGGCATTATGATGAGGCAATGGTAAGCCTTCTCGCTCCGGAAGTAAGGGAGGGGTTTTACTCTTCAAATACATATTTTATGACAGTGAATACTGCAAAAAACAGAGAGGTCCTCAAAAAGCTTTCTGCATTTCCAGGAGTGACCGGAATCTGGCCGGATGGAAACGGAATACTCACAAATTTTGGTGAAGGCACATATATCTGTATGCATGCATTTGCAATGGGTGCAGAAAGAGCAGGCAGTGTCGAAACGGAAGCGTTGACCGCTGCACTTGAAAAAACAGTCATTGAGGCCCCTCAGGGAACAGTCAGAATGGATGCTGCAACACATCATGCAGAGGTGCATTCCTATCTTTCTGTATGCACAAAGGAGGGAATATTTTCCATCATAAAGGACTTCGGCCCCTCTGCCCCTGTCATTCCCCAAAGACACAGATCTCTTATTCCAGAAAATAAACCGAAAGAAACAAATTTTTCTTCTGAGATTCTGAATAAAAATCTAAGCTTTGTATCCCAAAGTATACTCAGAGCGATAGATGTATCCGTTTTTACAGCAGACGAAAACGGGGTGATCATCCAGGCAAACAGGGGAGCCTCTGAAACATTCGGCTACTCGGAAGAGGAGTTTATCGGAATGTCAGTCAATATGCTCCTCCCGCCTCATCTGAGATCAGCACATATGCGCCATATGAAAGAATTCATCCATGACGGGAAAGCCGAAATCAGAATGGGAAAAAGAGGAGAGATTGCAGGATACAGAAAAGACGGAACTTTTTTTCCCGCAGAAGCCAGTGTATCCAAGTTTCAAGCTGAGGGTAAATGGATACTGGTCACGACTCTGATTGATGTCACTGGCAAAAAAAAATCGGAGGATGAGCTGAAATGGAAGGCGACTCATGATCCTTTAACCGGACTGCCGAACAGAACCCTGATAAGGGACAGGCTCTCAGCTGCACTTCAAAGAACAGAAAAGACAGGAATGAACATCGGTTTAATGTTCATTGATCTGGACAATTTTAAACTTGTAAATGACAGCCTTGGTCACAGCACAGGAGATGATCTGCTTGTGCGAATTGCAGATATTCTGACGGAAAATGTCAGACCGGGGGATACAGTTGCAAGACTTGGCGGAGATGAATTTGTTATTTTATGCGAGCATATGGAAAACAAGGAAGAACTGTCTGGGTTTGCTGAAATATTGAATAATGCATTAAGGATATCCTTTAATTATGAAGGGAAGGAAGTATCAACTTCAGCAAGCATCGGTCTTGCAATAGGAAAACGAGCAACACATACAGCAGATGATCTTCTCAGAGAATCGGATACAGCCATGTACATCTCCAAGCAGAGAGGAAGAAATACGTGGCATATTTTCTCTGGAATTATGAAAGAGAATTCTCAGGAAGTTCTCAGTATTATTTCAGGCCTCCGTAATGCTGTTGATAAAAATGAGTTTTGTCTTTTTTATCAGCCGATAGTGGAAGAAACCGGAAAAATCAAGGGTCTGGAAGCACTTCTCAGATGGAAGAACGAAGGAAAGAATATTCCTCCGAATGTATTCATTCCAATCGCAGAAAAGCATGGGATGATCTCCTCAATTGGAAAATGGGTTTTCAGAGAAGCCTGCAGAATGGAAACATATCTCAGAACAGAGCTGGGAAAAAACAGCCCATACATTTCAGTGAATCTTTCCGCAATGCAGCTGAATGACAAAGATACTGTCAGTGAATTTTTCAGAATACTCAAAGAAGAAAAAACTGATCCTGCACAGATACTTCTGGAAATGACAGAAACATCCATTATGTCAGATGTTGAATCCAACCTGGAAATACTGAACGGTTTGAATCATCTGGGAATGAAAATTGCTGTAGATGATTTCGGAACCGGGTACTCATCCCTTCTCCAGCTTCTGCGTCTTCCGGTTTCAGTCATTAAAATTGACAGAGAATTTGTAGACGGTCTCGATAAAAGAAAGGACAGCAGGCTGATTACATCGGCAATCATTCAGATGGCAAGGGCATTAGGAAAGGAAATCATCGCTGAGGGAGTCGAAAACGAAAACCAGCTCCTGGAACTGAAAAAAAACAGCTGTACAAGCATTCAGGGTTTTTATTTTCACCGTCCGATGGACAGGAATTCCGCAGTGCAGCTTCTCAAAGATTCAATAAGAATATTATATAATTATGATTCATTATATCGAATATTATATGTAAGCAAAGCACAGAATCTTTCCAGAATTCAGCTGGATGAAATTCTCAACAGATCCAGAATCAACAATCTGATGGAAGGAATTTCAGGACTCCTGATCTGCAATGCAGGCTATTTTATGCAGCTTCTGGAAGGCAGAAAGGAATCAGTAGAAAGACTGTTTCAAAAAATATCAGGAGACCCAAGACATATAAATGTGGAAATAGTTTCCGAAGGCGAAACAGAACAGAGAATGTTCAGCAGGTGGAGTATGGGATTCTGGGATATGGAAAACGAAAATATCAAAAATCTGAACAGATCTCCTTCCCAGAAAAAAATGACTCTTTGGGAACTGGCAAATGATCCGCTGATGAGTCTTGCTTTTTTTGAGGCAATTTCCAGAACAGATCTCTGATTTTTCTTGACTTATATACCCGGCATGGTATAGAAGGTCATATACCCACCATGGTATATGGAGAATAAAATGAACAATACAGAAGAAAAACTTCCTGCTTCATTTGACGAACTGATCAGAACGCATGAACTGCCAATTTTAGTGGATTTCTGGGCAGAATGGTGCGGCCCCTGCCGTATGATGACTCCTGTTCTGAGTCAGCTTGCATCGGAAATGAAAGGAAAACTCACAGTCATAAAAATCAATACGGATGAAAAACCGGCACTGGCAGCAAAGTACGGAATCAGCTCCATTCCTACGATGATTCTCTTCAAGGAAGGAAAGGAAGCAGGCAGAACATCGGGGGCAATGAACCTGGAAAGCCTGAAGAAAAAGTTTGCTCTTTCCTGAATATCATTCAGCTGGTTTATTTGACTGAGTTCTGACGAATTCTGATACCGGCTCAGTCAACAGAAAACTGGAGTTCTAATTGAACGAAGTAGCAGCTTCCATACTGGCAAGATCAGGAATCTGGGAAGTCATACTGAATATTTATAAAAAATCTTTACAAAATAAAAGATTCAATTTATCATTCAGTTATGAAGCTCAGTTTATTTCTGATTTCTTCAGTTTTAATTCTATACTGTCGGCCGAACTTTGACCGAAGCCTTCTCGAAATTTTATTCTTCAGACAGCAGTCTCAAAATTCTTCCATCCCAAACCCAGCCACTTCTCCGACAGTCAGTTCAAGCAAAGACATTACATTTTATTCCATCCCATCTCTTGGACTCAATGGAATCATTGCCGGCACACAAATCAGTCTGACTTCGGACACCCTCACTGCGTTCACTCCGCTTATAGCCCAATTTATAACGACGGGAAAATCTGTTACCGTTTCCGGAATCAGTCAGGTGAGCAATGTGACCGCAAACTCTTACAGCTCAAACTTAATATACACAGTTACTGCTGAAGACGGAAGCACTAAGGATTTTACTGTGACACTGACAGCTCCAAGAGCCTATGCAGGGGCTTCTCTGGTAATATGGCTGAAGGCAGATTCACTCGGTCTGAGCGACGGTACTGCTGTTTCCAACTGGAATGATCTCAGCGGGTATGGAAATCATTATACACAGGCAACGGCGGGCTTGCGACCGACATACAGAGTAAATCAGATCAATGGACTGCCCAGTGTCCAATTCAGATTTTCTTTAACGCAGAAGCTGAATATCACTGCAGGAGGAACAAATCTGTATATAAATAACAGCGGATCTTTTTTTATCGTTTTCAAACTGATTTCTACAAATCCTGCCGGAACAACAATTATAAATATCCATGGAAGCAATGGGAGAGAAATGGCATTGACTGATCCGACAGGACAGTATCTGCAGTGCAGAAACGGGGTCGCCTGCGCCCCCACATCCAGTCTCTCAATTCCTACAAATCAATATATAGCCGTCGGGAGTGTACAGATTTTGAATACGACTGTAAATGAAATCTGGAACGGAGATTTGAAAGGAACAATTTCAGCAGTCGGCGGAAATTTTGATTACGTTGCAGGGGCCGCCCCTGGAACTTCCTATATGCCGAACGGATATTTGGATGCCGATATTGCAGAAGTCCTTTTTTTCAACAATGCCCTGACGCAAAATGATACTGATAAGATCTTCTGCTATCTCAGGGCGAAATATAATTTATCCTCCGTCAATAAAAGCTGCGGAATCTGAGATGCCAGAAAAAAGTCTTAGAGAGCTGCATAAAGAGGCAAAAGCTTTTTTGAAAGGAATAGCCGAGGATACTAAGCCATCTGCTGAAGACTGGACTCTGACAGCCTGTAAGCAGAGTATATCAGATGACATTGCGGTTCAGTTATACTGGTTTTCAAAAACAATTGCGTTTTTTCCAGCTGACAGGCATAATTCTATTGAGTCGAAACAGAATAAATGCGCAGAGACTTTTGAAAATGAGTATAAATCCCAGCATCTTCCAATTTTTAATACTCTGCATTGACTGTCCTGCACGCAGGTTCTGTCAGAAGTATAATTAAAAATTCTCTCTCGAAGTTCCAATTTTTTCTCAGAAAAAGTCTTTTTTCGCGGGTCTGAATTTGTCTGAATTATCTGTGAAAGAACAGCAGTGTCTTGAACCGTTTTGTATTCCTTTTTTTCGCAGGAAGAAAAAGTGAAAAAGAGGAGGAGCAGAATATTGCAAAAACAGCGAAGCATAGAATAAACTGAAATATTCATTCTTCAGGTCAAAACAAAATTTTTCAAAACCGTCTTTTTTCCATGACTGAAATAGTTATATTAGAGTTGTTGAAAAATTAGTTTCAACAACTCCATTTTTAAATTTTCTAAAAAACCTGCAGCTCGCTTACACGCGCAAACTTGAGAGCCGCTGCTGAGTTAATCCTACCGGAGGTTTCGCTAGAGTGGAAACTGCTAAGGAACTATCGTCCCTTCGCCAAACTTCTGAAGATGGCTGCCGGTTCGGAAGCTGGCTC
>DAORDI010000074.1:0-20554 GCA_035345895.1 Leptospiraceae bacterium
CTTTATACATTGAAAGATCATTATGATCTCCTTCTGGTATAATGATAAAGTCATGTTTTTTTCTGATTGAGTCAGAGAGCTTTTTTCCTTCAGAGAACGGGATTACCGAGTCTTCCGTTCCATGCAGAATGAGTATCTCCGCATTTACATTCTGTATCCAGACATCTGATTCAAGGGTGAAACTCATCAGAAAGGAAGGAACGGCTGGAAATATTTTATGAATCAGAGATTTCAGACTGCTGTAAGGGGTTTCAAGAATCAGATGGGTCGCAGGATTCTTCGAAGCAGTATAGACCGCAGGGCCTGTACCGATGGATCTTCCATAGACAATTTTTTTCCGCGCATCAGGATGTCTTGAAAATATCTCCTGATAAAATGCTTCACAGTCTGCAATGAACTCTTTTTCTGAACCGATACTGCCTGTGCTTTTTCCGTAACCTCTGTAATCTAGAATATAGAGATCCAGGGGAAATCTTCTGAAATCTTTTTCAATGTTTCCCCAGCCGGAAAGATCACCTGCATTTCCATGGAAATAGACTATGAACCCTTCAGAATCCGGCTTGGAAAAATGAAGTGCATGCAGTTCGTCTCGGCCTCTTTTAAAAAAAAATTCCTCGGAAGGTCTTCCGAAACTGTACCTGTAGTTTCTGTCTGTTTTTGAGGGATAGAATATCATTTTCTTCTGGTAAATGTACCCGGCAGTCAGTATGGATGTTCCTGCAAAAAATGCAATCAGAGAAATTATTTCGATCATTCATTACGCATGATTTTACTGCAGTCTGCAGTCAAAACTTTTTCTCGAATGACTGATTATATATCTGAAAACAGTCAGTTTTTTTCTTATTTCAGTGATGCAGAGAAGGCTGTGCAGATCCTTATCTGAATGCCTGAAACTGATGACTTTTCAGTCAGGGTGCAAACTGACCTGTTCGAAAATTCAAGGCCGAAATTTTCTTTATCACAGTTCACCCTGTGCTGAACGGTACACACCGCGAATCTTCTGAACTATGGAAAAATCGGAGGCGCAGTGACTGTTTTCAGGGCTGCAGACGAATCTGATACAGATGCTTATAATATATATTTCGGATTTCGGGAACTGCAAAATACGGCTCGGTTTAGCTGAAATCAGTTTCGAAAACTGGTTCTGATATTTCCTTCACATTAAATGAGAATACTGCAGTCCCGTCAGGAGTCACTCACCTGCTTGCCTGCTCTTCCAATTCCAAAGGAGAAAATTCTCTGCCCGCATCCGTGCTGATAAGAAATTATGATAATATAGTCAAATATCTGTATGTCTACGATTTCTCTGCAAATCTGAAATATTATTCGTTTTCCGCCTCGGGTGCTCTTAATCCGGTCACAACGGATACTGTCCGTTCCGGATCTGTAAAATCCGCAGTTTCTGAAAGATCAGGAAAATTTCTATTCTTCAGTGCCGGCGGATTTATTCTGCCAAGAACAGTAAACAGTATTGATGGAACACTTAATTCCTCGCCTTTTACATCTTATACAAATCTTCAGGGAACAGCTTCTGATTCTGCCGGCCTGCTTCTTTTTGCATCGGCATCAAATGCAGGAAGTTATGAGCTTTTTTCCTGCAGCATCAGTCAGGGAAATGGCATTATGCCTTATGCTGCATCATCTTCCGACAACTCCATATATAAAATTCATTATACTCTGACGGTACCCTGCAGTCTCCTGTTTCCGCTGCTTCAGGTCTGAATATGCCGAATGCCGTGCTGACAGATCCTGCGGGCAGATTTCTGTCTGCTGCCGACAGCGCCAATACCAGGGTTATGCCTGATCAGTTCCTCAGACGGTTCCTTAAGCCTTCAGAGTTCCTTTGCCGGAGGTACTGCCGGTCCGGGGGTATTGCTGCAGTCTCTCTCACAGAGTGATTCTGCACCGAAGCATCAGATCATATTGAGCACTTCTTCTGCAATGGACGGGGAGGAAGTGAGTCCTGGACTTTCAATTCCGAGAAGATGTATGACATTTTTTGGATGTTTTATAATTACAAAATCCTGCAAAGGCCCTCCATTCCTGAAAAGCCTCGGGCGAAGTCCTGCATATCCGGGTGACAGGTCTTCCTCAGAGTAGCAGTCGAGGATATTGCAGACAGACTGATAATATATTTTCCGATCAGCAGTAATTTTATAATCTTCCTTGTTTTCCGCCCATTCTGAATTCGGTCCTGCGTATGCCTCGTCTCCCATATTGAAAGTATAATGCACTCCTAATGCTGTACTTTTCTTTGAAGGAACAGGGTAAATAAGTTTTTTGTAGGGAAGGGGTTTTCTGAACCGGAAATACTCCCCCTTGTTCGGCCGTATCGAATATTCTGAAAGACCGAATTCCTGTGCGATCATATCAGAATATAGACCTGCCGCGTTTATGATGATGCCGGGATCCACTTGTTCCTTTGCTGAACGCGAGTCCGTGAGACAGGATATTCCGTCATTATGAGAAAATTTGCGGTCTTTCAGAAAAATCACTCCTTTCTCTTCGCAGAGATGAATCAGTGTTTTCAGATAGGCTGGAACATCTACGATGCCTGTACACGGAATATCAAGAGCTGTCTTCCCCAGTACCCCTGTATATTTTTCACCCGGATTTTTCAGTATGCAAAGATTTTTGACTCCGTTGTTTTTTCCGTTTTCAAAAAGTTTTTCCATTTCCTCTTCTTTTTCCAGACTGAATTCATTCTTTTTTCCGGATGTGATGATCTTTCCGGAAATCAGATAAGGTATCTTATATTTCTCTGCAAATTCCAAAGTCAGTGCGTATCCTCTCATACAGTGGATATGCTTCAGTGAATTATTTTTATAGTAAACGCCTGAATGAAGAACTCCTGAGTTTCTTCCGCTGATCCCGTCTCCCGGAATCTTTTCCTTCTCACAGACAGCGACAGAATAGCCTTTCTCTGCCGCTTTCATTGCCGTCCAGCATCCTATAATGCCGGAACCGATAATCAGAAAATCAGTCATATTTGAACAGAAAAGGACAGTCTGCATAAAGGAAAGTGCATTTCGTATTTCGAAATCCCTGTCCTGTATGATTTCTTTCAGTGAAAAATTGACGCAGGCGTCGAATAAAAAGCTTGCAGAATAGTTATGGAACGGTTTACTGAATACAAACTGCAGAATGTGAGGAATCATGGAAGAATTTTACAAAGACAAGGTTGCACTGATAACAGGGGCCGCATCTCCGCGAGGACTGGGAAGGGCTATTGCAAATACAATTGCTGCAAAGGGCGCGAATATAGCGGTGCTGGATCTGAATCAGGAAGCAATTGAAAATGCTGCTGAAGAAATTTCTTCTGCTTACGGAGTCAAGGCTGTCGGAATTGCATGCAATGTCACAAAGGAAGAGGACTGCACTAATGCAGCCGCAAAAATCAAAGAATCCTTCGGCAGGCTGGATTTTCTTGTAAACAATGCAGGCGTGCTCAAGGACAATCTTCTGATGAGAATGAGCGAAGCAGACTGGGATCTGGTAGTGGATGTGAATCTGAAAGGCGTATTTCTTATGACAAAGGCAGCATCGAAACTCCTTCTGAAATCTCCTGCAGGAAGAATTGTTAACATATCTTCTGTATCCGGACTTACAGGACAGCCTGCTCAGGCAAATTATTCTTCATCCAAGGCGGGTGTGATTGCACTGACAAAAGTGAGTGCAAGAGAATTTTCCGGAAGAGGGGTCACTGTAAACGCGATCTGCCCTGCATTTGTCCAGACAGATATGACGGATGCTCTTCCTGAGGATGTAAAGAAAAAACTCAAGGAAATGACTCCTCTGGGAAATCCGATCACTCAGTCGGATGTATCATACGCTGTAATGTTTTATATATCAGAAGGTGCAAAAAATATCACAGGTACAATCCTCCGTGTAGACGGCGGGGCCGCCATAGGAATGTAAGAATGAGAGAAGTAGCAATTATAGGTGCATGCGAAACAGTGCACGGAAACCACAGTGACAGAGTCCTCCGTGACCTGGTTACAGAGGCTGGAAACGGAGCCATCAAGGATGCCGGAATTGACAGAAAGGAAATTCAGGCAGTATATGTGGGAAACTATGCCGGCCAGGAGTTTAATTTTCAGAATACAATGGGTTCCTATGCAGCAACAGTACTCGGTCTTGGGGACAGGCCTGCAATGAAGCTCGAAGGTGCATGTGCATCGGGGGGCCTTGCAATGCGTCAGGGCTTTCTGGCAGTGGCGTCAGGACTTTATGATACAGTTCTTGTGCTCGGTGTGGAAAAAATGAATACCCGCGATTCTGAAACTACAATGCAGATCGTGTCGAGAGGTCAGGACTTTGAATTTGAAGGAGGATTCTGCGTGTCGGGCCCTTCCGGATTTGCAATGAATGCAATGCGCCATATGCATGATTTCGGGACGACAAAGGAAATGCTTTCCACTGTGGCTGAGAAAAATTATTTTCACGGAAGTAAAAATCCGTATGCGCACAAACAGAAAGTCATTCCTCTGAAAAACATAATGAATGCAAGAACAGTGACGACTCCTTTCGGTTTTCATGATATGTCTCTAGTGACCGATGCTTCTGCAGCAGTGGTTCTGACGACTAAGGAAAGGGCAAAGTCCATTTCCAAAAAACCTGTCATCGTGAAAGGTTCAGGTCACGGGGGAGATTATTTTACTCTTTCGCTCAAGAACAGTTCCACCTCATTTCCTGCAACCGTCAAGGCGGCAGAAGAAGCATTCAAAATGGCTGATGTGAAAAGATCGGATATTGATGTTCTGGAATGCCATGACTGTTTTACTATCACTGAGATCATTAATATAGAAGACTTAGGATTTGTGGAAAAAGGGAAGGGCGGCTATTATACAATGGAAGGTCATACAAGACTCGGAGGAAAGCTTCCTGTAAACACTTCTGGAGGACTCAAGGCAAAAGGTCATCCGATCGGTGCGACAGGAGTCGGTCAGGTAGTGGAAATGACTTTTCAGCTCCGTGAAGAAGCGGAGGCTAGACAGGTGAAAAATGCAAGGACTGCAATGACTCATGTTCTGGGCGGACCGGGAGCAGTCAGCATAGTTCATATACTTCAGAGGGGGTACTGATGGAAGCTGTAATGGAAAAACTGGTCGGAAAAAAATGCAATTCCTGCGGTCAGCATATGCTGAATCCCAGCTTTGCCTGTGCAAACTGCGGAAGTGATGCGATTGATGTTTTTGAATTCAAAGGAACGGGTGAGATTTATACATTCACTGTAGTGATGGTAGGTTTCGGTCATCTTGCACCTAGAGCTCCCTATGTTCTTGCAATTGTATCTCTTGAAGAAGGCCTCAAGGTTCTGACCATCGTGGAAGATCTGGACAAGGACAAGGCGTCAATCGGAATCAAGGTGAAATTCAAAAGATGGGAAGAGGGGACAGGACCGATATTTACAGTGTTGTGAAATAAACTTTCACTCTTTCTGATGCAGTTTGGTTCTGCTGAAATCTGTATTGATTCCTGCTCATTTTTGCAGAACCCTGTTTCAGTATAATTTCAGGTATTGCCGAAATAGATCCTGATGCGTTTTTTTTTCAGTGCTTTTTCTAATTTCACTGGGATATGCTTTTCTTGCATTTATTTTTCCAGAATATTTTCTTTTTTGGACTGATAAAAGCAGAAGAAACAGGCTGACAGCATTTTTTGCCGGCAGCAGCATTGTGCTTTTATCCGTTGCGGGCGGCATACTTTCTCCTTTGGAAAACTTTTCTGTCAGAGCCTCAATCGAAAATGGAACAGAAACTGTTCTGGATTCAGTCCGATTCAGAGGTATTTCTCCTTCGGATGCAGAAATTTTAATAAACAATCAGAAAATTTTATTTTATGATAATCAGTTTTATTATAAGTTCCCCCTGTATTCCGGAGAAAATCATTTTTCTATAGTCTGGAGGCAGGGAGAAAAGACTCTTAAGGAAGAATATATTTTTTTCAGAAAATCAGATTTTGAGGTACGGACGGTTAATGATGAGATGGAATCACTTCTTAAGAATTTCGAGAAGGAAAAGCAGGAGGCCTGGAAGAAGAAGGTCTATTGGAATCAGAAATACGTCAGTGCGGATACATTCTGGGCAGATTGGCCGCTTACAGTAAAGGAAGGAATCCTGACCTGCTATCCTCGATATGCAGGCGGCAGAGGAGTAAATAAAATCGGAATCAGAGCAGTCACCTTTCGGGACAGAGAAGGCAATGAATACTATCTGGAATTTGACGAAAGCTGCTGGGGCTGTACGCGAAATATTAAAAATGTATTAAAGCCGTATCTGGAAGACGGATCAATTCAATTGAGCCTGAAAAAACTGATATTGGAAGGCAGAGAACTATGCGGAAGGTTTGAGGATTGAAAAAATTTCAAGTCACTGCTCGAGTTTTTTCGATTCAGACATTCAAAGAATTCTGTCTGCAGTTTTTCTTGCGTTCAGATTAAATGTTCAGATTGTACATATAAATACCCCCGAGACCATCCAAGTTCCGTTTCCATAACTGCCTCTGTGGTTTTACTGAATACAGTGATAATCTCTGCTTAAGCAGGGGTTCGTCAATACTGTCCTGCTGCCATTACCGAATTGAAGGAATTTTTTCAGATCCTATCTTTGCTGCTTCTGCCTGATCGATGCCCAATGATCTGAGGGCAAATTCGGCACAGTCCGCTCCTGCTTCAGTCCAGGTGCTGATACCTTCCTTTACCAGATAAAAGGCAGTGAGAACAGAACTTCCGATCAGTGCAATCACTGTTTTAAACTGTTCTTCCCGAAACTGAAATCTTTTTTCTTCGAGTCCGCGCTGAATATCTTTTCCCATTGGTCCTGTGATAAGAGCCTGAAGGGATGCGGATTCCATTCCAAATCTGCATAAAAACTCTCCCCAGAGAGGTTCATTCTTGGCCCGATAAACATAAAGTCTGATGCCGTAAGAGACTCTTTTAGCGGGATCACTTACCGACTGAAACTGTTTTTCCAGATTCAGGTTCATTTCTTCTGTCAGATAGTCTGTGACTCTTTCCAGCAGGTCATCAATTGAACCGAGATTATTGTATACGGTTCCCCTTGCTACGCCGGCAGTCTTTGCAAGATCACTGATATTGATTTCTTCCCGCTCTCTTCTGACATACATTTCCATCGCTGCAGCCAGAAGTCTTTGTTTTGTGGAATTTTTCTTTTTCATACTCGTACATTCACCTTTCGGTCACTGTTCAGTTAAAATTTATTTTTATACACTATTGTTCAAAAATAAATAATACTGTTCAAATTTAAACAAAGATTTACGATGGCTTCAGCAACAAGCAAGGAGACTTATATGAACTCAAAAAGAATTACAGTCCGTCGCCCAAATTACATATTCACATCTGATATACCAGAACATTGGTTTGCTGAAAGTGCTCTTTTCAGTCATATTGGGAATTCGCTTTTTTTGTCTTTTCCTCAGGGAGAGAGGTTTTTCATTCACAGCGTTCAGGCTTTTGCAAAACAGGTACAGGATACTGCCCTGCGTGAAGAAATAAAGGCATTTGTCGCACAGGAAGTCCAGCATACGAAGGAACATGAGAATCATTTTGAGATTCTGAGGGCTCAAGGATATGATGTCGAAGGCATTTTGAATTTTTACAGAATTTATGCAACAGAGGGGATCGAAGTCATAGCAGAGAAGTTATTTGGAAAAAGAATGCATCTGGCTATGACAGCAGCCTCAGAACATTTCACTGCACTTTTTTCTGAACTGGCATTCGAATGGAATCTTCCTGAATATATGCATCCTCAGATTGCTGATCTGACTTCATGGCATGGAGCGGAGGAAATGGAGCACAGGCATATCGCTTTCAATGTAATGCAGGAAACAGGCATCAGTTATCCTGAACGAATGCTGGGACTGTTTTTTACTGTCATTCTTCTTTCTGGTCTGACCGTGTCAGGAACTGCAAAATTGCTTCTGAACGACAAGGCACTGGATTTAAGGAAATTAGGAGAGGACTTCCTTTTTCTGTTGAAAGGCTTTTTCCCTGTCACTCATACTGTAACAGATCATGAAGGGACACAGAAAAAAAGGACAGAAGCTTTCGGATTTTTAGGTCAACTGATAATTGGGATTGTTGATTATATTAGACCAAATTTTCATCCTGACGACAGAAACAGCAGGCATCTGGCTGCGGCAGGCCTGAAGCAGTTTGAAAAATCTGCCTGAAAAAAGACTTATGATATGCGCAGATACTTTAGGAGAATTATATGAATATGACAGCCGAAATTATAGACGTTCACCATCATTTTGTGCCCGATTTTTACGCTGATGCTCTGAATAAAGCCGGCTATCGCAAGGTTGCCGGTGCTGAACTTCCGGACTGGACACCGGAAAGATCGCTTAAGGTTATGGATATGAACGGAATCAGGACAGCGGTCACTTCCATTTCTTCTCCCGGAGTATTTTTTGGAAATGCGGAAAATGCATCTTTGCTTGCAAGAAAATGCAATGAATATATGGCAGAGCTGAAAATTAAGTTTCCTGAAAGATTCGGCTCATTTGCAGTGCTTCCGATGCCTCTGCCGGACAGATCAGTCCTTGAAGCAGTCTATGCACTTGATCAGCTGAAATGTGAAGGAATTGTTCTGCTTGGCAGCACTGAAGGGAAGTTTCTCGGTCATCCTGATTTTGATGCCCTGATGGAAGAGCTGAACCGAAGAAATGCCGCTGTATTTGTTCATCCGAACCTGCACAGAACAAGTGAACTGATTGACCTTTCCATTCCTGGATTTATTGTCGAATTTCTCTGCGATACAGTCCGGGCTGCAGTGAATCTGATCTATTCAGGCACGATGGAAAAGTTTCCGAACATCAGGTGGGTGCTTTCTCATGCCGGCGGATTTCTGCCTTACATTGCATGGAGGGTATCTCTCGGCAATCTGTTTCCTGATGTAAATGAAAAGGCTCCTGCAGGAATATTGAATTATATAAAAAGATTCTATTATGATACTGCTCTTTCTCCTTCTCCGTATGTCGTAAGTGCACTTAAGGAACTTGTCGAACCGGATCATATTCTCTATGGGAGCGATTTCCCGTTTGCTCCGGAATCTCTTGTTTTTTATCAGAGAGAAGAATTTGAAGCCCTGAAGCAGATTGATGAATCAGAAAGAAGGAAAATCTGCAGGATAAACTCTCTGAAACTTTTTCCTGCCTTGGCATCAAAAGAGGAAAAGACAGGAAAGGTTCTGCCTGCGGAAAAAACTTCAATATCACAGAAACTGAAATTCCGAATGAATCGGACTGCTGTCTCTGTTCTTTCCAAGTTAATGAAAAGATAATGAATATTTCAATCCTTGATTCTGTCCCTGTAGTAAATCAGAAATGAGCCGATGACAGCTGCTATCGGTCCTAGAATTACGCCTATGAAAGGAATGAAGAGAAAGATAAACTGTGCAATCCCGAGTCCGAAAATTTCCATTCTGAATTCTGAGGCCTTTCTGTCTCTTTCCTTCAGATTTTCAGTATTCTTTTCCAGAATATAGTCGAAACTTCCTCTTCCCAGAATCCAGCCCTGAACAGCTCCTACAAAGAAAGGCTGAAAAGGGCCCAGGATCAGACCGATGAAAAATGAAAGGATTCCAATTATGGTGTATTTTATATTAATGATGAGTCCAAGGAAAAGGTTTTTGACTTCCTTGTGGATCGGAATCTGAACTGACTCTCCAAGTCCTGTCTTTTCCAGTTTTTCGAGAAGAAATCCGAGAAAGGGGAGGACTGCAATTCCCGCAACCGGTCTGTAAGTGAATATATACATCAGAAGGGAAAGCAGTGCAGAAACAATATTTATCATAACTGCTCCTCCGTCACCGGAGCTGAAAGATGACCCTGTCCATCTGTCCATCTGTTCAAGTGCTGATCCTGCACCGGCCTGAAGCATTCCGGAGACAAGCCAGAAATAAAAAACAATGAGAACCGTTCCTGCAATGAAACTTGCTCCGCACGGGAGAATGATATACGGCCAGAGATTCTTTTTTCGAATCCATCCTAATCCCCTGAAAAATGCAGAAAAACCGAAAAATAAACCTGACATATTGTATATATCCTTTATAGTTTTTTAGATTTACGAAAATTGGAAACCAGATTTTCCGAAAATCTCGATTTCAGAAAATCATTCTGACAGGATTTGTCCAGACCGCTTCTGCCTGGGCTGTATGATTTTCGAGACACCGTGCCTGACCTGTCTTTTGTCGTAATGATGGAACTTGTCGATGAAGTGATGCTTCCGTTGAATATGACTGCATCGAGAGGATCAGATCCTCCGTTTGTGCCTCTCTTTACATATACCGCACTGCTGTCATAGGAACCTGCGGATCTTGTGTTCCCGACTCTGTAAACCTGAGAAGGAGTCAGTTCAAATATGGAGGCGGTTGTCTTTGCAATCGAGGAAGGGTAGGAAAAAAGAGCAGTATGCTCAGAAGAAAACGGATAAACTGATGCAAAGCTGTTCAGGTAAAGTGCAGTATTGTTTCCGACAAAAATCTGTGTGTCATTTGCCGGTGTGGAATTTGCTTCGTAATTCAGGGATTTGGCCAGATATACTGAGAAAAGTTTCTGGAACATTCCTGCACTGTCAGATCCGAGAAGACTGGAATTGTAGGAAGAAGCTCTTTTGAATACAGTCATCAGATTGGAAGCTGTTCCTGCTCTTGTACCGCCTGACTTTCCTGTAACAGATTCCAGGAAGAAGCTGTTTCTTGTGTCTGTCGTGCTTCCCGATCCTTCGTATATATATTTCATGAAAGAATATGCAAATGAATAGTCTAATATCGAACTGTTCCATGCAAAGAGCGATTCTGAATTGTACCCCCCCAGACAGGTCGTTCCAGTCGAAGGATCTCCTCTGAGGCAGGACATTCTTTCATACTGCGGACCGTATCCTGAAATGTCGCTTGCGACTTCCGAACTTCCTTCATCAATCCATGTGTCGTCAAAATTCAGAAGAGAATTCAATTCAGATTCTGTTTCCGGAATGGGGATCGGTGAAGTTATGCCTGACCTTCCCATTTCGTTCGGAAATCTTACCAGATGCTGATATTCGTGTGCAAGAGTGGAAAGAATCATATCCGGTCTCCCTATCTTTGAGTAGATCTGATTTGAGTAAGCCAGATTGAATCCGTTGATATATATGATCTCTCTCTGATTTGACTCCAGACCGTATTCTGCCTTGAAAAAATGAACCGGATCGACAAACCCTGCCACGTATGTTCCTGAACTGACTTCAAAACTGGAAACAAAGAACATTACGGTAATTTTCTTATCCCCGTTAATGTCAGTCGATGCTCCGATCGCGGGTTTAAGCTTCGGCATAATATTCGTACTGAATCCTGATGCAATGGAAGAATAGCTGATTTTATTTATGCCGTATTCAGTCTGCATTGATTCAAGTCCGTCCTGCACATAGATGTCAATGTCCGAATTTGAATATTTCAGAGATGCTCTCACGCATTCATAATTCCCTGTTTCGAAATTCAGCATATAGAATCCGTTTGAACCCGGGACACATGCAGTGAGCACTGCCGCAGCAAGAATCAGATTCTGGGTGTCCTTATCCTTTTTTTTCTGTTCACCGTTTGCGTTCTGCAGAAAACAGAATGAATTCAGTGACAGAAGCGTCAGCAGTACAAAATATTTTATCATGATTTTTCTCCCAGAATTTTTACAATGTTTTCCGATATGATTTTTGATTCATCCGCTGCATTTTGAAGTTTTTCCAGATCTTTCAGTATGTCCTGTGACGATCTGCTGACCAGGTCTACCGATTCCGTGATTGCTTCCATTGTGTATTTCTGCTCGGAGAGGGCTGAACCCAGAAGCTTCACATTCTCCGAATAATCACTGATTCCGGAACGGAACTTTTCCAGTTTTCTGTTTTCCATATCCGCCTGAACAGACACGCTCTTGAAAGTCTCATTGACTCGAATGACTTCCTGTGCGATATCCATGAAGAGTCTGATGCCGCTCTGAAGCTTTTCATTCGCTTCTCTGATATCAGTCTTGATTGATTTGATCAGCTTGTCGCTTTCCTTCAGATTGCCTGAGGTCTGATCTGCGAGCTTGGAGACTTCTGAGGCAACCACGGAAAACCCTTTTCCAAAATCACCTGCCCTTGCTGCCTCAATGGACGCATTCAGAGACAGAAGGTTTATTCTGTCCGCAATATCATGGATTCCTTCCATAATCTGAATCATTCTGTTGTACGAAGATTCAATTTTAGACATGGAATTTCCCATTTCCTTCAGATGATCTTCACCTGAAACTGCATTCTCGCTGGCTCTGTTCATAATTCTCGATGAGGAGCTGATTTCACTGGATGTCTTTTCATTTGAATCTGCAAGGCTTTTAATTTCATCAGTGATTTTATCAAGATCGGACTGACCCTGCTTGAGACTTTCAGTGATGGTTTCAACGGATATTTTGGCTTCTTCAACAGCAGCAGAAATTTCTTCCAGATTGCCTGTCTGAAGTCTTGATGAGTTTCCGATTTTGTCAGACTGTTCAAACAGAATTTTGGAGATATTGTTTGATCGGCTTGAAACCTGCTCCAGAAAGTTCAGCCTTTCGTCGTTCAGAGCTCCTTTTTTCAGAACCAGATCCAGCTCTCTGATTCGCTCGAAATCTGCTCTCATTGTCTCCTTGTCTCTTATTGAATAGTATACAAGAACAATGGCCTGCAGAATAACAAGTACAGCGTGAGTAAAAACAATATCCCATCCATGACCGTAATTAAAAATAAATACTTTAAATCCAAAGAGCTCGGCTCCGCCCGACTGCATAAGATTGAGAATGGAATGCAGAACTGCCGTTACTCCCACCGCTGTCACAATTGTTCTCCAGTCCTTGTAAATGAGAAGATAGGCAAGCCCGCTGAAAACATGAAAATGCATTTCAATCTTTCCCATCTGGGAAGTGATGAAAACTGTGCTCCAGCACATCAGTATTGCAGAAAAAAGAATTCTGGAAACTACAGTTCCTCTCAGAAGAAAGAAAACAGCCGTGCTGAGAATGACGAGAAGCAGTCCAGGAACAATTGCGAGGAGGAATGTGCCGTACTGTGCCGACAGCACGGCGGCCGCAGGAAAATGCATCAGCAGAAAGATATAAAACAGAAGATCTGTCCTATGCTGCATTTTTCCATAATGTTCAAGAAATTCTTTCCCGTATTTTTTATTTTCTTCCATATTCTTTCCTAAGTTTTTCGTAATCCTCTTTCATTCTGTAAGCATCTCTGCAAGTGTCCGGGTAGATCAGCCGGATATTTCTGCTCCCGTCAATCAGATATATATTGCCTGTGTGGGAAATCTGCCCTCTGCCTGAATCGAAATATTCATGAAATTTTCCTGCATTCGATCTCATTGTTTCTTCAGAGTCTGCTGTGAAAGCAGTAAACCGTTCACCGAAAAGATTCAGATGATTCTGAACCTTTTCCAGTCTGTTTTTTTCCGGCATCATTTCCCCAAAAAGAAATATAATATCATTATCATGCAGTTCCCTGGACAGTCTGTAAAGAGATGCTCCTGTTCCCGGACAGATTCCCCTGCAGCTCAGATATCCGAATGAAAGATAGATGAATTTTTCCGGAAAAGACTTGAGAGTCATTACGGAACGGGAAACTGTCTTGAAACTCATATCGTACGCATTGTAATTCACGGGAATCCCGTACCAGCTGTCTGTCCTCAAGCATCCGGAAAAAACAAGTGCAATTAAGGATATGCAAATCAGTCTTTCCGCAGTGAGCTGCAGTTCTGCATTATTCTTTCTTTTCATAGGCGGCACGGAATGAAACTGTTTTTACATTGAAGCAACGGCACCTCATTTTTCAATTAGAAATCTGAATATTGCTTCTGCAATTTTCTCCTTTGGAGAATCAGTAATTTCGAATTCTATTCCTTTTTTCGAGAATACAGTAAGAGTGCTCTTCTGATCACCGAAACCCTTATTTTTTCCGACATGATTGGCTCCAATGAAATCAATTCCTTTTTTTTCCAGTTTTTTCTGTGCATTTTCATGAAGATCGTCCGTTTCTGCGGCAAAACCGAAAAGAACTGTATGGCTCAGCTTTCTTCTTACAGTCTCTTCTCTGACAGTCCTGAGTATGTCCGGATTCTGAACTAAACTGAGGTGAAAATTTTCCCCGTCTTTTTTCTTCAGTTTGATTTCAGATTCCTCTGCGGGACGAAAATCAGCTGGGGCAGCCGACATAATGAGCAGTGTGTCCGATTCTATTTCAGAAAGCACGGAAGAGAGCATTTGGGAGGTTGTCTCTGTGTAGATATTTTTTGTTTTTTCAGGAATGTACTTATCTGAAACAGGTCCGTGAACAAATACTACCTCGAATCCGGATTTTTGAAATTCCTGCGCAATGCAGAAGCCCATTTTTCCGGAAGACATATTGGAAATGTATCTGACCGGATCGATCCATTCCCTTGTCGGTCCCGATGTGACTATGATTTTTGAAAACATGCTTTCAGATTATTTTGACTCTTTCGTCGGTAAATTAAATTTTATTTTAAAAAATGGGAGCAGTATTTAGGCTGACGATGATATGGAGATTCTGCCTTCATCCTTTTTGTTTGCCGTCCTTTCAGCAGGAGCACTGTATTCAGCGGCATATAAAAAAAGACTGTATTTTCTGTATTTTGCAGGTTTAGGACTGACCGGTTTCATTTTCTGCCTTTTGGAATATCTCCGGTTTTCTGAATCATTTGCTGTTCTTCCTGCGGAGTTTCTGTTCCTGATGTACATCTGCCGTCCTGAAAAGAAAGTCAGAGTATTTCCTTACGATATGGAGATTCTTTCTTCTGCTGTTCTTTTCAGCATTGTTTCCGGTTTCTTTCTGAAAAATCCCTTTCCTTCTCTTTTCGGGGGAGTAATGTTTTCTGCTGTCTGGATTTTTATCCGATTTCGTGACAGAACTGTTTATTTTTCGGATATATGCATTTTTTCTCTTTCTGCCGTGCTCATTCTCTCCGTTTTTCCTTCGATGAAGTTTCTGGCATACCAGTCAGTTTTCCTGAATTCAGCATTATGCATTCTTTACCTGATCGAAAAGACTTCAGAAAAAAAGAAGGCCTTCGTTTCTCCTTCTGTCAAAGCTTCAGCCGTAAAGGAAACTAAACTGATTTCGTACGGAGAAAAAATTCATATGAGTTCCGATATTAAGGATGAATTCATTCGGCAGACATCCGCGAGGCTCAGCGATCCTCTCAAGACGATCAATATGATTTCGGAAAATCTTTATGAAACTCTGGAAGGACTGATCGGCGAAATTCAGCACAGGCAGATTGATACGATCCGTCAGATCTCCTCAATGCTGAAAAACGTCATTCATAACATTGAAGACTATCTTCGCATAAAGAATAATATCCTTCTCACTGAACCGGAAATCATTTCTCTTTCGGCGGCAGTTTCACTGGGAATACTTTCCGCAAAACCGATCATCAAAAACAGAAGAATCTCGGTCATCAGTCAGATTCCTGAGAAAATCGGAAATGTCTGTTTTGATGAAAACAGACTTCAGCAGGTAATTTTTGATATTCTCTGTGCCTGTGTAAATTATACCGATGAGGGAATGATCGAAATATCTGCGGAAAGAACAGAAGGTTTTGTAAATGTTTTTTTTCATTATCCCGGATCTAAGCTTTCTCCTGAAAAAATCAGAATGCTTTTCAGTCCATACGAGGAGAGCCTTGAGCCGGAAAGCGTAAGTCAGTTTACGGGCAATCTGTATGTAGCAGAAAAGATAGCGGAACTTCACGGCGGGTTTCTGAACTGCACAGAGGACAGAGCGGGATTTCTTCTGAGAATTCCTTCAGCAAATGAACTGACCGGAATCAGGAAGGAAAGAAGACCGAAAGACTGGGCAGAATTCGTTCTGGCATCCTCTGAACAGCCGGAAATGAAAAATGATACCAGAACTCATATACTGGTTGTGGACGATGAAGTCAGTGTACTCAACCTTGTGCGCAACTACCTGGAAACGAACGGATTCAGAGTGAGCACTGCAGTTACTGCAGATGAGGGAGTTGTCAAGGCAGGAACCCTCCTTCCGAATCTGGTTCTTCTGGATCTGGGCCTTCCCGGATCAAACGGTTATGAAGTCACTCAGCAGATCCGCAGAAAACACAGTTTCAGTCATATGCCCATCATCATTATGACTGTCAGAGAAACAATGGAAGAAGCACTTCAGGGACTGGAATTCGGTGCGAATGATTTTATACTGAAACCGATATCAGTGCAGAACCTGGTTGCAAGAGTGAAGATCTGTCTTAAAATTTCTGATATTAACGGTTCTTATGAAAGATTTGTTCCGCCTGAACTGGTAAAACTTCTGAAAAAGCAGAACATTACTGATGTTTTCCTCGGAGATCACGTTGAAAGAGAAATTACGATTCTGTTTTCCGATATCAGATCTTTTACTAAGATCTCGGAGGAAATGACTCCGGGAGAAACCTTCAGTTTTCTGAATGAGTATCTGGAAAGAGTCGGTCCTGTCATTAAAAGAAACAGAGGATTCATAGACAAGTATATCGGCGACGCAATTATGGCGATATTTCCTTTTTCTGCAGACGATGCTGTCCGTGCAGCAATACAGATGCAGAAGGAAATCTATCAGCTGAATGCAGAACTTTTCGCTGCAGGAAAAAAAACAATCAGGGTGGGGATAGGAATTCATACAGGTGATGTGATTTTAGGAACAATCGGTGAAGAGGAAAGGATGGAAGGGACAGTCATCAGCGATGCAGTGAACCTTACTTCAAGGCTGGAAAACCTCACCAAACTGTACGGTACAAACATTCTGATCAGTATGGATACATTTCTGAATCTTGACGTTCCTGAGGAATACAATTTCAGGATACTCGACAGGGTGAAAGTAAAAGGAAAGAATAAGCTGGTGACCGTAATTGAGATATTTGACGGTCTGGAACCGGAAAGAATGGGAATGGCAGTCTCTACAAAAACTCTGTTTGAAGAAGCTGTGGCACATTATCTTTCCCGGGATTTTCAGACAGCGATTGACGGGTTTATGCAGATTCTCGACGTAAATCCCAAAGACAATGCTGCGATGATTTATGTTCAGAGAGCGGAGTATTATATGAATTCTGTACTGCCTGAAAACTGGGACGGTTCAGAAAATTTGGAGGAAAAGTATTTCTGATGAAAATAATTTTATTTGTTTTACTGTCGGCTGCGGCGGCTGGAGCAGAAAGCTGGAAGCCTGAAATCATTTTCAGGAACGGCACTGACGGAAGAAGACTGGAGAAGATGACAGTTCGCTTTCTTTCACTCGAAAACGGAATGCAGGAGACTGCGAAGTATGAAAATGTGGATTCAGGATTCAAGTTTCCTGCCATTGAGGTAAATGAATCAGCACCTGTTCTCATTCAGACACTGTATAAAAACGCAACTTACAATAAAATGGTGCCTCCCGTTCCTGCAATGAGAAACAGGCCTCAGGAAATTACTGTGTATGAGAGCAGTTCTGATTTCAGCCGAGTATCAGTGCAGTCAGTTCTGAATGCCGTCCGGGAAGAGGAGGGCGTTCGGATCATGAAAATTTATTTTTTAAACAATATATCATCTCCCAAGGCAGCCTGGTATGATTCTGAGGGATTTGAAATATATATTCCCGAAAATGCGGAAGAAATTCAGGCTCAGATGACTCAGGGAAGCGGACAGATGCCCATTCCTCTTTCGCTTTCAGAAGGGAAAAACGGAAAAAAAATTCAAAGAGCAATTCTTCCAGGGGAATCCGACATTCAGATTTCATTTCTTCTCAGGGGAAAGGAATCTGTAACATTCAGAGACAGACTGTCCATTGACAAGTCAAAGGAAAAGGTGATACTGTACCGTCCCAAGTCAATGAATCTGGAGTTTTCAGGGGTACGTGCAGAGAAGATTACCGATGAAGCTCCAATGAATGCTGCAGCATACAAGCTGGAAGCGGAAAAGGACAAAGTGTACGAAATCCGATTTTCGGGAGGGGAAGCAGTTAAAACGGGTGCACCGAAAGGAAGGCTTCTTCGGAACGGGTCCATATTCACTGATATCTGGAAATCGCTTTACGGAGTTCTTTTTGTGTTCTTCTTCCTCCTCGCAGTCAAATACGGAATAAGCTTCTTCAGGCAGAGAACCGGAAAAAAAAAGGAACATTCATTATAAAATATTCTGTCATGTAAGACAATTCCATTTAACGGACCGGACTGAAGGGAGAGTAGATTTGTTGAAAAAACCAAGAAATTATCTTTCATCAGAAGCCAAATACGGATTTAGGCAGTTTCAAAGCCGCCGAGTCAGCTTCCGAACGGCGAAGGGGCTGCTTAAGCCCCTTTAAACGAGCGCAAGCATTGAAGCTGCCGGTAAAGCATCCCACCTTTCTATATTTCTAATAGCCCGCAGGGCGGAGCGTAGCGAGATTGGAAATCTGGATAATATATTTCAGCAGTCACTGATTCGGATCGGCTGAAGCTCATTCATCTGTGAACGGTCAGCAATAATCCATACCCAGTATGGTATATTATTGACCGGCAGTGATGCTTTGCCAAACTGGGTCAGACAAGGAGGAATTTATGGAAATTCATATTGTTCTCAGGATGGCCGGAGCTGCATTTCTCGGCGGAGGAGCCGGGTTTCTGTATCATAAAATCGCGGGGTGCCGGACAGGTGCCTGTCCAATCACGGCAAACCCATGGATCAGCACGCTTTACGGAGCGTTTGCAGGACTTGTAATGGCAAAATAAGCACAGACCGGAACAGTCGAAAAAAAGGAATGGACCGATACTGTCAGATTCAGATCTGCAGGCAAAAAACTCCATGGAAAAGGTTTGAATCCTGTCTGCCTGTGCAAAAAAATGGCCATAAGCTTCTATAGCTCAAAGGATAGAGTGCAGGTCTCCGGAACCTGATATCCGGGTTCGAATCCCGGTAGAAGCATATCAAAAAATCATTTTCAAAAAACACAAATCCGATTCAGTAGCTCTATTCCCACACTGAAGATGACTGAACCCGAATGATGGATGACCTGAGTTTCACAGAAGAGTTTCTTCTGTCTCTGCAGAACTTTGAGAAGAGAAGAAGAGCAGAGCTTTTTAAGGATTACAGTCTGACTGTTTTTCTGAGCGTCTGCAGCAGATACCCCATCAGAGGAAGTTCAACACGGATTTCTGTCGCAGGAACAAACGGAAAAGGCTCCACTTCTTTTTTACTGAAGGAGACTGCTCTGAAGAAATCCGGGTTCAAAAATGTCGGACTTTATACATCTCCCCATCTTCTGCACAGAAACGAAAGGATTCAGATGAATTTTGAACAGATAGACGAATCCTGGTTTGAGTCTTTTCTGAGAAAGGAGAAAGAGAATCTTCCGGATCTTAAGACACTCTCCTTCTTTGAATTCTATACACTTGCAGCATTTCTTTATTTTTCGGAAAAGAACGCGGATCTGGAGATTTATGAGGCAGGTCTGGGCGGCAGGCTTGATGCAGTAAAGGGAGCTGATTCGAAATACATTGTCATTACAAAAATAGCAATGGATCATTCAGAAATTCTGGGGGATTCTCTTCTTAAAATTCTGGAAGAAAAGCTGAATATTACGGACAGAAATGCGAAGATCCTTTTTTATCTCGATCAGCATTCGGAGGAGCTGAATGACAGAATTGAGGCGTACTGCAGAGAAAAGAAACTGGAATCCGTAAAATTCAGCCCCGATCCTGATCTAGCCTATCTGGATTGCAACCTTCAGTTTTCAGAACTTGTGATAAGAAGAGTATGTGAAAATGAAGGAATCCCGTTTCATCCTGAAAATCAGTTCATTCCTGAAATGCAGAAGGGAAGAATGGAAATTCTTCAGGAAAATCCGCTGATCATTTTTGACATTACACATAATCCGGCAGGGGCAGAACAGCTTCTTCGAAGTTTGGAAATAAAATATCCCGGAATTAAATGGAATATACTGTTCGGATGTCTTCCTGATAAAAAATCGGATGAAATGCTCAGTCTGATCCGGAACTGGAAGAATTCCGAAAAACTCTTCATCCTTTCCTATCCTCCTTTCAAGGACCTGAACAGTGAAAAGGATGCCGTTCTGATCGGAAAACCTGAAAACCTGACTCAGAGTGAAATCAATTTTCCGCTGCTGACATTCGGAAGCTTTCGGATTTATGAAGATATTCTTTTATTAAAAGGAAGAAGATAAAATGCTTTTTAACAGTATCTCATTTTTGATATTTTTCATCATATTTTATATATTTTACTCCGTGCTGAATTACAGAAAGCAGAATCTCCTGCTTCTTGCCGCCGGGACAGTCTTCTATTCATGGTGGAACTGGAAAATGAGTTTTCTTCTTGGGGCGACAATCCTGGGGAACTATTATGTCGGTCAGAGACTTTACATTTCAGAAAAAAGAAAAAAGACTTTTGTCACAGCCGTTATTCTGAATCTTTCTGTTCTTTTTGTCTATAAGTATGCCGTATTTTCCATTCAGTCATGGAATGATCTTGTATCGTTTCTCGGAAAGAACGGCGGTAAAATTGC
>DAORDI010000075.1:0-20527 GCA_035345895.1 Leptospiraceae bacterium
TAAGAGAGCTTCAGGAAAGATCAATGAATCATATACTGAATCTCTGCTATCGCAAACCCAAAGAGGGCAGAATGGCAGAATTCAAGAAAATCGGGAACCGTTTTCTGGAATCCCACAAGAAAGTCTTTTCAAGAAACAGGCATTATGAGGAGGTTCCTGAATTCACCAAGGATCTTTCCAGGGACGATATTCGGGATAATTCAAAAAAAATACTGATGAACTCTTTCTGGTTTATTTTTGAAACCGGGAGTCCTAAATCAGAATTTCTGAATGCAATGGCTGATGCTCTCCGAGGGTTAGGATAAATTTCCCCCAATCCGAATCCAGCTGGATTCTTTATCCGACATAAATCATTACTGTTTTCTTTTGCAATTATCCAGTTCCGAGAGCAGTTTTATATTTGCCAGACAGTTGAGATCAAATTTTCCGCTTTCACATTCTATCATATAGAGATGAAATATAATCTCTCTGTTTCTTTCTATCTCTTCTGTTTTTTCCGGGTTCTCTTTTTTTACCATTTCGATCATTGAATTCATAATTTTATTGCAGTCTTTTATTGTAAGAGGTTTCTGATCTGCAAAAGTGATCTTTGCCTTATTTTTAATCTCATCGAAATCAGCAATAAGACTTACAGAAAGAAGAAAGATTGTAAAAACAGTTATTTTTTTCATTGGAACTATAGGTTCTGTGATAAATATAAGCAGTCAAGTAAAATAAATTTTATAAGGCGGATCAGTCCTTTCTGCAGGGCTGAATGGATACAGGATCTTTGACTTTTTTCAGGCAGTCGATATCATATTCCCCTGTTCTGCAGTCCTGCATCAGTGCATATTTCAGAGAGGCCTTCTGATCCTCAATCGTATCTGCCTTTGCAGGGTTTGCTTTCTTGAAATTCTTGATTACAGTATCAGCCGCTGCACTGCACTGCCCCCGTAGAGAAGGACTGGCCTTACCGCATTTTCTGAGAAGGTTTTTCTTTTTTACAGCCGCAGTGTTAAGGCACTTATTTTTTTCTGCCGCAGGTTTTTTTCTGCACAAAGCTGCATCTTTTTCAAATATATTCTGAATATTTTTCCTGCATTTTGCATATATCGGAATAGAATTCATAAAAATCAGAAGTATCAGAAAAAGCAGGCTTTTCATAATAAATTTTATATTAAGTACATTTGCATAAATAAGGAATCATTCAAAAGCAAAAAGAACTTCCCGGATATGAGATTCATTTTTTGCACACATTCATCTCTGCCGGATTTTTTGCGTGTCGAAGACAGTCTAAATCATACCGTCTGTTTTCGCATTCCTTCTGAATTCCTGAAATCAGAATAAATCTCCGGCTTTCAATTTCTTTTGAATTTTCAGGACTGAAACTCTTGAAGTTTTCAATCAGAATGTTTGCAATTGCATTGCATTCGGCCGAAGGATGTATCTGAAAGAGAAATTGAGCAGCAGATTTGATTTCAGTATAGTCTGCAGAAAGGGGAAAAACAAAGAATAATAGACCGGATATTAGAACTCTCATACTGAAATGATGTGAGAAAATAACCACAGAGTTACTGTGGTTATCTGTATTGCAGGGCTTATTTTTTACAGGACTGAATAGCAATAGGATCTTTTGCATTTTTCATACATATTAAATCATATTTTCCACTTTCACATTCAGACTGTAATGCAGGAACGATCATCGACTTTTGGTTTTCGATTTCTTCAGCCTTGTCTGGATTTACTATTTTGAAATTCTCAATTATTGATTCTACAACGGGGGCACATTCAGCCTTTGAAGGAAAAACGCGAGTTTTACAACTTTGAATTTCCTTTTCCTTTGTATCCGAAGCAGAATTCAAGCAGGTCTTTTTTTCCTTTCCTTTTAAGTCTTTACAAGCTTTTTTAGCCATCTCAAAACCTTCAAAAACCTCTTTTTTGCATTTGGAAACATCAGCGTTGATTGATACTGACATTACTGCAAATAAAAACGAAATATAGACCCGATTCATAAAACGATCTCCTTTTTGTACGATTATATGACGAGAAGTGATTATGGGAAGCTTTTTCTGACACATAAGCAACTCTTGAAATTTTTTTGGTTCGCTTGCTTTAGTATTTAATTTTTACAGGCTTGAATGGCGATTGAATCTTTTGCTGTTTTCAAGCAGTCCAGCCTATATTTGCCACTCTCACATTCTTTCTGAAGAACTGACATAATCGAATGTTTCTGATCTGCATAACTTTGGGCTTTATCTGGATTTAATTTCTGGAAATTTTCAAACATAGCCTCAACTACAGGAATACATTCATCGGACGGCACTACTTTGTTGCTACAATTCACAAAAGTGGCCATAAAAATATACATAACTATATGATTTATTTTTCTCATTTCTAATCCCAATTTAAAATATAGACTTATATTCGATCGCAAATTTATGGGTCACGATCGAATATGAAAATTTTCGGACTTAATATCTGAAATTAAAACTAATTCTTGCAAGACTGCAGTGCAAGATAATCCTTTACGTTTTTCAGACAATCTAATTTGTATTTACCGCTTTCACATTCTTTCTGAAGTGCTGGAAGAATCATCAGTTTCTGTTTGTCAAATTCGTCTGCTTTGTCTGGATTCATTTTTTTAAAGTTCTCGATCATTGATTCCACAACGGGAGTACATTCAGCAGGAGAAATGGATTTGCCTCCGCCGCAGTTTGCAACCAGTGCTGCAAGAAGAATTAAGAGATAAGCTGTTTTTCTCATTTTTTATCCTTAGTCAAAAAGTTAGATCCAGAATAAAAATCAGGATTGCAGTGACGAGTCTTTTTTCGGGAAGGACTTCAGAGGATTTTTAAAAATAATCCTGAATTTTCTCTCGAATCGTCTTTTCGGATTCAGTAAATACCATTTCGTTGAATAAAAGTGCATCATTCAGCCATTTCAGCTTCTGCTCAGTGCTCAGTCGGCAGTACTCTAAAATTACCCCGTCCTCAAGAATAAGGTCCTGTGAGTTCATTTCATATCACCCATGAGTTTTCGTACTCTCTCTAATAGATTGATATCCTGATTGTCCCTTGGTCTGCCAATACTTTTTTTCATCGTAATCAGATCCTCGTAAGACACCACATGGATTTCAAGCTCATCTATAGATTTGACTGTTTTTCTTTCATAACTTTCTGCAAAATTTAGCGGGTGGACGATTAAAAAATCCACAACCTTGTAGTTATCCTTGGTATTGTAAAAGGTAAATGCCTTCAGATTTCTGTCTTTAATCCAAATATTGATTTTTTCATCATCCAAGAGAACATCTGCTTTAACAGGGAGCTTAGGAACATACCCCAGTCTACGCATAGATTCAATAAATTTGACAAGATTTTCCTTTTCTTCTGACAAAATAACATCAACATCATTTGTCATTCTGGGAACCCCATGCAAATTGACAGCAAGACCTCCCACAACAAGATATTTGATCTCGTTTTTCTGAAAATCGCGAAACAGGTCCAAGTAGAACATATATCTTTCAGACCTGTCTGAGTCCTACTCTTCTTCTTTAGAAGATGCCTCTTTGTTCATAATAAATTCAATCTGGCTGGGTTTAGTCAGATGACGGTTCGGATCAATCTCGTAAATGATCAGTGCCAGATAATTCTGGTATTTTACAATGTACATATAATCAGTAAACTGTACATACCCGACTTCTTTTTTTATTTTTTTCATCCAAATGCTGTCCTTATCCACCAGTTTCTTTCTGATGCTGGAAACATTGATATCCTGAAGATATTTCAGGCAGTTTGGAGAGTCTCTGAGAATAATCTCATTCTTAAATGCTTTCACCAGATTCGTATTCAGTGTTTTTTCGGTATTTTCCAGTTTCGGCTGATTTAAAAAGCGGTAAGAGGTATAAAATATCTTGTCCAGTTCAGAATCGTCATAAGAGGTGGACTGATTACCCACAGGAACGGCAGAATTATTCTGAAGCTTGGAGTCGTCTTTTGCAGGCTGTTCGGTTTTTGCAGGGACAGGCGTCTTGCCCTCTTCCTTGGGAGAAGGACGATCTGCAGTCTCAAGTCCCGTCTTGCTTTTTTTTACAGACTGTGCCGAAAGACCAAAGCATATAGAAAGAAGTATCAGAATTTTCACAATAAAAGTATCGGTCAGTTTCCCATTTTACTGAAAAGGTTGATTCCAGTTTTTTGCGTCCCAATCAACAGGGGTTGCGTGAAAAAAAAACATAATATTTCTCGCAAAGGACAATGAGGGCTCTGAGAGTTTTTATTTTATTAGCAGCTTCCAATCTTGCGGCAGCTTCCAATCTTGCGGTTTTTTCCTAGTGTTCTTCGGATACTGAGTGAGAAAATGATGGTTTAAGGCTGCTCCTGCAATCTGCAAGTATTTCCGATAAAGAAACTATGAAAAATAATCCTGTTTTACTGATTTCAGTCTCCATAATCCTTTCTTTTTCAGCTCTTCCCGCTGAAAAAGCGGACTTTTCCGAACATACAAAAACATTCGGAAAACCGGAATTCAATAAACACGGAATTGCATTCATTGTGACCCCAAAAGGCTGGGTCGCAGTGAACAGAAAAAAGGAAATTTTATACTATCCATTCATCTATGACAACGGACCTGATCCTGAAAAAGAAGGGATGATCCGATTCAAGGAAAATGGAAAAATCGGCTTTGCCAATGCAAAAGGCAGAAAGGTGATTCCTGCAAAATTTGACTATGCCGGTCAGTATGAAAAAGGAAAGGCAGAATACTGCATTGGATGCAAAGAGATAAAAATGGGTGAACATTCCATGATGGACCGAAAGACTGGGGAATGGGGAATCATTAATACAAAAGGAAAAAAAATCAGTGAATGATCTTCAGGAAGTATCTCAGTTCGAAAATATTCTGGAAAAATTTTTTCTGGAAAGAGATCTGAGTGCCTCCTCAAAAATCAGTTACAAGATCAATATCAGACAGTTCATTCACTGGCTGAATGAAACTGACAGAACAGCGAAATTTCTTTCCGGAAAAATAGACAAGACGGATATTCTTCATTACAGAAATGATCTGAGAAAGACAGAACACTCGGCCAGAACAATCAATGCCTATATCGCCTGCCTGAGACAGTTCTTTGCATTCCTGGAGTCCTACAGGTTCTATTCAGTGAATCCGGCTGCAAATATCAAGGGTGACAGCATTCAGTCAGGACACGCCAAGGATGATCTTTCACTGAAACAGGTAAAGGAAATCCTGGATAGCATTGACAGAAAAGACAGTGCAGGCATCAGGGATTATGCTATCAATGTGATGAAATATCTGACTGCACTCAGGGATGTGGAAATTTCAAGAGCCAATATTGAAGATATCCGTGTCAGTTCAGGAGAGTACATACTTCATATTCACGGGAAAGGCAGGACAGAAACGGACAGATCAGTAGAGTTTATCATTCTGAAAGAACCTGTATACAAGGCAGTGATTGAATACCTTCATTCAGGCGGAAGAACACTTGACTCCAAAGGTCCTCTTTTCATTTCAGAATCCAAAAGGAACAAAAAGAAAAGAATTTCTGTAAAGACAGTTCAAAGAGCAATCATCGACCCGATCAAAAGGCTGGGATATAAAACTCACAGAATTACTTCACACAGTACAAGACATACTGCAATTTCACTGGCATATGAAGCAGGCGCAAGTCAGGAAGAGCTGATGGAATTCGCAAGACACAAGGATCCGAAGACGACAAGAATTTATACTCACAAGAAAAACAGATTCCAGTCCAATGCAGAGACCAAACTGACTGATTTTTTCCTCAAGACAGATTCAACAGATTGACATTCATTCTTTCTGATTTTACCTATCCTTATGCAGGACTACAAGGATTCTCTTAAATTCAAAAACTGGCTCGATTCACTGAAGAAAAACAATATCGAAATTCAGAACATCACTGAAAAAGCTGTCATCCATAAATCCAACGGCGAGGTTCTTTTCTGTCTTCTGAATGTAGATGCAAAAGACTCTGCAGGCCAGAAGCTTCTCCCCACTGTTCTTATCAGAGGACATTTTGTCTCGGTTGTCACCTGCCTCAAGGAAAAGGAAACCGGAAAAAGATATTTCCTCCTCGTAAAGCAGAGAAGAGTCGGAAACGGAGAAATTTTCTATGAGCACCCCGCCGGAATGTGCGACAGTGAAACTGATCCATACAAGGTGGCAGAAAAAGAAGTGGAAGAAGAGACCGGACTGAAGATTGAAAAAAAAGATCTGGAACTTCTTTGGGAAACTCCTCTTTACAGTTCTCCCGGCCTCCTGGATGAAGCAGGTTATTTTTTCTGCTGTGAAATTTCCTTGAGCGCGGAAGAAATCCATTCCTTCAGAGACAGACTGACAGGTGCAGAACATGAACATGAATTCATTCAGACATACGTATGTGAATCAGATGAAATCTTCAAACTTCTGAAAAACTCAAACGGGATTATGGCCACCCTGCTCTTTCAGAAAAAGAAGGGGATCAATTGAGTTAAGCGATTTAGTTTACAAGTTCAGTCAGATTCACAAGTTTTTCCAAAGGTCTGAAACCGCAAATCTGAATGTCACTGATATCCAGATGGACAAGAGATGTCAGTTCTGGCAATGAATCTGCAGTTTCAAACAGATTAGACTGTGTATCGAGGAAATGCAGGTCTTTTATTGAACCTGATGGCCTTGCATCGGAAGTTTTACTCTAAGAAAGCAATTCAACTTCTGCATACAACGGTCAGGAAAATTTCTTTAAAATTTCTGCAGCGGCTTCTTCAGGCTTTTTGCCGGACATATTGACTTCAAAATGAGAGGACTGTCTGTAGAAAGGAATTCTTCTTCTGAGAATGATTTCGTAGGAGTTTGATCCGCTGAGGTTAGGACGTGTAGAATCTCCGGTCACCTTTTCTACTAGGTATGAAATATCATTATTTAAAAATACAACCTTGCTGATGGAATGAAGTATTTCTGTTTTTCTTCTGCTGAGGATTTCGTTTGACTGTTCATCCAGATCAAAAATAAACCCTCCCCCGCAGTCCAGGATGATATCGGAACTTCCTTTCAGTCTTTGAAGAATCTGGTATTCCAGATCTCTGAATCTTTTCCAGTCGTTTCCGGATCTAGAAATGAATTCAGAAATCGAAATCCCTCCAAGCTCATAACAGGCAACCATATCGGTGCTGATGACCGACTTGCCTGCCAGCTTGGAAAGCTTGCGGGACACTTTTGATTTGCCCACTCCTCTAGGACCAATCAGCGCAATATTCAAATTTCAGACCCTTACAAGTTCTGCGATATTCTTCTGGAAATCAGGCATATTCGTATAGAAATATTCTATATCAGAATCGGTGAATCCGACCTGCTTCATCGCAAAAGGAGAAAGCTCATGATTGATTCCACCGATGTCGATTCCGAACCCAGTCACAATCGCGAGAGTATTTGCAATATGAACAATGCTGACCAGCTGAGGAAACTTTGTTGAATCTTCCGGATTATGATGATAAGCAACAACTTCCTTGAGTTCATCCGGAAAGTTCCAGGTTCCCATCACCTTCTCGCCGATTTCCTGATGATCGTACCCAAAGTATTTTTTTTCTATCTCTGTGAATGTAGTTCCTGCATTTTTCAGTTCATCCTTGATTTCCATAATTTTCATAGGGAAAAACTGCGCCAAGATCACCTTGCCGATATCATGCAGAAGTCCTGCAGTAAAAATCAGATCCTTGGGAATATTGATCTTTTTGTACTCTGCAATCTTGCAGGAAAGTTCTGCAACAATCAGAGAGTGCACCCATACATCTTCTGCTTCCAGCTGATATCCTTTCAGATCCTTATGAAGTATTCCCTTGGATGCACTGATCAGCACAATCTCCTTGACTGTCTGAATGCCGAGAGTCATCAAAGCTTCATGCACTGTCCGAATCGGTCTGCTTGCTCTGTAATATGCAGAATTGGATATTTTAATAATTGCTGCTGTAATTGCAGGGTCTTTGGAGATTTCAGCGGCGAGGAGCTGCATTGAAACAGATGGATCCTGCACTAGATTCATGACTTTCAGAACTACCTGCGACATAGAGGGAAGTCTTCCAGGTTCTTTCAAATATTCATCTACAACTTCTTTCATCCGTTACCTCTATTTTACCTTATAAATGAATTTTTCGACGCCTGCTTTTTTCATAAGAATCCTTCCGTCATCCAAAAACAGACTGATTGTTCTCCCATCATGGCCGCCGACATCTTCTGCAATAATCGGGATCTTTCTCGAAGAAAGAATCTCTCTGACGATCTGAATATTATTCTCTCCTATGTTCTGCAGAAAGGGAGAAGATATATTTTTAAACATGGAAGCTCCGCCGAATATTCTGGCTGAGTATGTTCCCGGCCTGCATCCTTCTTCTTCAAACTGCTGTATAAGTTTCGGAAGCGCCGTCTCTCCGTATTTTCCTGGATTTTTAGCCTTGTCTTTGCCGATGACATCTTTGGCCAGCATAATATGTGAGATTGCTCCAATTTTCAATTCAGGCTGGTAAAAAACAATGCCTATACATGACCCTAAAGTAGTCCTAAGAATCCCAGGATTCCTTGCCACTTGAATTTCAGCAATTCCTACATTAATGACTTTATCTTTTCCACCTAACATATGGCTTGAATTAGGTTAATTTTATGAGAATATCAGTAAAGCAAAAAACCGAAGATTTACTCTGATTTTTCTCAGAAAGAGCCAGGGAAGATTACAGCAGCCCTGCCTGAAAAATAAAATGATTGCGAATCATCAGCAGTAGTAATCCTTAGAGAAAGGTCTATGCATTATGATTCTGCCTTTATTCATTGTACTGCTGCTGTCCCCTATCTTCCATGCAAATGCGGATGATGAATTTATCTTTGACCGGTCATCCTTCCCGGCAAAATTCAAATCCGGCATCCTTTCAACAGGAATTGACTGTGAACACATTAAACTGATGCGGAACGGGAACTTTGAATACAAATTCACCGGTGACTGCAAGGGCTGGGGCCGAAAACTGAAAGGCAAGTGGGTAAAAAAGGAAGATCATATTTCCCTGTCAGGTTTTCTGAAGGAAAACCAGGAAGAAGGAGAAACAGGCTGTGCAGGCTCCTACTACCACACAAATACACCGGAAGAGAAGAAAGAATGCTTTCAGCGCTATAAGAATAAAATTCTTGAAAGATTCGGGAAATTTCCTGCCATATTTGAAATGAAGGGAAAAATATGGATTACAGAGGAATCCACAGTCGGCGTAAGCATTGAAACTTATATGCTTAAATCTGATAAAAAGAATACAAAGGGTCTGATGTTCTTTTCGGATGAAAAGTTCGGGGCATTCGGGAAACTGGAAGATTGAGATCGGCAATTTGCAGAAAAAAAGGAAAACAAAAAAATTGACGGTACAATGAAGTAATTTTTTATGGCTCTATTATGAGAGAAATTATAAAACTTGCTTGTACTGGATGTGCCCAACCAGGTAAATCTACTTATTTCATGACTAAGAACAAAAAAGCAAAATCAGAAAAACTGGTTACCAAGAAATTTTGCAAATTTTGCAGAAAACACCAAGATCATAAAGAGTCTAAAGTCTGATGGCAGCGAAAACTAAATCAGGTCTGGATACAAAATTCATAAATGAGATCAAGAAATCTCTTTTAGAAAAGAGACAGTCTCTAATGGAGAAATTGAACACTTGGGAGGACAAAAGTTCGCCCTCAGGCCTGAAGGAAATGGGAGATATCGCTGATATCGCTTCTGAAATCAACGAAGAAGCTCTCAATTCCGCTTTGACTGAAAACGAGATTGATCTTCTCAGACTCATTGAAAAAGCTTTGGTAAAAATCGATAATGGTACTTACGGAATCTGCGAAGGCAGCAAGAAAAAAATTCCGGTTGCCAGACTTCGTGCAATCCCTTGGACACCTTATACAGTGGAATACGCGGAAATTGCTGCAAAAAACAAAGCAAAGCAGATTCATGAGAGAAGAGTCTCTGAAAGCCAGCCATATGTGCAGGCTCTCGATATCAGTTACGGAGACGACTGAACCAGTCTAACTGTTCAGCTTATCCAGCAGTGCAGATTTCCTTTTAGGAATATTCTGCATTGCTTCTTTAAATACTTCTTCCTTCCCTATTATCAAAAGACTCTTTTTAGCCCTGGTCGCTGCCGTAAACAGAAGCCTTATATTCAGAACAGAATTCATTTTTCCCTGCCTGCTTCTTTCCGGCAGAACAAGACACACATGATCATATTCAGATCCCTGACTTTTGTGAATAGTCACTGCATAGGCAGGCACGATGCAAGGCTTCAGATAATAAGGAATCTTAGTTTTTTTGCCGGACTGAATAAAAAACAGCTCTCCCCCATTCAATGAAAGGAGTCCGGTTTCTCCGTTGAACAGATTCAGATCAGACAGGTTCCGGGTCACCATTGCCGGACAGCTGTTTTCTGAATCCATTTTTTCCTGCATAAACCGGTTGATCTCATCCACGCCTCCGGTCCCCTCATTGTACGGACTCAGAATCTGTAAGGATTCAGACTGTCTGTCTGCATACCAACGCAGCATTTTTTCCGGATCGGTTTCATCTGAATCAGCCATCCGTATCCCTGTGAAATCCTCCCCCTCTTCCATTCTCTGCAGATCCTGCAGTTTCGCTGTTCCTTTGAGTATATTTTCAGAAAAAATCCTGATGGATGCGGCCTCTTCAGACTGGCGGAAAGTTTTTGTGAGTCTGACTGTGTTTATTCCAGACTGAACAAGGTCAGAAAATACCTGACCGGAATCCACTGAAAGAAGCTGATTCGGATCACCTGACAGAATGAGCCTGGAATTTTCAATGCCGTTGAAGCAGAATGCTTTCAGAAGTGCATTCATAATCCTCACATCAATCATGGAAGCCTCATCTGCAATCAGTACCGAAGCATTAATTGGGTTTTCTGAATTGAATCGAAAAGCTGAACTGGCAGGGTTATATCCTAGAAGCCTGTGAATTGTGACCGGTGCTGAAAGATCAGGGTACTCTCTGAAAAGATCTTCCATACTTTCCTGCATCCGTTTAGCAGCCTTTCCGGAAGGTGCAGTCAGAGCGGTCTGTTTTGGACTGATTCCCGACTGAAAAAGTTTTTTCAGAACCACCTTCAGAATGGATGTTTTTCCTGTGCCGGGTCCTCCTGTAAGAAGCGTAAGTCTTGATTCAAGGGCTGTTTTTACTGCCCTGTTCTGTTCTTCGCTGAGGGTCTGTTCCGGCTGGTATTCCGATACTGGGACAGTGCCGAAGTTTTTCTGCCGAAGAATCATTTCAGCACATTCCTCCTCAAGCCTGTGAAGGGACTGAAAGAAAAATCTTTCATTTTCAAATACAATATATTTTTTTATATTTCTGTCTCCCAGTGAATCCGGATTCCAGACCAGTCCTTTTCCTGAAATGAACTCAGAATATTCTGCAAGATCCAGATAGAGACTGCCTGATTTTTCAAGTTCCAGAAGAAGATAAAACAGCCAGAAAACAGAATCTTTTTCCGATGATCCCGAAAGTCGGAATGCCGCAATTTCGGTTCTTAAAGAAGCATTCCTTGTCTGCACATCAGTTCTCTCAAGACTGATTCTAGCAAGCCCGTAACCTCTCCTGATTCCGGGAACAGTCATTCCTTCCATGGATTCCTCTCAAATTTTTTAATTTCTTCCACTGAAGGCTTCACAAGCACTGCAGGAATTCCGCTGCCTATATTTCTCAGATATATATAAAGTATCCCGCCATAGTCGGAATACGTCTTTTCGAGCACCTTGAGATTTTCATAAATATTCAGACTGTAAAGAAGTATCTGATAATGATACTTGTCCAAGGTATATGCCAGCAGATCCTCCCTGCTTTTTTCATTATGATCCCTGTCCGACTTCCAGTCCAAAAGATATATTTTATTATCATAAGTAAATATACCGTCGCCTATTCCCATATAATAATCAGAATAACGGGAATTCCCGATATGGTGATAGAATCTTTTCTCTCTTCTGAAATTTTCCCATTCTGAAGGACGCACCTTCTGTCCGGATATTTCATATCTGCAGTCAAGAGCATTTACGCAGAGCTGAACAAGATCATTTTTGGAATACCCTGGATCATCCTGCAGTCCTGACAGAGAGTAAAACTTCTCCGCATAAAAATCCGCAGCTTTTTTTATTTTTGCCCTGCTCACGAACGAATTCACCGGGATGTTCTCAAGAACAAGATGACACAGGCTTCCGAATATTCCTCCGGCATTTTTCTGAGATTTCTGCAGACCAGACTCTTCGGGTTTCTGATCTGTTTCAGTCTCTTTCTTTCTCTTCTGATCATCCAGACTTTTCAGTGAGGAGTAGGAAAATATCTTCTTTCTGCTTTTTTCTCTGAATACCTCCTGCGGGATTTCCACAAATTCTGCTTTTTTAGAAGCAGTCTTTTTTTTCAGGACAGGCCTGTCTGATTTCTGCCTCTCAGGATAAAGGCTCAGATTTAATGCAAGATTCTCCCTGAAAAGGTCTGGAATTTTACTGTCCAGAAATTTACGAATAATCATTCTGAACGAACCGTCCCCTTCCCTTCCAAAAACAAACATTGGAAAAATAAGATAGTCCCTAGCCCTGGTCATCGAAACATAAAGAAGTCTTTTTTTCTCAGAGTAAAGTTCCTCTGCCTCAGACGAATGTTCCCTTTCATAACCTTCTGTCTGCATTCCTGCGGTTCTGAACTGAACTTCAGCAGAACTGCCGGATAATTTTTTATCCTTATAATATATCTCTCCCATATCCGGACGATTTTTCCCGAAAAGATTGAAGAGAATGCATACTCTGAATTCCAGACCTTTTGATGCGTGCATTGTCATCAGACGGACGCTTGAAGAATCAGGAGAGAAGACATCTCCTAGATTGTCCAGCTTGAGTGCCTGGCTTTTCCCTTTTTCTATGTTTCTCCTAAAAGTACGGACAGTTTCCGAAAAACTCAGGTTTCCCCCGAACTGCAGCTGATCCAGAATTTCCAGAAGATGATAGAAATTTGTCAAATTTCTTCTGCCCTCTGCTCCTATGGAAATTCTGAAATAAAAACCTGTTCTGACTGCAATTTTCTTCAGTATCCCCGAAACCGGACTGGAAAGGCTTTCATGATAGGCGTCCCTCAAGACAGAATATATTTTATTTAATTCATCATTATTAGAGTTTTCCTGGAACTTGAGGCTGTAAAAGGACAGCTCGTCTTCCGGGAAAAGAAAAAGATCAGAAACTAGTGCCTTGTACAGAGAATCTGTATCTGCAGGATTTTCCACTGCATTCAGAATGCAGCTGTATGCAAAAACAAGTCTGTCTTCGTAAAAAATTTCGCTTTTATAGATGGATGCAGGAATTCCTTTTTGGGTCATTTTTTTCAGAAGAAACTGAAGATCTGAATTTGAAGAAGAAAGAACAGCAATATCCGAGCAGCTGATTTTTCTAGTCTTCAGTTCAGTCTCCGTTGAATCCTCCGATTCAGTCAGAAATTCAGGATTGTCTGTGATTTTTTCTATCGCACTGCATATTTCATCTGCTGCATTTTCCCTCAGATCGGCTGCTCTCCATTCACCGTCTTCTAAAGGTGCGTTTTTTTCATCCAGACCAAGGAGAAGAAGGCTTGGGGCTGAACAGGGATTCTTTTTTCTGTGAGCCGTAACAGGAGAATATCCGATACCTGCATCGACAAACATTCTGTTGAACACCTCTGCAAGTCCCGGAGCACTTCTTCTGGTTTCGTTCAGGGTGTTCTTTCTGAATCTCATCTTATTTACAAAATCATTATAATTTACAGAATCTGCATTTCTGAATCTGTAAATGGACTGCTTCGGATCGCCTACGAAAATCAGTCCGCTTTTTCTGTCCGCAAAAAGTTTTTCAAAAAGATCCAGCTGTACCGGATCCGAATCCTGACACTCGTCCACTGTCAGAAAACGAATCTCGTCTGAAACTTCCTTTCGGACAGACTGATTTTCAGAAATAAGATTTCTGGAATACTGAATGATCAGGTCGGGAGTCAGAAAACTTTTTGCCGCAAAATATTTTTTCAGATGAGACTTGAATCCGTTGCTGTGTTTTCTCAGCACATTCAGATTAGGATAGATTTTATGGTAGGATTTTTTATTCTGAATTTCAGTCATCCGATTTCTGAGCTCTTCCTGTTCCCCGTCCGACCTGCAGATTCGGTCAAGGTAATATTTTGCAGGGAGAGAATCTGTCTTTTTCAAAATTCCGTTTCTGATGAGGCTTTCGAATATATCCATACCGGATGCGTAATCAGCCGATGCCTGAGAAGCCTCTTCTGCCTTCAGCTTTGTCAGATGCTTTGCAGGAATGTCCTGAACAGCATTCAGAAAATTTTTATATACTCGTATATAGTCCTCTTCATTATAGTCACTCTTTTTAATTTCATCAAATTCAACAAAACCTGTCCTGCTGAATGACTGAATGCAGAAATTTTTCAGCACATCCCATCCGCAGTCTTTCAGGAAACTTTTCAGATCCTCTTCTTCAAATTTCTCAACTGTTCCGAAATAATCCATAAATACTTTTTCATAGATCTCTGTTTCTCGGATTTCCTGCCAGGACGGAGACAGACCGGCCTCTATTGTATATTTCCTGAGCAGTGTTCTGCAGAACTGATGAATTGTACCGATCTTGGCTGTGCTCAGAACCTCGAGCTGTTCAGTAAGGTGTTTTCGCCTTTCTTCCGTAAGTTCAATTTTTACATCATCTGCAGTTCCTCTCAGAACCTCACCAAGTTTTCTGCGGACCCTTTCCTGCAGTTCGCCTCCGGCCTTTTCAGTGAAAGTCAGAACCGCCAGTTCCTTCAGTGAAATTCCTTCAATAATGAAATTTACAATAATATCGACTACTTTATATGTTTTTCCTGTTCCTGCAGATGCCTCATAAAGATGAAAGCCGGATTTCAGAATTTCTAATTCGTCCTTTTCCATACTGTCTTCAGCCGGGATTTACGGCGACGGAATAGGACAGATGTGAATGAACATATATTTCAGTAAGCCGTTGAATATTCCGTTCTCTATTTGAATGCAGGAACATATTTCTCAATGAACTCATCAAGATGCTTTTCGTATTCCTTCGGATTCACGTCCATCGAGCGGGCATGTTCTGCACCCCAATTTGTGATATGAAGCATTTTTTTATCATAGGAAATATTCTGATAAATCAGTTCTGAATGCCTCGAAACAGTGTATTTGTCCTGTGCGGAATGAGAAATGAACACTGGAATATGCAGATTTTTTACAGCTTCCTTTACATTGACCTCATAAGGATCGAAGTCTGCACGTTTGCCTGCAACCCAGAAGGTCGGCGGAAGAATGGGAAGGAGCATTTTCCCGTACTGCGCCTCTGCTTTTTCAGTTACAATCGTTTCCAGATCCATATAAGGTGAATCAGCGCCGACAAAAGCAAGCCTGTCATTTAGGCATGCAGCAAGAAGACTTGTGCTCGCACCGTAGGACTCTCCGAAAATACCGATTCTGCTTTCCTCAAGGCCTGTCTTCTGTCTCAGCACTTCCACTGCACTCAGCACATCCTTTCTTTCATGATATCCGTATGTTCCGAATTCTCCAGGACTGATCCCATGATGCCGATGGTCAAAGAAAAGCAGATCACATCCTCTTTTCCAGAATGCGGGAGAATATTTCAGAACGCCGTACCTGTTGTTTGCATGTCCATGTGCAATCACAACGCCGCATTTTTTGTTCTTTCTGGGATTCTTGAAAAACCAGCCGGAAAGTTTCAGCTCCCCTGCAGGAATTTCGATATCCTCCGGATTTTCCGGCAGACCGAACTGAGAAGGCCCTGACACCTTGTTTCTTTCCTTGATTTCATTGTGAGATTTCGTTTTGAATGCAACGATAACCCCGGAAAAATACCATACAATCCCGAAGAACAGGAATAAGGATACTGTAAGTAAAAATAGGAACCATTTTAGAATGCGTGTTTTCATAATGACAGCCTGCTTAAATAGCAGAATTCATTCTGTTCTGCATTCTGAAAAGAAAATTTTGAGATCATAAAAAGGACGGCACATATCTTTCAATAAAATCATCCATCTGCTTTTCATATTCTTCCGGTTTTTCATTGATTGACCTGGTATGAGAAGCGCCCCAGTCAGTAATATGAAGTACCTTCTTTTCTGTTTCCACATTTTCAAAAATCTGCTCTGAATGATTTGGAGGAGTAAAATCATCCTGCCTGGAATGGGAAATGAATACAGGTATCCTGATCTTTTTAGCAGCTTTTTTTATATTCACTGCTTCCGGGTTGAATCCTGCACGAAGCCCGGCAGTCCACATCGTAATAGGAACAAGGGGAAGAAGTATTTTTCCGTAATCCTTTTCTGCCCGCTCCCGAATAATGCTGTCCAAGTCCATATAAGGAGAATCTGCACCTACAAATGCATATTTGTCCGAATCTGATACTGCAAGAAGACTTGCGGCCCCTCCGTATGATTCTCCAAAAAGTGCAATCTTATTATCAGGCAGACCGGTGAGCAGCTTCAGATACTCAGCACTGCTGATCATATCGTCTTTTTCATAGAACCCGTATGTGCCAAAATTTCCTGCACTGTCCCCGTGATGTCTGTGATCAAAAAGCAGTATATGGCAGTGCCTCTTCCAAAAAAGAGGAGCATATTTCAAGGAAGCATATCTGTTTACAGTATGTCCGTGTGCAATGACTGCACCGCATTTTTTGGCCTTGATTCTGTTTCGGAAAAACCAGCCGGAAAGATACAGATCGCCTGATGGGATCATTATATTTTCAGGATTTTTTGGAAGACCGTAATCTTCCGGATTCGGAGGATTGTATTTTTCCTTAATTACAGAAAGAGACAGAGTCTTAAATTCTACAATTTTCCCGGAAAAATACCAGACGGAAGCAGAGAGAACGGACATAATAATGAAAAGAAATAACGCAATTGCACTGAGAGCATATTTTTTCAAACAAAGTCCCCCTTGAAATATTTGACTGAAATAAATGCACAGTCATATCCATTTTTCTGAGAGGGCTTAATATTTCAAGAACGCTGCAGGAACAGCGTCTGCTTCATTTATACCATCTGTGCCAGGATTTCTCGTAAAGTCCGACAAGCTTCTGATTGTCCAGATGATTTACTACAGTTTCCTGCATCTGCATATCCTTGGAAAATGCAAAAAGCGACGGAACAAGTTCATCCGAAAGAACCTTTGTTTCAGGCACAATTTTTTTTCTTTTCTCCAGATCCAGATTCTTTCCGAAAAGAACGTATCCCCAGTCCCCGAAACTCGGTATATAATAATGAAGAGGCATGATTTTATAATTATGAGAATTTCCAAACTTCTTTTCCGCTGAATAACGGATTGTGCTGTATATGCACCAGAATGCACTCGGTGCAAAAGTGGGAGAGGTTGCCTGACTGATGAACACTCCTTCTTCCTTCAGTGCAGACAGAAGACTTAAGTAGAAAGTGACGCTGTACAGTTTGCCGAGGGAGTAATCGTTCGGATCCGGAAGATCGGAGATGATCAGATCAAACTTGTCTCGGTTGGACTTGATCCAGTTGAATGCATCCTTGTTTACAACCTGAAGTCTGGGATCAGAAAGTGCTCCTGCATTCAATGTCTTCAGAACATTGTGAGTCTTGAAAAGCTCCACCATTTCAGGATCAAGATCCACAAGCACAACCTTCTTCACGGAAGGATATTTGAATACTTCCTTCAGTGCAAGCCCGTCCCCTCCTCCGAGAATCAGAACTGTTTCAGGATCAGATTTCAGAAAAAGCACAGGTACATGAATCAGTGTCTCATGGTATCTTGCCTCGTCTCTTGTGGAAAACTGGATATTGCTGTTGATGAAAAGACGAATATCATCTCTCCACTTAGTAATTACAAGTCTCTGAAACTTTGTAGTCTTGCTGTATACAATCGGGTCCTGATAAAGAGAATCCTCCAGCCAGTTGTTCAGTCTTTCCGCTCCAAGAAAACCGGAAATTATAAATACGGACGCAAGGATCAGAAGGATTCTGTAGAACCGTCTTTTTTTATCCATCAAAGAAAGAAGAATCCATGCTGCCGCAAGATTCATCAGTCCAAAGAATAGACTTGTTCTGAGAATTCCCAGATAGGGAAGAAGAAGCAGAGGAAAAAGCAGACTCGCAAAGAGCGCACCGATATAATCGTACGTAAATACATCCGAGACTGCAATGGAAAGTATTCTGTATTTTCCGATCATACGGAGAAGAATAGGAATTTCCAGACCTACACAGGTGCCGATTACAAATGCAAGCACCATAAATACAGGGTAAACCGTTTCTGTGAATGCGAAACTCAGAAACATCAGAAAGGCAGAATACCCTCCCACAATGCCCAGAATCACCTGCACTCTCAGAAGAGTTTCCAAAAGACGCACTTTTATATAACGGGACAGATAGGAACCGAATCCCATTGATGCAAGAAACCAGCCTGTAGCGTACGAAAACTGAGTAACTGACTGGCCTAAAAGATAGGTAGCCATCGTGCCTGCGACCAGCTCATACGCCAGCCCAGACACTGAAATGATCAGAATTGTCAGGAGAAGGAGAAACCTCTTCCTTTCCCCACGGTCAATCACTTGAGAATAGCGGAGATAATCAGAGCAATACCGATAATCACGGAGCCGATAATGATACCCAAAGAAGTGTTCTGATCTTCTTCAATTTCCTTTCTCAAAGAAAACGGCACAACCTTGTTCATAATCCAGATAGCCAAAGCAAAAACCATCAGTCCGATCGCAGTGTAAAGCAGTGTCTCTACAATAACTGCACCTTTTAAATTTTCATGTACCAACCAATCCGGCATAATAACCCCCAATCTTCCTTATTATATTAAAATTTCTATTTCCCGAATCCCCATCCGCCGCCGGACGGAGAACGTCTGCGAGTGTCATAGAAAAATGTAGTTCTTCCTGTCCTGACACTCTCTTCTTTCAGGCTGATTTTGCCTTCTTCAGCATATTCAATGATTGCATTTGTAGCACATGCATAAGTATAATAAGCAGACACAATCAGCAGAATCACTGCAGTAATTTGGATAAATCTAATCATCATCGGCCTCCGGCATTACGTCCGACCATCTGGAACTTTCAAAAAACCATCGTCTCATCCAAATAAAAATTGGGGGAATCCACCATAGAAAAAAGAGCCATACCAGAGGATAGACTCTCTTGACTCCCTTGGACACATCTACATTTACATTCACTGAAGAAGCATGTTCTGATTCTCCCACAGAAAGAAGAAGTTTATAATTACCGGGATCCTTGACTTTCCAGAAAAGTGACTCAGTCGTATTTCCTTCCGACCAGGATTCACCGTCCTCCACTCCGTAATAGTATTCTACTGCAATATCATCTGCAGTCAGCATTTCCTGTTTGTCTGCATTGTACAGACCGGCAAATACGCCTATCCAGGCATTGTTCAGATTGGAATTGATTTTAATTTCCAGAGTTTCATCTGCCTTCACTTGGAAGGGTTTAGTAAAAACCTCTTTTTTGTTGAGGGCTGCAAAACTGAAAGTTTCCTTCAATACTGGAGTTCCGTCACCGGAAAGGAAGATACTTAAAAACAGCATGACAATGCTGGCAAATATGCTTCCAGACTTGATTAAACCTTCCCAAGGAACTGGTTTCTGCACCTGTCCAAGACCTACATTGTACGGAACACCCAGATCTTCAATTCCAAAGGCATTCTTTACAGTTTCGTGCTCGATGTATGTACTTAAGAAAAATTCTTTTTCGAGTAAAGTGCCATTATCATAAACATTCTCTTCAGAAAAGACAAGAGGCGGGGATGTCAGATCAGCATATTCAATTCTGTCGCCTACTCTAGCCAGCCAAGGGAGACAGCCGTCCACATAGGTCAGTTCCATTGTTCCCGCTTCATAGAACTGAAACTTTTTGTCTAAAATATCAAATTTTGTTTTGGGAGCATAATTCCCAATGTAGGTAAACTCTTTCGAGAATTCCAGAGGTTCTGCAAGATAATAGTGAAACTTCTCTTCAGAAAGCCATTTGTAGCCTTTATCCGCATTGTACAGCAGATAGGTCAGTTCATAGCCGGTCTCACCGTCCACGTCCCAATCGTTTCTCAGCCTTCCGACGACCATCCATTCTGTTTCCAGAAGGGTTCCCGTAGCACCGAGAGGAATTTGGAACACTTCTGCACCGCCTGTGTTCTTTTTGCCAAGAATCATCTGCTGACCCTCGTCCAGAGTCATTACGCTTCCGCAGGCACTGCACCCGACTGTTCTGATCTCAGAAGGATTTCCTGCCATAGCAATAGGAGATCCGCAGTTCTTGCATCTGAGTGCTTCAGTCGATTTTTTGGATGTGGCCGAAACTTCTTTCTTATACTGAATGTCATTTTCCGTCAGAAGTCTTCCAATGAATACTAACGGTTCATCGTCTTCAAATTCCAGAGTGATGTTTGTGCCGTCTTCTGCGAGCGCATCCACATTGAGATAGGATTCATTTGGAGTGATTT
>DAORDI010000076.1:0-20457 GCA_035345895.1 Leptospiraceae bacterium
CCTACTTGAGCTGCCTGAAAGACTCATAATCCAATCCCAGGCAGTGAGGGAGGGATCCGCATTTCGCATAATTACAGAGAATGGTATTCGGCTTATAAACTTCCTGAAATCCAGTATCCCTAAACAAAGCCTCCGAAAACCCAGCATTTTCGGTTTACACAGGAAACCAGCTGTCTTTTTTTCCTTCGATCTCTGAAACCGATTCTGATTTTTCAGAAAAATTCAAAAGATCTCCGAACTGAAAACCTGCTGTTATCTCAGATGAAGGACTTGGTTCTTTACGGTATCGAAGGAATTCCACTGAAACAATTCCGACAGTCCCTTCCTTCTGCCATGGAAGGTTTAGGAACTTCAGAACTGTTATAGGTACAGTCAAGAATGGCAGCAAAAAACAACAGCAGAGCTGAGATTTTCATCATTACATTTCATCCCAAAAGAATGATTTCACCTCTTGATTGAAGAAGACTGAGTGGGGGAATCACTGAAAATCAGCGAGGAAGGATTTCTTTTGGCATTGCCTGAAAACTCGCGAAGATCCTCGGAAACTGCTCTGAGATTTTCCACCGTTCTGGATATGTCACCCTGGTTATTGGAAAGAATCGTATTCAGTCTGTTCATACTGCTGTTCATACTGTTTACAGCAGTCTCCATCTTTGAAGGAAACGACTGAACAGACGGACTGGATACGAACTCCCTGAATTTTTTGCTTGTATGCTGAAATTCATTGATCATATTGATGCTGCTGGAACTTAATTCTGCAATCTTGGCTTCATTGATTCCTTTGTCCATAGTAATGACCAGAGTATCCAGATTCCGCACAAGCTTGTCTATGTCTGCCTTGTCTATTTTTTTGATCAGCTCATCTATGGAAGCACCGATCTTGGTGAATGTGCTTCTTGTGGAAGGTATGTAAAAACTCTTAGGTGTCCAGGAAATATTCATTGGCGGATTGTGTTCAGGATTCACATAATCGATTTCCAGGTAGGCAGTTCCTGTGAGTCCTTGAGAGGTAATCTTTACCCGCAGACCGTCCGCAATCATTTTTGCAATCAGCGGTTTCATACTGTTGTTTGTATAGTCAAACACATCTCTGAGAGACATTTTAACAAGTACATATCTGCCCTGAGGATTTTCCGCTTCATTCGGAAGATCATATGCATCCTGAACAAATGAAATGTCCTTCACATTTCCGATGGCAACTCCCCTGTATTTCACTGTTGAACCTACATCGAGACCGTGAACAGATTCATCAAAATACGTTTCCAGAATAAACTTCTTCTGAAAGAGATTTCTGGCTCCCAGAAAAAAAACAAATATGACCAGTATCAGCAGACCGGCCAGCACAAAAAGTCCTGTCCTGTAATGTCTTGATTTTTTCATGACTTTCTCCTTAAACTCCTGCTTCCCGCAGAAAAAACTGCCTTACCCATTTATCCTCAGTCGTATCCCTGATTACGTCAGGTTTCCCTTCCGCGATGATTTTTCTGACCCGCTTATCGAGCATAATGACTCTGTCCGCTATTGTATAAATGCTTGGCAGCTCGTGAGTCACTACAATAAACGTGATTCCTGCCATTCTGGAAAGCCGGATGATCAGCTGATCGAGCTCTGCAGATGTGACCGGATCAAGTCCGGCTGAAGGTTCGTCCAGAAACAGAATCTTCGGATCAAGTGCCATCGCCCTCGCAATGGCTGCCCTCTTCTTCATTCCCCCGCTGATCTCCGAAGGCATATGCATCGAAAAATTTTCCAGCCCCACCAGTTTCAGCTTCATCAGTGAAATCAGATGAATCGCATGATCGGAAAGATCAGTGAATTCGCGAAGCGGGAGGGAAACATTTTCAAGCAGATTCATTGAACCGAAAAGAGCGCCTTGCTGGTACATCACTCCAAACTTTCTTAAAATCTCATCCCTGTTTTCATCTTCTGCAGTCACGATGTCCATACCTTCAATCAGAATGGAACCTGCCGCCGGTTTCAGAAGTCCTATCATATGTTTCATCAGAGTACTTTTGCCGCACCCGGATCCTCCCAGAATGACGAACACTTCACCCTGCTGAACCTGGAATGAAATGTCGTCCAGAATCTTCTGCGGACCGAAAGAGACAGTCAGATTTTTGACTTCTATGATGGAAGGCATTATATACCCAGATAAAAAAAGAACACCGAAAAAATTCCGTCTGCAACACATACAGTAATGATTCCTGCCACGACGGAACCGGTTGTGGACTCCCCTACTGCACTTGCACCTTCCTTTGTACGGATACCGAACAGACATCCGATGCCCGCGACAAGGATTCCGAAAATATAGGATTTAAACATTCCGCCGGCCAGATCTACAATCGACACTGATCTTGCAATCTGATTTGTAAATGTCACCATAGGATAACCGAAAGAAAGGATTACGATCGCTGACCCCACCAGTCCAAAAAAATTAAAAAAGATGGATAGCAGAGGCGTAATGATGGATGCAGCAATCAGTCTGGGCAGAACAAGGAACTGTATCGGATTCAGTCCCATTGTATTCAGTGCGTCCAGTTCCTCACTGACTTTCATTGTACCGAGTTCTGCAGCAAAGGAAGAACCGGATCTGCCGGCAAGAATGATTGATGTCATCAAAGGTCCAAGTTCTCTGAACAGTGAAAGTGCCACCAGATTCGCCACAAAAATTTCTGCACCGAATCTCTGCATTGGAATTGCAGACTGAAAGGACATGATCAGTCCAAGCAGAAAACCAATGAGTGCTATAATGAAAAGTGCATCCACCCCCGTCTGCTCCATAATTTTGAGGACTTCCTTCCAGCGTATTCTCTCCGGATTGACAAATGCCTTTCCCATTACAGAAACAGTTTCTCCTATAAATTCAATGACGTTCGCTGCTTTCTGCACCTGTTCGTCAAAGCGGACACCCACATCTTCCACAAAATGATGAGTGGGGGCACTTTCAGTTTTCAAATCAAAGTCGGAAGCGGAAAACTGAGAGAGAAGAGTCTGAAATTCCTTTCTAAGGCCGGAAATCTCAAAGGCTCTGCTGTGAATTTCGCAGTATTTGTTCCAATGAAAAATAAAAGAAATCCCAATTCCTTCACATACCTCCAAAGACTCTGCTTCTATTCTGACTGTGCTGAAAGTCTCTTTTTTCTGAATGATTTCCGATTCCGGCCAGAATGCGGATACGTTTTCCTGATCTAAGACTTTTTCCAGCTTTATCTGGAGGTTCCCGTTATCGATTTTCCAATTCAGCTGATTCTGCAGTTCGTTCTGTTTCATCTACTGACTAAAGTTCCGGCATATTAAGGTATTCATTTTCTTTCCTACAGAATAGACTGGGAATTACATATTTCGACTAAAAAGATTTTTTTCAACTGAAAAAATCCTTGTAAATTCAAGGAAAAATTAAAAATATCAGTGCTGGCAGGTTTTTTTTGAGAAAATTCTACTTATGTTTCTTCATCATTCTATTTCAATCAGAGCTTTTTTCGGAAGATCTGGAAAAAGTTGTATGGCCGCTTGAGCAGAGACTTCCGATTTCGGGAAGTTTTGCAGAATTCAGAAATACTCACCTTCATATGGGATGTGATTTCAAAACGTATGGAATCAACGGTTTCCCGGTTTTGGCTGTATTCGGAGGACATCTTTCTTCCTTAAGTTATTCTGAATTCGGTTACGGACTCACTTTCTGGCTGAGTTCAGCGTCCGGAAAACTTTCCGCCCGTTATGCCCACCTTCACGATTTGAAAGGTGAAGTTCCTGGACTCGATGAATTCAGAAATGCAATGCTCCTCCTTGGAAACAGGGAAGGATTCAGTGTCAGACTGAAACCCGGACTTTTTTCAGTGAAACAGGGAATGAAATCAGCCAGATCAGGAGAGACAGGGAGCGGTGTTTCCCATCTTCATCTGGAAATTTTCAACGGACAGAAAATGCTGAATCCGCTGGGACTCGCAGACTACTGGCAGAAAGACATCACTCCCCCGGAAATTCAGACAGTCTATGCTGATTCAGAAGCAGGGAGCTACAGCCTGACTTTCAAGAAAGTTTCTGAAAAACTTTTTGTCATCGAAGGCGCCCCGATCCTCAAAGTGCACGGTCCTGTAAAAATCAGGATCGGAGGATATGATATAATGACATCTCCCAAGAACAAAAACAATGTATTCCGGCTGAGCGCGGAAATGAAAGGCAGACAGATATTCCAGAAAGTGCTCGATGCAATGACTGCGGCTGAAGCATCCAAAAAAGAGACACTGTATGACATCAACAAGTCTTCACTCTCCCCTCCTATGTATGTTTATAATTTCTTCAGTCCTGAAAAGAATGCATATACATTTCACAGCAGAGATCTCGGCGATAAAACAGAAACACTGAAGTTCAGTCTGGGCGACGCCTCGGGCAACGTCTCGAACGCTGAAATCAGATTTGCAGAAGCAGGGAATTCAGAAAAAGTGCAGAAGCAGAAAACAGAAACATCCTATTCTTCCGCCGACAGAAATTTCTCCCTTGATTTCAGCAGAAACATTGTGACAGGCAATGGAGGAGTTGTCATATCGGAAGTCAAGGACCTCCCTGAAAATGCCAAAAAGGAAGGTTTTATTCCTTCCGGAAAAATGTACCACGTCACTGCGGGAGACTTTGTATGGAAAGGAGATGCAAGAGGGACAATCGGAACTGAAGCTGGCGGTGCCGACTCTGCTGTTTATGTATATGATTTCGGTTTTGGAAGCTGGCTTCCTCTGAAGACTGTCCGCAAGGGAAAAAGTATGGAATTTTATTTTGTAAGGACCGGGATCTTTGCCGTAATGCAGGACAAGTCTCCTCCCAGAATCGGATTCCCCTATCTTCTGTACAGGGATTATTACCTTCCTGATCTGAAGACGCCTGAAATGACAGAGAAATTTTATGAAATCAGTGATCTGGGCTCAGGGATCGCACCGGGGATGACCGTTCTTCTGGAAGGTGCATATTATCCGTATGAATATGACACTGACAGAAGTTTCATCAGAATTGAAATTCCGAATTCATTTTCCAGGTACAAAAAAAATCTGATGATTCAGATTCAGGTGAAAGACAAAGCAGGCAACAAGTCTGACTGGTTTACGGACTTTGTAAAATTGAAATGATCGGTCTTCGCAATAAGCTGATCATAGGGTTCATAGTACTGGACATTTTCCTGTCCATCGTGCTGGGGCTTACTATGTATACATATTCAATTGATATGTTCATCAGTGATTTCAGAAATCACAAAATGTCCATAGCAAGGTTTATTGCGAATTCCATCAAAGGCGAAGAACACAGGAGATTCAGCAGTTTTCAGTCAGTCAAGGATACTGTGTTTCTCTCTTATTACAGAGAAATGTCGAACATACTCAGACAGGAAGCTACAGCAAGATACATCTACACCCTGAACTACGACAGGGAAACAGAAGCACTGACGTACGGAATAGATGCAAATCCCTCCTATGCAGATACGGTATGGGCGGAATCGGAGGCAGTCAGTTTTTATTTCATTTATTCAGGTGAAAAATTCATTATAGATCATGATAAATCCAGAGTGACTGATTCAAAGGAAATCATCATTGGAGGAATCTCAAACATACTGAGAATCAATCAGGATACAGGAGATGTATTTCTTAATGATAAAAAAATATTCGGAGTGATAAACAGGAACCCTCTTCAGATCAGCACCGAATCCGGAAGACTGGACAGGGAAAACAGAAAAAGGTCTGTCAGAGTGAAAATTAACTCTGACCCCGTTGAATTCACTCTGACATTCACTGAAAAGGATATGCCAGGGACTGATCCGGGAGCGCCGTTCATTGAAAAGGAAGCTGTAAAAAACAAAATCAGACGCCTTATCCGGACTGCCTCGGAATATATAGATGAAGAGCCTGTACAGAATGCTTACGGATACTTCTTAAGCTCTTATGCAGTTTTGAAGGACAGTGCAGGAAACGGAATAGGCATAGTGATTGTGGACATTGACAGTCAGGAAATCAGCGAGTTCAAGAATAAGTTTACAATCGTGGCCATCAGCATATCCACATTTACCTTTGTGCTGACAATTGTACTTTCCCTCCTGCTGGCAAAATACTTTACCCTTCCTCTCGAAGTGCTGACGAAAGCTGTTGATGATCTTGCATCAGGAAATATGGAAACAATTGTAGACATCAAGTCCAAGGATGAATTTGGAAAACTTGCCAAAAGTTTCAATGCAATGGTAAACAATCTGAAAATTGCCTCCGAAGTGCAGTTCAATCTGATCACTGAGATCAGTCAGCTGAATGACAGTCTCGAAAAGAAAGTGCAGGCAAGAACCAAGACAATACAGGCACAGTCTCAGGAACTTGAAAAGCAGATTCTGATTGCAAAAAAAATACAGATTGCACTCCTTCCTGAAAAAATTCCCAAAATAGACAATGCAAGCGTCAGTTTCAAGTATGAACCTATGATGGGAGTGGGAGGGGATTTTCTCGATTTTTATTACAGAAATGAAAATGAACTGAATCTTTTCATATGCGATGTTTCGGGGCACGGAGTTCCTGCAGCATTCCTTGCATCCATGGTAAAGATGTCTCTTCAGGAATGTTATGAAAGAAGACTTTCCCCGGCAGATGCTTTAGGAAGACTTCATAAATCCTTAAAGGGCAAGCTCAGCGGTCATTTTATTTCTGCTGCATTCTGTTCCATTGATCTGAGTTCAGGAATCATGCGGTCCGCAAGTGCAGGACATCTTCCGCTGATTCATCTGAAGGCCGAAGGTTATGCAAAGTATGTTTTTTCGAAGGGTAAAATTATTTCAGAACTCTGCAATCCGGAAGCAGTCGAGACAGTCACTGAACTTAAGACTGGAGATAAAATCATTCTTTATACGGACGGAATCACTGAAGCGAGAAACAAGAACAACGAGATGTTCGGGGATGAAAGGCTTCTATCTCTCACCACAATCAATCACAGAAAGAATCCGCTGGAACTTTCCAATCTGATTTTCAGCTCAGTGCTTTCTTTCACAGGGAATGAGTCTGAACATTTTGCAGATGATATTACTATTCTGATTGCAGAGTATTCTTCTCTGAACGGAAAGTACGGGCCCCTGGATTAGAGAGGCCGAAGAATTTATTTCTTAGGAAGTTCCTTGGATACATAATAACCGAAAGCCCACCCAGTGTATTTTTTCCATTTGAGCTTTATCCATTTTGCCTTGTTGCCTTCTATTTCATCTTCGTCTTTGGAATATTCCAAAACATTGACCTGAGCACCGTAAGGCATTTTCACTATCACAACTGCAGTCTTGGAAGGTTCCGATCTGATGTTCAGCCCTCTTTTTGCAGTGATATAAAACTTTCCTTTTTCTTCCTTCGCAGCATTGCCGGAATCTTCTTTCTTGGGACTGTTTTCTTCTTTCTTTGCTTCAGAAAAAAGCGCACCTGAAAAAAGAATCAAAGCCATAAAAATAATTTTCTTCAATCTGTTTCTCCTGAGTACCGGAATAATCCGTAAAGACATGCAGTCAATGAATTTACTGAATTAGAATTCTGCAGTTTACAGGCAAATGAAGCTGAACCTAAAATCCGCTTAGACTTTTTTTATCGTCGAAGTGTTTAAAAAAGTTTCCGGTATACTGATTTTTTAGAGCATTTGTGCAATTGTATTTTCCGATTTCCAGCCAGGCTTTTGTTTTGTCTGCAGACTGTTAAAAGTCCTCAAGAGTTTGAAACCTGGGCAGTACAGTCCCAAAGGGATTCCGTAAAAAATGAAAATGCCGAGAGCGAATCAGTCAGCCCTGACTCCGGTTAATGGTATATTTTCTCAGTATTTTTACTGAAATTGTATCTTTGACTCAGCCCAGTGAAATTTGAAAAAAACTTCAGCAAAAAACTGCTCCTCTTTTCAGACAGGAAGTCATTATTTAAACTTTCTGTCTGATTCGCAGTAACAGTTCATCTCAGTTGATTACATCGAGTGCATCAAACTTTTTCTTTTTCTTATGACCCTTTTTGAAGATCCTTTCGGCAATCCAGATCTGCATTTTTTCTATTTTTCTCTTGGTCTCTCGAGCAAACTTGTAAAGAACAGGGACAAGCATCAGAGTGAGAAGAGTGGCAAACGCAAGTCCCCAGCCTATTGCAAGAGCCATCGGCATCAGAAACGGATCAGATCCGCCGATTCCGTACGCAGTAGGAAGAATTCCAAGGACTGTAGTGATTGTAGTCAGCATGACAGGACGAAGACGCACAAGACCAGTCTGCAATAAAAGATCATGACTGTTTATCCCAGGATTCTCCTTTTTCAGCTGATTGGCAAAGTCCACAAGAACGATTGAGTCATTCACCACGATTCCGGAAAGACCGATAATCCCGATAATGCTAAGGAAGCTGAAATAGTGTCCATGGGTCAGAAATGCCACTGCCACACCGATGAAGGAAAACGGGACTGCCGAAAGAACGATAAAGGGCTGAACAATGGATCTGAAAAGAGATGCCAGAATCATAAAGATGACTATGATCGCGACAAGAAACGCTCTTCCCAGACTGGCCATCGATTCTTCTGTGTCCTTGTTCTCTCCCCCCGAGTCTTGCCCTGTAGCCTGGATATTTTTCCATGATTTTGGCCAGAGCAGCCTTCTTCGCAAGAGCCTCATTCGCCTTTCTGGGATCAGTAAGCGTATCGTCCAGATTGGCAGTTGCAGTCACAAGTCTCTTCCCGTCGAGGTGGTTGATGGCAGCAAGTCCAGGACCCTTTACATATTTTGTCATTCTCGAAATAGGAATCAGATTTCCCTGAAGATTCGTGACGAATATTTTATCCAGAGACTTTATGGAGTTCCTATAGTTTTCCGGAAATCGAACTCTTACGTCAATTTCCTCATCTGCCCTTTTGATCTTTGTGGCAACAGCTCCCTGATACGCTGCATTGATGGCTACACCGATCTGCTGATCGCTGACACCTGCTCTTGCAGCAAGCCCCTCATCGATGCTTATTCTGATTTCATCCTTTCCTTCATAGTAGTCGTCTCCGATATCTATGATTCCTGGAATCTCCGTCATCAGTTTCTTGTATTCGTCTGCAATTTTTCTGAGAACAGCAAAGTCATCACCTCTGATTTCTACTGCTATCGGTTTTCCGACCGGAGGTCCTCCCTGAAGTTTTTCATAGTCCAGGAGAGTAATCTTTCCTTTCAGATCCTTGAACTCGGGAGGAATCTGAGAATCTTCAATAATCTTAAATTCCCTTTTTTCAGACTGAACTCTAGTCTTGTTCAAAGCCTCTTCTTTTTTCTTGAGCGACTGAAGAGCCTCTTCATTCAGAAGCCATGCAGTTCTGTCACGAAGCTGATTCATAATAAAATCTGTCGACTGTTCAGGTCGTTTCCTGTCCGCATCAGGAGTGAGATACACCATAAGCATACCGTAATTTTTCCCCCGCTTGGTGAACGGATCGTTTGCGTCCTTCTGCGTTATCCCGATTCTGGTCACATAACTTTCCATAATCTCAGGAGGAAGTTTGGCAACTTCCTTTTCCACAACCTGTGCAAAACGCTCAGTCTGTTCAAGTGTATATCCTACAGGAGCAGAGATCTTCACCATAAACACTTCCACACCGCCGGGAAAAAGCTTGAATCTTCCGAATACTGCTGTGGCAGCTATGGAAAGGACAAACACTTTAATAAAAAGTATTATAGTCAATTTATCATGCTTCAGTGCCCATTCCAGACTCGGCTTGTACACATTGTCGCGAAGCCTTGTAAACCAGGTGCCCTCCTCCTTGATTTCGCCCTTGTGCACATGACCGTGATTGATGTCATAGATATGGGAAGGCAGAATGAAAAGACTTTCAAACAGTGAGCTCAGAAGTGCAATGATTACAACCATAGGAATGGAATAGATGAACTTTCCGAAAATCCCTGTCATAAAAAGCATTGGACCGAAAGCAGCGCAGGTTGTCGTCACAGTGGCAGTGACAGGTGCAATGACTTCAACAGTTCCCTTCAGGCAGGCTTCCAGAAGATCCACCCCTTCCTCAATATATCTGTAAATGTTTTCACTGATGACAATCGCGTCATCCACAAGCATACCCACGACAATGATCAGTCCCATCATTGAAATCAGATTGAGAGTCATTCCGAGATAATCCAGAGCTATCATTGTCATTGCAACTGCAAGAGGCAGACCGAGAGAAACCATGAGAGAAACGCGCCATCCGAGAAAGAAGAAGAGAGAAACAACTACAAGCACAAATCCCTGCATCCCGTTCGAGACCAGAACCTCAAGCCTTCTTCTGATATACTTGGACATATCATTCACATAAGTAAAACTGAGCTGGGTTTTGTTCTGGTTTTCAAACTCACCTGTGACAGCCTTGACCTTGTCTACAAGCTTGATTGCATCAGCTTTTTCCTTTTTGATGACTACAAGACCTATCCCATAGAGACCGTTGATTTTTTCAATATAGACCTTGTCTTCAAATCCTTCCTTTACGGCTGCGATGTCCTTGATCTTGACTGCCTGACCTGCATCATTGGAACGAATGAATACCTCGCCAATTTCTTTTGGACTGTCAAATTCACCGATTGTACGGATGGAAGCTTCCCTTCCTCCGTCAGTCAGATTTCCCCCGGGAAAACTGATGTTTTTCAGACGGAGGGCATTCATTACCTGCTGTGCACTTAATGCGAAAATATTCATCGCTCCAGGATTCAGATTCACATGCATTTCCGGTTCTCTGAATCCTTTTCTGGCAATCCTTCCAACCTCGGGAATATCCAGAAGCATCTGTTCCAGTATTTTTATCTTTTCCTGAAATTCCTTTTCAGTGACAAGAGACTGACCGTTGACAGACTTGGCTCCCACATAAATTTCAATCACAGGGTTCCTTCCGGATGTCAGTTCCACTACCAGAGGTTTCTTGGAATCTTCCGGCAGGTCTTCAGTCCTGTCCACGGCAGACTTTATATCATCCACCACCTTCTGCGTATCCTTTGTATTCGGATCAATTGTAATCACAATTCCGGACCTGTTTTCGATTGAGCCGGATCTGAATTCCTTGATACCGTCCACGGACTTGACGCTTTCTTCAATCGGCTTAGTGACAAGCTTTTCCACCTCGGAAGGTGAAGCCCCCGGAAACAATGTAGTGATAGTGACAATATCGAAATTGATATTCGGAAATGCCTCCCTGTTCATTGTAAATCCCTTGTAGGAACCTACTCCCAGAATCAGAGCTGTCAGAAGGTTTAAAAAAATGCTTTTCTCAAGAAAATATTGTACAACTGCGCGCATCAGCCTCTCCCAAGGTTCAGATTTTCTTAGATACCCCCTATGTCAACTTTCCTCTTCAGATAATTCATTAAAAACCGAACAGACAGGTCTGTCAGTCGCACTCTTTAGTTATTTGTGCTCCGGCGGCAATTCCTAAACGAACGCTGATCACCCTTTTTTTTTTTTTTCTATTGACAAAATTGGACGGGAGACAAAAGTTCACAACATACTCCGAGTGGAAGCAAGAGGAGAAAGCTTTGGACATTAAGATCGAGAAAATCGGCAAACATACTTTGGTTAAATTAGCCGGAAGATTGGATATTACACAATCTGATGAAGTAGAATCTGCACTGACAAAAGATATCCAGTCAGGTGAGGGCGATATGATTATCAACCTTGGACAGATCTCTTATATTTCTTCTTCAGGAATCAGGGTTTTTGTCGGAATGGTCAGAGAATTAGGCCGTCAGGGACGTAAATTAAAGCTCTGCAATATTACACCCCCTGTCAAAAAAGTATTTGATGTAGTAGAACTTCTGGATCTTTTCGATGTCTATGACAACGAAGACCAGGCAGTAGCATCCCTCTCCTGATATGACTCTATTACTGAATTTTCAGTTGATTCAAATGATCGAAAATTTGAATTTACTGTAATTCAGTTCTGATTTGAACCCTACTCATTTCTTTCTTTTCTGCTCAGTACTGTTCATTTTACTAGGAACGGTATCAGGGAAATATTTTCCGTCCGTCTGGCCGGACGAGGTTCTTTTCTATTCCCCAGCAAAAGAACTGGCTGATTCGGGGATGCTTGCCACAAAAGTTTTGGAAGGCTTGATTCCTGGAATGGAGACTCATACATACTGGATGCCCCCCGCTTTTATGGGGTCTTTGGCTCTTGTATTTAAGATTTTTCATCAGAATATAGAAACCGCAAGACTTTTCAGTCTCTCAGTATCCTTAATTGGAATATTTATCTATCTGCAGACTGCAAAAATCTCCGGTTTGGGTAAAAAAGGTCAGATTTTAGTCACTGCACTTCTTTTTTCAGATATACTTTTTTTCAAGGTTTCACATACAGCCAGAATGGAAAGCCTCTGTATGACGGCTGGCGCAGCGGCTGTTTATTTCTGCTTTTCTGCTGACAGGGAAAAGATTCGGCTTTTTGCCTCAGGCATTTTCTTCTCTGTTTCCTTTCTTTCCCACCCCATTGGAATCATACATTTTTTTCCAATGGCAGGAATACTGTATGTGCAGAAAAGAATCACACTTCGAAACATACTTTTACTTGCAGCAGGCTCATTTCCTTTGGCTTTTCTTTGGGCAGTCTACATTTTTCCTCATCCGGATATGTTCCTGATCCAGTTTGGAGCACAGCTCGCAAGAAAAAAAGATCTTTTCTCTAAATTCACCTATCTGGACAAAATCAAGATTCTGTTTGCAGGTTTTCAGTTTCCTGCCTGGAAAATGGCTGTATGGACACTGACTGCCGGTGCTCTTGTTTCCGTATGGAAAAAAATTCATTCCTACTTTGCAGTATTTGCTTTCACTGCAGTCTTCAATACTGCTGTACAGTTGAGCTCATCTGAATCCTGGTACGTGTATTATGCGGTTCCTGCACTTGCACTCTGCATTGGATTTCTTTTTGAAGCAGAAAACAGAATCGGGCTGACTGCGGCCCTCGCAAATATGGTCTTCAATACGGCAGTTTTGGGCATTGCCGTTTTTCAGACTGTTTCCGGAAAGCTGAAAAATGAAACTGATCGGTTCTGGAACGAAATAGCAGAGTTCACTTCCGAAAAAAGCCATTTTTATATTCAGGCAATTCCTGACCCTTATTTCTATCTTTCCGAAAAATATCCCGAAAAAAAGCTTCTGGAATTCATTCCGGGAGAACTGCCTTTTCCTGAATCTACTTACTCCGGCACGATGGACAGACAGGAAGTTTTTCTCCTCTACAATACTGAGCTTGCCAATCCTTACATCAAAAGACTCATCTCCAATCCGGATTCTTTCCAGGAAAGGGAGTTCGTGCATTCCAAGGTGTTTGGAGTATCCCCCGAGTTCAGATTGAAAATATATAAAAAGAAGAATGCAAAATTTCCTTTATCGACTCCTTCCCCTCCCCAGGAAAATAAAAAAGAAAATGACTCAATAAAAAAATGATTTCAGCGAAAAAATCGCTTTCTATTTAAACATACCCTGGAAAACTAGTCACTAGTTTTGTAGAATTGCTTTTAAAGCAAAATTACAAGGAGTTTAGAATAATGTCGTCGAGTAAATATGCGGTACTGCTTATGTCACTTCTTTTGTTTGTGAACCTTGGCTGTTCATCAACTGAAAAAGATCCAACCACTGTCGGTGAAGGTGGGAAAGTGTTTGAGGGCTGGGCAGGACCTCCAGAAGACCCGAAAAAGAAACCTTTAGAATATTACTACATGAAAAGAGTGAACAGAGCTTCCCCAAAATCAGTAGAAAGACGCTCTGGAGCAATGATGCAGGAAACATGCACAAGTGGTGCTGCACTGACTGCTAAAGCGGATTTCATGAGAAAAATGATAGGTGAAACTCTGACTGGTGCAGAAGGTGTATCGGATGGTGAATCCACTGGTAAAGTGGTTGTAGCTGAATTCAATGGAAAAGTAAAAGGGATCAACACTAGAGAGTGCCGTCCACTGAAACAAGTTCAACCTGAAGCTCCGGGCATCGAATGGGAAGAATGCGAATGCGTAATGTTCGCAAGAGTTCCAGGCGGAAAAGATGCGATTGTAGCAAAAGCACAGGAAGTAGAGAAAAAATAAATACTCGAGAAAATGCCCGTCATAAACGGGCATTTTTTACAGTTTTATTCTCAGGATATGATCTATTGGGTGGGATTTTTTCCGCTCAAAGTATATTCTGTCTTTACCCATCAAAAGTCTTGTTGCTCTGATGGAAGAATGACCTAGGGCCATAGCTATACTTTTTTCGTCCCAGCCGTATCTGATTGAATGCAGTGCAAATGTCTTTCGGAATTTACTTACAGTTGCATAGATTCCAAATTTTTTGAAGACTCTTTCCATAACCTTTTGTACAGTCCTTTTATGAACTGCTCCCTTTCTTCCCTGAAACAAATGGTCTTCTGAATATTTCCCCAATGCCTCCTTTCTGAGATCCAACTGAATCACTTTCGGAATATTCAGTATCCTAGGCTTGCTTCTCCTGCTGCTGTATACCTTCAATACCATTGAGTCAAAATCAATGTCCTTCACTTTCAAATTGGTCAGCTCCTGAACAGTCAGTCCAAAGCAGTACATCAGCTGAAGCCAAAGTCTATGTTCATGGCTTTTCCATTCATCGTAACTCAGTATTTTTTTCAGTTCGTCCTCTGTAAAATAGTCCCGCTCGTCCAAAATTTCATCCTTAAAAGTTATTATCCACCCAAAAGACCCTTATAAAAAATTTAAAAGCCTTTCAAGTAGATAATTCACATATTACATATATGACAATATTTTCAACATATTTAAGAAAATACTTAAAACACCTATTTTTATTATCTCCAAAAAAAAGTCTAAATACGACTTTTCATAGGAACGAAAGTGCAATTTAGGAACTTTTATTTTTTCAAAACAGTCATCTAGAAGCAATAAAAACTTAAATAACTATAATAAATGATATAAAAATGCAATAAGGCTCTTTCTTGTCTAATTCCTGGATGCTTGAATATTCAATTATACTGAAATTTCAGACTTTTTATACTTGCTTTTTAGGAGTTTTGGGTTTTTTCAAATACCATTTCCCTTTGACCGATCTGAGATTGACTGCTTTTTCGGGGATTTCGGAGGTTTTACTCCTGAAAAAATAGTAACCGAGACTGATTTCGGAATTCGAAATCCAGACAGTATCCCCCGCCCCGTAATCATCAGGGGTTAAATGGAATTCTTTCTTCAGTTCATTCGAATGACCTGCAAATTGAAATACAAGAATTTCGTTTTTGCAATAACCCAGCGCAAAAGGGGGACAATAACAGGCAGAAATAATTCTTTTCCCATCCGGAGAAATTACAGGATAGTCCGGAATATTGTATATTTTCCCGCTCCGTTCATTCAGAAGCATCAGACTGCTCCCTTCATAGAACTGAACTGCTATAAGAAAGTATCTGGCTTCCGGAAAGTATTTTAACAGACGGTACTGTTTTTCAGGAGGACCATCCTTCAGATGAAACCGTTTCCTGTTGAGTCTGAACTGAGCCTCATTTTCGAGCCGCTTAAATTTTTTGACAGTTTCAGGTTTCGCAGACTGAATATACTCTATTGTTTTATAGCACTCAAAGGAATTGGAAATATTATCACAGAGTTCTTCTTCAGGACCTATCTTGTAACCGTGAAACTTTTCCGGAAACTTTTTTGTAATATTTGCAGTTTTGACATATCCGGACTGACTGCCTGCATTCACAGGAGTCCAGCTGGAAGAGTGTTCCATTTCTGGCTGATCATTTATGTAGACTTTCGCCCGGAAAGGCAGATGCAGGAGAGACTGACTGGAACTCTCAGCCTTTTTATGCAGAAATGTGCCCTTTCTTTCGGATACCCAGAAGAATTTCTGATCAGGGTTTTCATCCAGAAGAAACAGATCCGTATCGTCCTCTATAGTAATCTCTTTCTCCTGCACTTTAGGTGAAGCGCAGTAAAGAAAGAGAAAAATAATAAAAAGTGATACAGTTTTATCCATTTATTGCGGCAGTTTAAATCCGATGAAAAATTGAGAAATCAGGGTCAATGAGAATTTTTTACTACCATTGATGTAGACTGAAGCCTTGTATCCAGACTTTTCAGATACTTTTCAATTTCATCTCTGTCCTTAGCCTTTCCGATTCTGACAACGAAAAGTTCTCCGTTTTTCTGAACAAATGGTGAGAATCTGCCTGTTTTGCTTTCAGATACAACATTGTCCTTGAATTTTTGCGCCTGTTCCTGACTGCTGAAGGCTCCCAGCTGCAGAGTGTAAAAATTCTGGTCTTCTATTTCGATTTTTTTCAGTGCAGTCTTTTTCTTTCTAGGCGGTTTGATTTCTGCTTTTTTCTCCACAGGTTTCACTTCAGGGGTTTTGGTTTCCGGCGCCTTATCCTCTTTCTTCACTTCTGTCTTTTCTGGAACAGATTTGGTCTCGGAAGGTTTGGTCTCTGCAGGCTTGCTTTTCTCAGAACCGTTGTTTACCTGGGGAAGATATTCTTCCTCAGAACGGATAGGCGGTTTTTCTTCAGGGAATCCTTCTTGGGGCTCCTTTTCCGTTTTCACACCTGCAATGGACGGCTCCTGTGCTTTTTCTGCCCTCTTCTTTCCAAAAGTCATCCCTAACCCAAAAGAATAGGCCACAATACCAAGAAAGATAATGGATAAAATTACAATTCTTCTCAAATCCAGATTGATCGTATAAAATGTTCTTTCTTTCATTCTGTCCTCATATTTCGAATTTTTTCAAAAATTTTCAGGCATTCAGTTTCCAATACGCCCATATCGAAATCGTTTCTGACTACAAAATCGGAACGTTTGATTTTTTCCTTAAGTTCCATTTGTCTTGCCATTCTGTCTTTATACTCTTTCTCAGTAATTCCGTCCCTTTCTATGACTCTGTTGAGCGTAATTTTTTCATCCGAACAGACTGTCAGTGTGGAAGAGCAGACTTCCTCTGCCCTAGTTTCAAAAAGCAGAGGCACTTCCCATACAGCAATGCTCCCTTCCGGAAGACTTTCGAAAAAATCGACTGCCTGCTTCCGGACCAATGGATGGATAATTTCAGTGAGCTGATTCAGCTTTACCGGGTCAGAAAAAACAATACCGGCAATGATCTTGCGGTCGGGAACCCCGTTTTTCACAGATTCTTCCCCAAACAGCCGGACAAGCTCGGCTTTGATAGGGGAATCTGCAGATGTATAAAACCTTGCCAGTTCATCCGAACTGATTCGATGACACCCGAAACTCTCAAAAATCCGCGTGACAGTGGATTTGCCGGACCCCATTCCCCCGGTGATGCCTAAAACAAATTTATTTTTCCAGGGATTCAATTAAAAATTCTGAGTGTATCCGAGACTGAACCAGATCAGATGTCTGGGAATTTTCTGTTCCTGGTATTTCTGAGTTGCATAAAGAGCAAGCATTGGATCTAGGCCTGCGGCAGAGATTCCGTTGTAAAAAAGATCATTTTTGAATCCATACAGTTTGGATGGGTCAGCAGTCTTGCCGTCATACTGATTCAGATTCGGCAATGCCCGGCCAGGATTGGAGGTATCATAATAAAACACCGAGTTGTCGTACAGATGAACATCCGGTCTGTATGCATCGTTCACAGTTAAAAAGAAATCATTTAGGATAAATTTCAGACCTGTCGTAATATCAAAAAAACCGGATTTCCTGTTTGAATTGTCGTTGGCATACTTATAGCCGATATTGTTGTTCGGTTCGATCTGAAACTTCCATCCATTCGATTCTTTTACAGTGAATGTATGTTTGGTCTGAAAAGAGGCATAGTTTGAACCGTCGGCATAGGCACTGAGATCCTGAGAAGACTGAGTATACACCTGGAGTTTCGGGGAGAGGTACTTTTTCAGAAATGGGAGATCCCACCAGATAAAATATTCCTGCCAGGAATACCTTGCCTGTTTGTCGTTCTGAAAATACCACCAAGTTCCCATAGTGAATGTACCGAATTTGCCTGCATCGAAATTATAGGCAAATGTAGTAAACAGACCGTCTGTTCTGTAAAGACCGTTTCTTTCCTTGTGTCTTTTTACCTTCCGCAGATCCACCTGACAGTCAGTCCTTGAACCGGGGGTTGTCTGCAGCGTGGCAAGTGCAGCAGCAGGGTCAGAACAGGTAGAATTGAATACATTGTTGGACGGATCGAAGAAAAGAGAAGACTGATCTGCACTGACAACCTGATTATTGCTCAGCCTGTCTACTAGCGCAACCGGATTTACAGCAGCACCTCCAGGTGAAGATTGAAAACGATGATCGGAATCTCTGTCTCCTCTTCCCATAAGCGGAATATTTCCCCAAAGTTCAAAATACAGACCGCTCGGAGCGGCGACCTTGATATTCGGCTGATAGGCATAGTACTGAGAGATTTCCTTGTAACTTGTACCATCCCGCCTTGCACGGAACTCACCGCCGTAACTGTTCCCTCGCCAAATGAAGTCTGTGACAAACTCATGCATAATTTCGATATTGACTCCATTCGTGTCTTTTTTCTCACCCTTAGGTTCTTGTCCGCCGGACTTGTATCCGTTGAAGACAGTTTCTTTCCCTGCCTCATCCGCGACGGTAATTTTGCCGCTTCCCAGTCCCACATCAGGACAGGTTCCAGGATCAATGATGACCGACCGAACTTCCTTTCTTTCAAGGGTTTTAACATTACCTTTCGAATCCTTGTAGATCAGGAAGGAGTTGGACTGCTCGAGAAGACAGCTTTGAGTAATGGAAGTCCCGTCTCCCATAAGAATCGTGTCTGCATATGCAGATAAGGAAATTCCTGCCAGAAGAAGAAATCGAATCATCATTTTTTACCTTCCATAAAAATCTCTATCGTTTATATTTGCCCGCATTCCGACATCAGTTTTCCGACGGAAATACAGAAACCTGCCCTGCAGGCCGACTGAAAAATTAACTGAAAAAGTGGAATTTCAGACATTTTATCCGAAAGGAGTTTTCGATCAAGGATAATTTCGGAAAGTGCCTGGCAGAGACAGAAACTGCTGTCCTTTTAAAACCGAGACTTCAGGATTGAAGTAATTTTTCTGATTCCGGTGCAGGACAGGTGTTTAGGAGATATAGGAAATTAGAGTTGAACTGCAGGCCTGCCAGCGAAATGCTGCCAGTAATTATGACTAATTTGATCGTTCAGAAATACGGCGGGACATCAGTCGGAACTACAGACAAAATTAAAAATGTTGCCGCCAGAATTCAGAAGTACTGCAAGGAAGGCAAGCAGGTGGTTGTTGTAGTTTCTGCGATGGGGCATTCTACAGATGAACTGATTGACCTTGCAGAAAAAGTCAATCCGAATCCTCCCAGAAGGGAAATGGATATGCTCCTGTCTACAGGAGAGCAGGTCTCTGTTTCGCTTCTGGCTATGGCCCTTGAAGCAATTCATATCCCTGCACAGAGTTTCACCGGATCGCAGGTCAGAATTATGACAGACGGAAATTTCTCAAACGCTAAGATTGAGATGATTGACAGAACCCGTATAGACAAGGCTCTTCAAAGCGGGAAAGTCGTGATTGTTGCCGGATTCCAGGGAATAGACAAGGATGAAAACATCACTACTCTAGGACGGGGCGGAAGTGATACCACTGCAGTGGCCCTTGCTGCAACTCTCGGGGCAAAGGAATGCGAAATTTATACGGATGTGGACGGTGTCTATACTGCAGATCCGAATAAAATCCCCGGTGCCAAAATGCACGAAAGAATCACGTACGATGAAATGCTGGAACTGGCCAGTCTGGGTGCCGGTGTTCTTCATTCCAGAAGCGTGGAATTTGCAAAAAATTATGATGTAGTCATTCATGTACGTTCCAGTTTTCATGAAAAACCTGGAACCTTAGTTGTGAGCGAGGAGAAATTAATGGAACATATCAGAGTCAGCGGTGTCACAATCAAAAATGAAGAAGCGAGAATTACAATCCCGGATGTACCGGATAAGCCAGGCATAGCAGCGGATCTTTTCGGCGGACTTGCTAAATCAGACATCATAGTGGATGTAATTGTGCAATCCTCCCCTTCCAATGGAAAGAATACAATCTCATTTACGATTCCGAGAAAAGCAATCAAGACAGCAGAACCTCTTCTCGAAGCCTTTGTGAAAAAACACAGCACAGGTAAAGTAGACATCAATGATAAAATCAGCATAGTTTCAGCAGTGGGTGTAGGAATGAAATCTCATGTGGGGGTTGCATCCAAAATGTTTCAGGCACTTGCAGACAATTCCATCAACATTGAAATGATCTCCACTTCGGAAATAAAGATTTCCTGTGTGATCCCTGAAGAACAGGCCAAAGATGCACTGAAAGCAATTCACGGGGCTTTCATCGGCTGATCCAGTTCGGTGCCTCATAGGCCGCTATTCCTGTTTTTGTGAGTTAAGTGGGACTGTGTAAAAGCAGGTTTACCGAGTGATTTTCACCGCCCACCTCGGCCTGTGGTGAGCTGAGTAGAATCCATACGAAAAACCCTGA
>DAORDI010000077.1:0-20281 GCA_035345895.1 Leptospiraceae bacterium
CTTGCTTCTCTCACCGGATGGGATCTCAGTTCAATTTACAAAAAGATGAACAGGCAGAGCTACGGAAACACTAAATCCGGAGACGGAGAAAAGTGGTGGAAAAAGATCTGGAAATGATATGAAATATTTAATCATTATTTTCTGTTTAATGCTGCCGTTTTCTGCCTATTCCGAGGGAATGCCTGCAATTGAAGGCGCTGATGATTCTCTCACAGTCTGTCAGGGCAATCCTGACAAGCTGCTTATGGATGCTGTAGACAACGATGATTTTTCTCTTGCAAAGGCCTGCATTAAACAGAAGGCAAATATGCCTGCAGCGTACGAGTATGCACTCAGGAAGGGAAAAATGGACTTCGCCACTCTCTTTATTGCAAAGGGAATGTACATAGACAAGGAAGAACTTCTCTATGATGCAGTGAAAATCTGCTACGCTCCCAAGGAATGGAAGGAAAAAATGTCCAAAGGAAAGGATCAGTGTACAATACTGAACTGGCTGATTTCCAGAGGAGCAGATGTAAAAAAGGCGGATGCAAAAAAATCCTTTTTTATGGAAGCCACCAAATTTTCCCATGGGAGGGATGACGGTCTTCTCGGAAAAGAGGATAAATCCTATGAGGAAATGGTCAGGTTTCTGATAAAGAACGGTGCAAGTGTAAATCCGCCTCCAAAATATGATGAGGGTGAGGAAAGAATCCTGGTAAGACTGGCAGAACTGGAAGCCCATATCAGCATTTTTCAAATACTGATTCAGAGCGGGGCCTCACTGACGGACAGAAATCCGAAGAAAGAAACAGTTCTCCGTTCAGTGGAAAAACTCTATTACAAGGAAAAGGAAAACTTGAGATCCGGAGAAAAAATTCCAAAATGGCAGAAGACGGAACCGATCCATGTTTCTCTTGCAAAAAGAAGAGTGCCTTACCTGGAAGGAATTATTCAGTTTTTGAAAGATAAGGAAAAGGAGAATTCAGCAAAAAAGGGATAATATGATGAAGCTATTGATTATATATTTATTTTGTATATTGGCGGCTGTTTCCGAAATATCATCGGAAAGTGCGGATGACGGCAAGAGTTTTCTTGCTGCGGACAGAAGAACCGATTTTTACATTCAGGCCTCAAGGGTAAACTGGACGCCGGCGGCAGGGAGTCAGTTTTTCAGAATGCAGGAAACCAGGAATCTGGAAGGTGCTCTGTTCAAAGGATCACTGCCTCTGACAAGCGGTTTTCATTTTAATACTGGGAAAGCTGAATCAGTGCAGGCAAGTTCGATCGGTGCAGGAATGCACATCGGATCAAAGTCAGGAACTCACAGAGGTCATCTGAATCTGCAGTTTATGGAATCATCTCCCAGATCATTCAATTCTCTGAATTATTATACATCGGGAACTGCCTTCAACAGCTTTTCTGCAAACTACGCTGAACTTGCAGTACAGTCGCACTCAATGAATTCTCAGCGAAGAACCTCTCTGGGCTATGATCACGATTTTTATCTTCTGCCGGATCATCCCTCCCGTTTTCTGACTGGACTTGGTCTCAAGGTGGGGGCACTGATGCAGTACGATACTATGAGCGGGGGATATACCAGTTTTGGAAGTTATGCTGCATCTTCCACAGCAGCTTCATTGAATACGGGGAATTCAATTCCCGTAAAGAACAGAATCAAATTCGATGACTATATGGGTCTGACTCTGATTGGACTTGTCTACAGACTGGTTCTGACGGAAACACAGGAAATTGAACTGGGAATGAATTATTACAGAGGTCTTTCAGATTCACGTTCTGTCTCTACTGTGTGGCGTTCTCAGATCTATTCTGCAAATATCCCTATTCCTGGAGATTTTAATTATAGAACAGTTTCGGATGTGCAGGGGAACAGCTGGTTTGCAGCGTGGATACTTAGACTGACAGAAAGCAGGTCTCTGAAACTGAGCTGGTTTTCGAGAATACTGACATATGATCCTCAGCGTTCAGAAACAAAGGAATATGGTACCTTTTTCAGCGTAAAACCGATGGGGCCTTTTTCCAAGGTTCAGGATTCCATCAATGCACTTGGACTGGAGTTTCAGTTTAAGTTTTGAGGGACAAAAAACCTGTTTTTTTCAGATCAGAAAAGCCGATATTATAATTGCAGTCAGGAGTATTTATGCTTATAATCATTGCGAAGAATATTGAACCGTCTCTCTGGACCTGGCCTGAATTCAGTTCAATGACATTTGTTTGGGTCTTTGCCATCTTAATGTCGGCTCTTTTGGCGTACCTAGTTGTTAATTATGTTTACAGAAGACAGGTAATGAACAATGCCGCACGGGAAATGGTCATCAGTTATGCCAGAAAAAGAAGTTTGGATCAGAAAGAGTTTCTTCTGATAGACGAATTTCTGACATCCCTCACTGAAAAAGGCTATGATATCGCTGAAGTCTTTATGAACAAGGGGCATCTTCATTCTACTATGTTTGAGTTTTTTGCCAAGGATAAACGACATCCGGAAGATATGCATGTGCGCATATTGGATAAGCTTTTTCCGGAAAAAGAGCAGAACCATCAGGTTCTCTCTCCGGCTGATCTGAGAGAAGGGGAAGTCTGCGGGATTGCAGTCGGTCAGAAGCATTACCTCGGCACTGTACTGAAATCTCAGTCGAATCTTCTTCTGCTTCATATCGAAGGACTGAAGGAAGTGCTGAATGGTAAAACAGTTCATATTTATGTCTACCGACAGATACTCGGCGGATATGAAATAGAAGCTAAAGTCATTGAGACGGAAGGGATGAGCATCAAGGCTGCATTCACTGGCGAAATTCAGAGAAAAGGAGATGCTCATATTATGACATTTCTTTCCTGTTCGGTCTCTCTCGTTCCTTTCTTTTTTCCGGATGAGTTTACTGACAGTACCTTTGAAGAAGAGTATACCGGAATCACTTTGAAGATATCCGACAGATCAGTACTTTTTGAACCTACCAATGTGACTGCTGCAGACGATCTGGCAAGACATGAGCTCTGGGATATGAATATTATGTTTCCTGACGGTATGAGTGTCAGTGTGAAAGGGAAGGTGATGCAGTCTAGAAACCCTAGAAAATTTATTCTGAAAATACTTCAAGTTTCTGATGAGGACAGATCAACTCTAATGGACAAGATCCTTTCAGAAAGTCCTGTCAGAGAAGTTATAGAATAAATTCAGGATGCCGGAGCAGCTGGGAGAAAAAATGGAAGCGGTATTCCGCTTCCTGACTACAAGACACGGCACATCCACCGAGCGCGACAGGAAGATTTTAAATCTTCTGCATAAAGCTGCTATCGGAATCAACCTTCTTTACGGTTCCGTTGCGTTTCCTTATGATTTCAGGTTTGCCCTTCCCAACATCACTTTTCTTTTTCTTACCTTTGTAAGCATAATTCTTGTAAAACTCGGCAAGATTGATCTTGTCAAAATGTTTTTAATGCCTGTAATCATACTTCAGATGCTTTCATTTGCAGTCATTTTCGGAAGAGACGCAAATATTGATCTGTACTTTATGCTCTGTGTGAGCTTCGCCTTCTATCTGAATTATAAATCGTTTTATGTTGTACTGAATACTCTTGCATGTACTGCGAGTGCGCTGGCAGCAAGGTATGTGTTTGTTGAGCCCTATTATTCCGGTGCGGAATCATTTACGAAATATTTCGGGTACAGCAATATATTCTTTGCAATGGCCATTCTGTTCATCCTTTCTTATGCAGTCAACAGAGATGTGAAGGAATATCAGACGGATATTGAGCAGCAGAATGAAATGCTTCAGCTGAAGGAAAAGGAAATCCGGGAGGACAAGGAGAGAATTCAAAGTCTTCTGCTGAACATCCTTCCTGAAGAGGTGGCTGTTGAACTTAAGATAAAAGGAAGCGTGACTCCGGTATACATTCCTCAGGCCACAATCCTGTTTGCCGATTTTGTCGGTTTTACCAAGGCATCCGAAAATCTTACACCGGAAGAAATTGTAAGCGAACTGGATTACTGTTTCAGCACCTTTGATGAAATTATGGACAAATTTTCTCTCGAAAAGCTGAAGACAATCGGTGATGCATATATGTGTGCCGGGGGTCTTCCTGCAGCAAATACAGAACATGCTGTCAACTGCGTGAAAGCTGCAAAGGAAATGATCCTCTTTATGAAATCCCTTTCTGCAGAACATCCTTTTCATGAAATCCGGGTCGGAATTCATTCTGGTCCTGTAGTGGCAGGCGTCATTGGAAAGAAAAAATTTCTGTATGATATCTGGGGTGATACTGTCAATCTGGCCAGCCGAATGGAAACAGGCAGTGCTCCGGGTAAAATAAACATCAGTGAATCCGTGTATGAGAAAATAAAGGGTGAGTTTAAATGTCAATTCAGAGGACGCCTCCCAGTGAAAGGAAAGGGAAGAATAGGGATGTACTTTGTTGAATAAATTTTTATATGCAGTTTAAAAATGAGTTGAAATTTTTCAGTTCAGAGTAAATTGCTCTGTATGAAATATACAGCCATTCTTCTGATTCTGCTTCCTATTCTTCTCCTTTCATATGAGAAATCAAAAGTAGACCAGGCATATAATATGCTTTCCCGTTCATGGAGCTATTCTGAAAACGGAACTTCTGTCAATGTCAAGTCACTCAAAAAATCCTGCAAATCCGCTGACTGCAGACTGATTGTGAACGGAAAGGACATTGATCCGGCAGCGGTCCTGGGCGAGACTCCTTCAGGCTCTGAAACTGTTCCTGCAGAAAAGGAAGTGTCGGCAGCCGCAAACGGATCTGAAGAGGGAAGGATGAAAGGAATTACAGAAGCGCACAATAAATACAGAAAATCAAAGAACCTTCCTGAACTTGTCTGGGACAAAAATATTGCATCGTACGCACAGGAATGGGCAAATCATCTGAAGAACAGCAGAGGATGCAAGATGCAGCACAGGTCTGCAGATGAATATGGAGAAAATCTTGCCTGGTCCATGGGAAGGGAGCTCAATTCTGCCGATCCCGTGAAGATGTGGCATGATGAAGAAAAAGATTATAATTATCAGAGCAACAAATGTAATCCCGGAGCAGTATGCGGTCATTATACTCAGGTGGTCTGGAAAAACTCCAAAAAACTGGGATGCGGGGCAGCAGTATGCGGGAATTCCGAGGTCTGGGTCTGCAATTATTATCCTCCGGGAAATTATGTCGGCGAAAAACCATACTGAGGGATCATTAAGACTGGCACTTTTTCAGACTGATATCGTCTGGGAAGACAGAAAATCGAATCTTAAAAAAGTAAGTTCTTTTACAGATTCTCTTTTGAATCTGCCCGATATCATTGTTCTGCCGGAAGCATTCGCCTTGGGATTTACAATGCGGTCTGAAAAGTTTGCAGAGGAGGAGGATGGAGAGACGGAAAGTTTTCTGATGGAGCTTTCCGTGAAAACAGGAAGTGCTGTTGTAGGCGGTCTGTATCTGAAAAACAGAAACGGAAAACCCTGGAATACTGTTTCAGCTGCTGCAGAAGGTAAGATCATCTGCAGATACAAAAAAAACTATCCTTTTTCATTCGGCGGTGAAGACCGTTTTTTTTCTGCAGGCACAGAGAGAGCCGGATTTGACTGGAAGGGATTCCGAATCAGTCTTGCAATCTGCTTTGATCTCAGATTTCCTGAACTTTTCCGGGGGACTGCTGGAGAAACGGATCTGTATATTGTGTCTGCCAACTGGCCCTCTGTCAGGATTCATCATTGGCTTTCTCTTCTTCGTGCAAGGGCAGTCGAAAATCAGGCTTACCTTGCAGGAGTGAACAGAACAGGAAATTCCGGAGGATTTAAAAAAATTCATTATAACGGATATACAGGCATTTTTTATCCTTCCGGATACGAGAAAACTGTTCAGTCCGAAAAAGAAGAAGTTCTGGAAACTGTAATTTCCAAGAAAGAACTTTATGAATACAGAGAATCACTTCCTTTCCTGAAGGATATACGAAAGGACAGAATACTTCAGTGAATGGCCTGGTTTCCGGTTCATTTAAGACATTGTTCTGCATAAGCAGGCTCCTGCTGGCTTCGCTGGCCTGCTGCATAAATTTTGAAAACAGCAAAGCTGGCAGAGACTGAAAAGCGGCTGTTTTTACTGACAGTTGTGGACTGTCCTGCAGGATTTCTTTAATGTTCCTTAGCAGATTCCAGGCATAACATTTTCAAGTCTGCACTATTTAGATAAATCAAACTTGTAGGACGCAGAAATAAAGACACCTTTCTGATCTGAGCTGAGATTCTGTTTATACAGGGAAGTGTCCAGGAATTTTTCATTAAAAAGTATCGTCGGTGAAGGGTAGGCTGAAAAATTTGTTCCGGTTCCGCCGCTGGCTATTCGAATCGGATTGCTCTTCAGTCCATTGTAGCTTACATCTGTTTTCTCCGCTCTGAATCCCGCCCCTATTGTCAGTTTTTCATTCACATCATAGGATATGCCGAGAGATGCTCTTGACAGTCTGTAGGTGTACTTTGATTCCATATCGTTCAGTTCAATATATGTCCTGCCTGTATAGGAACCTGCCCTGTCAGAATCAAATTTCATATTTCCTGAAACCTTCCCCAGATCCGGCTGAGATACAGGAAGAAGGACATCAGCAATGACAGAAAATCCTTTTCCGAAAAAATACTGAATTTCTGCCCCCGGATAAAAATGATTGGAATAGGAACTCATTTCTGACCGGACTGTTCCGAAAAGCGTGGAAGTCCCCAGAGTTGTTTCATTAAAAAGAAGGTGTTTTACATGACTTCTTATCCCAAGTCGTCCTGTGAGAGAAAGTCTTTCGCTGAAAAATGTTTTTTTATATCCGAAATCCAGTTCGTAATCCGCCGAGTAGCTTCTGCTGACTGAGTTGAAAGTAAGATTTCCGTACGTATCAAAAGAATTGAATTTTGCGTCCAGGCTTCTTTGAATCAGGTTAAAACGTGTAACCAGTGTCCAGGAACTGAAGTTTTTGAAATGAGAAGCTCCCAGAGGATAGGTGCTCATATTTCTGCTGCTCCAGCTGCTGTCAATTTTAGTGATCCCGTCCGGTGCACCGTCTATCAGATTGTCTTTCTTCCACCTTTCCTGAAATTCTGTACTGTATTTACCGTCCCAGAGTCCCAGATTCAGCTTCAGACTGTCTGAATGAACTGATACTGAAACTAAAAAGTAAAATGCTGCAATTCTGAAAAAAATCATATTATTTCCTATTATCAAAAATTATAGTATATGTCTGTGGAAAAACAGACTGAACGTGCCTCTGAATTCATCAGACTGCAATTCCTGTGAAACTGCCGAACCCTGTTTCATAGTCTGTCCCTGCAGTGAGAGTCATATTGAATACCTGTGTCGAAGTCACTCCCATGATCCCCAGAAGACTCTGATAGACAGCGAGGAAATTGTTTCTGGACTGGATTGCCTGCCAGTATGAATCGTATTTTGCTATTTCAGCGGAAGGAAAAAGTTCACCGTAAGTGCCCCCAGCGATCCTTCCTCCTATGAGAAGTACATAATTTGCATCCCCATGATCGGTGCTGTTGTCCCCATTGGCTCTGAGCTGTCTTCCGAATTCTCCGGATACCGATATGACTGAGTTTGAGAAAGCAGAAGACTGGTTTGTAAACAGCTGATCCAAGCCTTTGGATGTTCCGAAAATATCTTCCAGCTTGGCTTCAATTTCGGTTTTCTGTCTTTTATGAGTGTCCCAGCCGGTATAATTCATGGAAAGAACTCTCATATTCAGTATGTCCTTGCACAGAAAAGCATCATAGGCACTCTGAATCTGCTGCGCAAAATCGGCACTGTTCAGTGCTCCTGTTCCTGCGGAAAGGCCGGTGATTCCTGAAGGAGCCTTTGAGGCACTGATCCTTGCACTGACCTGATCAGTCTTTGCTCTCAGTCTGTCATAATGCTTTTTGAATGCATCGAAGTTGGTCGTATCGAGACCTGTACGACGTTCATAATAAGTCTTGAGGGCACGATACATCACGATTTTTGAATCAGTGGAAGGATTATTATCCCAGGAGTTTACCAGACTCGAAGGAGTATAAAGTCCGAATTTTCTCGAATTCCTGAACGAGATCACATTTGCAGAATTTCCGTCACAGAAAGGTTTGATCTGAGGAGTGACGGATACTATACTGAATGCAGAAGTTTCTGCATTGGCGCCTCCTACAACTCTTCCTCCCCATCCGCTCCCTCCAGTCGTGAATGCGGCAGTGGAATAGTTTCCTTTCTGAAGCACAAGAAGCGACCTCTGATGATCTCTTGATTCGGAATGTTTCACATTGCAGACGATTGCAGCTTTTCCATCCTTGTACTTCTGAATCAGCCATCCGCATTTTTTCAGAATCCCGAAAGAAGGGTTTCCGTTTGTGCCCGATAACTTTTCATAATCCTGATTAAATCTGTTCTGCCATTCAGTTGAGCTGCTGGAACTGACTCCCTGAGAGCCAGCTCTGTACTTCCAATAGGCCTGTCCGTACGATGTAGTCGGCTCGGGAACGATCATATGTCTGAAGTCGGGACCACCTTCGAGAAGAAGGTTTATAAGTACAACATCATTAAGACTCGGTGCAGCGGCTTCCAGTTTCTTCAGCGGGTCAAGCCCCAGGACAAGCGATGCGGCTGCCATTCCCAGGAATTCTTTTCTGCTAATATTCTTCATTTATTTTCCCTCCTGTACAAACATAAAAGGAAGTGCAATGATAAAATCTATTGCAAGTCCTACTCTTGTTCTCGCTTCATCACCTTTAGTTCCGGTATCATCCAGAGTCATGACTGCCACTCCTGCATCGTCAATTTTTGTCTTGAGTTCCGTTGAAAGAGCAATATCGTTCGTTCCGCTGTCGCCATAACCGTAAGATGTTGTATTGATAGTGCTGTCCTTTTTATCCTTCGCCATAAAATAATTCAGATCGTATCCGCTTCCGAGAAGTGCATATAAATGAGCTCGTTCCAGATTTCCCATATTCAGATTCCCGTCACCGATGAATCTGTTCCAAAGCCATTCGGCAACCTGTTTTACTCTCCACTTGCCGTCGCTTCCTTTAGGAATAATGAGATCAAAAGGTTTTCTGTAAATGATGCTGTTCGAACTGTCTTTTTTTGCTGCGGATCCCCAGAGATCCGGAGTTTCTGTACTTCCATTGTATGCCATTTTGAAAACATCGGATGTATCTCTTGCTTCAATTCCTGTCTGAGTCCCAAAAACTTCATGATTTGGGTAGAACGGTATCACATCTTCTGAAAGAAGCGGGGAATACGGAAGATTCATTCCATAAAATATTTCTGCATTTGTCAGCGTCACCAGATTGCTGATTGTAAAAATTCTTTCGGCACTTGTCCTGTACTTTATCCTTGTGCTGTTGGAAAAGGCGGTTGACAAGGCGTATCTTCTGAGAAAGAGAAGAAGGTTTTTGTCGGAAATATCTTTCCATATTGTCCTGATAAGAGCGGCCTTGCTCTGAATCAGAAGCTGCGCTGCAGTCGGGCTGGCCGCAGTGATGTCGTTTTCATCCAGATTGTCGTCTGCAAGGAATCGAATGATTTTGAGAGGAAGATTATTCAGACTTTCAGAGTTGGTGATTGCAAGCTTTGATGCATTTTCTATTTTTTCCTTTGCGTTTGCACCGGTCACATCGGATCCGTATATTTTTACTGCTCTGTCCAAATGATATTCAGTCGCATACACTGCAGTATCCAGGTTGATGTCATCTGAATTCGAAAGACCTCCTACCCGAATATCTGTGAGTGCTTTTGCTGTTTCAGGAACAGTTACAGTCTCATGAGTCTGAAAGCTTGCCGTGGACTGAGTGATGTCTCCTGTCGTTGTCCCTGTTCCCAGAACTCCGAAAAACAGCTGGTGGAATTCTCTGGCAAAGTCTTCATTTCCTGAGAAGGCTGCATTTTTGAAAACGTTTTTTCTGTGGTTATACTGAATCGCCATGGCAGGTGAAACTGCTGCATTGGAAAGAACCTTTTCATATCCGCTTCCTGATGCGATTAGATTCATTGTTTCATCGTAAAGTCTGGCCTGAGGTTTGGGTCCTACAAGTTTTGAGTTGGTAGAAAGATGATTGTTCGATTCCATGAATCCAAGAACATGTCGGACCGGATTCAGACCCCTGAGCATTACCATCATTGAATATACTTTTCCTGTGGATTCAGTATCCGTAAGACTCAGTTTGCCGGAATTGCCTGGAGGAAAAACTGAGCTTCCATTTGCAAATGAAGAACTCAGGCAGTAGATGGAAGAATTTGCAGAGACAGCCCCGGATTTTCCGTCTGCAGGAACATTCAGGCCGGAGTTTACCGGGTCTGCATTCAGAATTTTAATGATTGCCTTGGAAGGCCCCATTTTCACCCATTCATCTATCTGAGCATCTGAAGCAGGACCGCCGAACGCGAATGCATGAAGTATTTTTCTGATATAGGTGGAGTTCCATTCGGAATCAGCAATTCTTCCTGTAAATGACTTGTACATATTCTCGTCATCCTGAGTTCCTCCTGAACTTCCGACTGCGTTCAATGCGCAGGAAGATGCCTGCAGTATCCCTGCAAATGACAGTGACCTGTCTGATTTCCCTCTGCAGTCTGCACTTTTGCATTCAAAAAAATTTGAAAGCATGCATCCGTCTGAACTGAAAAGAAGCATAATAATGACAATGTAATTAAAAAAAAATCTCTTCAATGTTCTTTCCCCCCATTGATCCTTATTCAGATCAATATGAAAATCCTGATAATTTACACCAAAGAGTTTGTTTCTGAATAAAGAAAGTAAAAAAGCCGCTTTTTCTGATACGGATGAAGAAAATGATGTCCAAGCTTTTACGGAATCGTAAAAAGCTGAGTTTAGGTTATGATTCTTAGTTTCAAATCCAATATAATTTAACTGAAAGCCTCTCTTTATTTGCCTGTTTGAAAACTGGAAATGAAGACATTCTTCCAAAACATACAATTACTCCTTGCCTTGCGCCTTCAGCCGCCTTTCGCTTGCAAACTTGAAACCGCTAGAGCGCGGTCTGCGCAGTTCAGTTAAGCGGGACTTTCCGGTTTATGAGGAAAATCCTTTTCGAGATCAATGATGCCTCTTTTCATTTCCACTGCAGACAGACTTTTTGCCTTCAGTTCCTTTCTGAGATATTCCAGTGCTTTGCCGTTGTCTATCGTGTTTCCGCAGGTGAATATGTCCACCGCACAGTATCCGTACTCCGGCCAGGTATGAATGCTGAAGTGCGACTCTGCCACAATGACCATTCCACTGACTCCGTGCGGACTGAAAGTATGAAATACAGGTTTTACTATCTCTGCTCCTGAAATCTGGACTGCCTCAATCATAATATCTTCTATATTTGACTGACTTCGAATGATCTGAAGATCGCAGTCGTAAAATTCTGCAATTACATGATTTCCTAATGCTTTCACGGCTGTTTATTTTTTCGAGAGAGTCTGCAATCAGCTTTTTTTCGGCCAGTCGAGAAAATGAAGTCTTTCCTTTTCACTTCACTGTACTGATTCAGACATCGAGACAGAACTGCTTTATTGGATGAAATTAATGAGGTATTTCCGTTCATCATTCAGTCAGATTTAATTGTGATTGAAAAGATTTCATAGCGGAAAATTTCTGTGAAACGGCTGCTTAAAAAAAAACCACAGCAGAACTGCTGTGGTTTCTTAAAACAAGGGAAGGGGAGATTAATCTTCGTCCTGTTTGACCTTGTATTTTTTGACGAGTTCATCAGCGATATTTTTAGGCACCTGCAGATATCTCGAAAATTCCATCGCAAATTCTGCCTTTCCCTGAGTAGCAGAACGCAGGACAGTTGCGTAACCAAACATATCAGCCAAAGGAACTTCGGCTTCAATCTTGCAGTATGCATCCTGTTCAGTTGTGTTCAGGATCATACCTCTCCTTTGATTCAAGCCTCCAAGAATTGCTCCCTGGAATTCAACGGGTCCTTCTACATCCACTTTCATAATCGGCTCAAGGATGATTGGAGACGCCTTCAGAAATCCCTGACGGAATCCATATCTTGCACCGATCTGGAATGCCATATCGGAGGAATCCACATCGTGGTATGCACCGTCATTGATAGTAGCACGAACCCCGATGATAGGGAATCCAATAAGAGCCCCTCTTTCCAGACAGCTTCTGAAACCCTTATCGCAGGAACCGATGTATTCTCTTGGAATAGATCCGCCCACGATCTTATCTACGAATTCATAGTCTTTATGCTCTTCGAGTCCAATCGGTTCGAGGAATCCTGCCACTCTCGCAAACTGACCCTGACCACCGGTCTGTTTTTTGTGAGTATAGTCGAAATCGCCTCTCTTAGTGATTGTTTCACGGTAAGCCACTTGAGGAGCACCTGTCACCAGATCCACTCCATACTCTCTCTTCATCCTTTCAATATACACTTCCAGGTGAAGTTCGCCCATCCCTTTAATGATTGTCTGACCGGATTCCTTGTCAATTTCAGTTCTGAATGTAGGGTCTTCTTTCGTAAATCTGTTCAGAGCCTTTGCAAGGTTCGGGAGCTGCTTGGATTCCTTGCATTCAATTGTAAGAGAAATCACAGGCTCAGGAATGAACATAGAAGTCATAGACAGTTTTGTTGCACCGTCTGTGAATGTATCACCTGAAGCACAGTCAATACCGAAAAGTGCAACGATATCGCCTGCTTCTGCACCTGTAATATCTTCCATTTCATTGGAGTGCATACGGCAGAGACGTCCTACGTTGTGCTTCTTTCCTGTTGAGGTATTGTAGATAGTCATCCCTTTCTGAATTTTTCCCTGATAGACTCTCACATAAGTGAGCTGTCCATATCTTCCATCTTCGAGTTTGAATGCAAGACAGACGAGAGGTTTGGTCGGATCACTTTCCAGAATCACTTTCTCTTCTTCTTTTGCAGTGTCCAATGCTTCGTTGACTACATCCGGAGGACATGCAAGATAATGACCGACTGCATCCAGAAGTTTTTGAACTCCCTTGTTTTTATAGGCAGATCCCATGAATACAGGAGTCATTTTCAGCTGAATTGTTCCTGTTCTGACTGCTCTGTGGATCATATCCTCAGTCACCTTGCCTTCGAGCATTGCTTCCATGAGTTCATCACTCCACATGGATATTGCATCGAGCATTTCTTCTCTTTTCTTTTCAGCAAGTTCTTTCAGTTCTTCAGGAATTTCCTTTTCTACAATGTTCGTTCCGTTTGCGCCTTCAAAATAGTACGCTTTCATTGTGATCAGATCTACAAGACCTGCATGGTCTGCTTCGAGTCCGATTGGAATCTGCATTGCTACAGCATTGTGCTTCAGTTTTTCTTTCAGCTGATCAATGACTCTCCATGGATTCGCTCCTGAGCGGTCGAGCTTATTGATGAATGCAAGTCTGGGAACGCTGTATCGTCTCATCTGTCTGTCTACTGTGATGGACTGAGACTGAACTCCGGATACACCGCAGAGCACCAAGATTGCACCGTCGAGAACTCGGAGAGCTCTTTCCACTTCAATTGTAAAATCGACGTGTCCGGGAGTGTCAATAATGTTGATTGTATAGTCTTTCCATTGACAGTAGGTTGCTGCAGACTGGATTGTAATTCCTTTTTCTCTTTCGAGATCCATACTGTCCATTTTTGCACCGACTCCGTCTTTTCCCCGTACTTCGTGGATCGCATGAATTCTGTTTGTGTAGAATAAAATCCTTTCAGTTAAAGTAGTCTTGCCTGAGTCGATATGAGCTGATATACCGATATTTCTCGTTTTTAAAAGTTTTTCACTGTACTTTGACGTGTCAGTTGCCATGAATTTCCTCTAGATTCCCCTGATTCTGTTCTCTCTTCAGGGCATTCATTTGACCATGCTAGAAAACGGCCTTTTCCGAAAAAGTTTTTTTCTGTCCGTTTTTTGAATCAAATTGCAAAGAGAGTGCTAACTTGCTTGCAAAAAGAAGGTTTTCCTGCATCTTAGATTTTTGAAGGAAAATCACTATGAGTTATTACAGGACAGTCAAAGGTAAAAAATACGACAGGCAGCTTCTCGACTTGGCTCTCGAATCTGTTTCAGGGAAAGGTGACGGCAGGATTTCTCTTGCAGATGCAAAAAAACTGATTGGTGCCGTCAAAGACGGAAATGATTACACAGAAATAGAGAAAAGGACTGTAGAGTACATCAGAGCAAACTTTTCCTTCACTGAATCGGCAGACAAATGGTTCAGGACAGAAATCCGCAAATGGGCAGCAGGACGGGCTTCCGTATCCGGGGCTGTCAGAAAGGGAAGCAGTGCGTCCGCTGAGAAAAAATCTGCGGATCAGGGTTATTACAGAACCGTCAATGGCAAAAAATACGACAGGAAACTTCTGGATATGGCGGACAAGTCTGTTTCAGGAAAAGGCGACGGGAGAATTTCTCTTGCAGATGCAAAAAAACTGATCAGTGCTGTAAAAGACGGGAACAGTTATACTGACACTGAAAAGAAGACTATGGAGTATATACGGAATAATTATTCTTTCACTGAGTCTGCCGACAGCTGGTTCAGAACGGAAATCCGCAAATGGGCAGCCGGACGGGCGGCCTCGAAAACCGGCGCGAAGAAAAAAGGGAAGAGCATCTCCAAAAAAAAAGGAGTAAAGTAAAATGAGTTACTATAAGACCATTAAGGGAAAAAAGTATGACAAAGAGCTTCTGGATATGGCGGAAGAGTTTGTCTCAGGAAAAGGAGACGGACGAATTTCCCTTGCTGAAGCAAAAAAACTGATCGAAGCAGTAAAAGACGGAAACGAGTATACTGATGTGGAAAAGCGGACAGTGGAATATATACGGAATAATTATACTTTCACTGAATCGGCAGACAAATGGTTCAGGACAGAAATCCGCAAATGGGCAGCCGGCAAATCATCAGATAAAAAAACAACTGCAAAAAAGAAGACATCCTCTGAACCGAAAAAGAAGGAATCTCCTGGAACAAAAAATGAAGAGACAATCCCGCTTATTGAGGATATTCATACTGTCCAGCCTCCTGCTCATCCTACAAGTCCTGCGATCGCTGCGCTTGTCTATGAAGAGCAGAAGGTGAGCGAAAAAGCAAAAATACCGGTATGGCTTATATTCGGTCTTGCTGCTGTATGTATTGGACTTCTGATTTACGGAATCAGGCTTTCCTGCAGTTCTGTCAAAAAAAGTGACAGTGCCGAAAGCCGTTTTGAGGAATCTCCCGGAGTAAAAAAAACGGAAGAATCTTTTTCAGCAGAAGATATTGAAAAGACAAAATTCTCGTTTCAGAAAGGAAAGGCAGTCATCAGCCCGGATTCAGAAAAGGCACTGGAAAAGATTGCATCCATATTGAAAAAAAACTCTGATCTCAAACTGAAAATCACCGGTCATTCCTGCGATTCTGGAACAAAGGAAAAGAACAAAGTTCTTTCTCTGGAAAGAGCGACTCTTGCAAAAGATTTCCTTGTAAAAAAAGGAATTGAAGAGAAAAGAATCTTATCGGAGGGCAAGGGCGATTCCGAACCGGTTTCTTCAAATGAAACAGAAGAAGGCCGTTCAAAGAACAGAAGGGTGGAATTCAAGCTTCTGAAGGCAGAGTAAACCTCTTTTCTTTATTCATTCAGTCTCTTGCGGGTGGCGGAAGAGACTGAATATCCTGTCCTTGCCGCCCCTGATTCTCACATAGCCTTCACATTCACAGGTTTTCCATTCACTGAACTTTTTTTCTGAAACAGCCTTTGCACTCCCCCTGCAGTTTTTCAAATGAACTTCCTTTCCTTCCTTTCCCAGTTTCTGCTTCAAAATGAGATTTTTATTTCCTTCTTCATAAACGATCTCGTGCCCATGCCTGCTGTTCTGTTCTATGTCTGTCAGTATCCTTTCGAATATTTCGGACTGCATTGTTTCCTGAGCAGATCTTATGCAGATTTCGGGAAGCCTTTCGGGAGAAATGTTTCTCGTGTTTTTTACTGCACCTTTAAATGCAGAATAAAAGAAATCTTTGGAACCTGACTCGGTGTTTTCAGGCTCTCCTGCCCATCTTGCCAGCATCCTGTTTTCTTTTTTTTGTTCCGTAGAGCAGAATGTGCAGATCAAGGAAGATAACAGTAAGACCGTTTTTTTTATGAACTTCATCTGTTCTAATTTTGCCTGCAGTATTCTGCAGTCAATTCGGAAGGTGGTTAATTTTAGAATGACAGACCGCAAAAAAGAATTATTTTTGCTCTATGAAAAATCTACTGATATACACTCTAATTCTACTTATCTTTTCAGCCTGCTCAAAAAAGGACACGGCCCCGAAGACCTCGACTACCGTCAGTCAGTCAGGAGCGGCAGAAAGAAAAAAAATGGAAAATCCGCAGACGGAAAAGCTTTCTGATGAAGAGGAAAGTTCTGCCTTTAATTCCCCGGCTCCTGCGCAGAATTCAGATTCAAAGGATAAGTCAAAGTTTTCCATTCGCGACTCTATGTACACTGAAAACAGTGTGTCAAAGACAAGGCTTTTGGAATATAGAATTTCCCTGAACGTTGAGGTAGATGAACTTTCATCTGCCAGACAGCAGTTTTTATCCTTACTCTCGGAAAACAAGTCGTTCCTTACACAGGCTCAGACCTATCCTGTTTCAGGAAAGGAATATATGAATGTTCAGATATTTGTACCGGTTTCCAACCTGATCGGTTTTCTGAAGTCAGTGCAGAAAATTGGAAATGTAAATTCTGAGACAATCAATACAGAAGATCATACGGAGGCGAACGAACTGCAGAAGATTGTAATGGAGAGGGAAGAACAGAGGGGCAGAAGAAGAAACAAAGCCGTCAGTTCTGCATCCAGTGCCAACTGGAATTGGAAGGACAGGGAAGATGCTTTGGAAAGAAGCGAGGACGGATTCGATCATGCGAAACTGGAAAAATGGAAAATCCAGGACAAAGTGAGTTTTGCAAAGGTTTCCATTCAGATTACTGGAAAGAAAGTGGAGTCTGATTTTGAACTTCTGAAGGCAGTCAAGAAAGGGTGGATGACTGTCCTTGAATTCCTCGAAGCTTTGATTTCTATCTGGCCCTTTTTGATTCTCGGACTGATCCTATTCTGGTATTTCAGGTACAGAAGAAACAGAATATAAAAAAAAGGCATGGAGAATATCCATGCCTCTGCATTGTTATGGAGATTTTTGCTTACGCCTGATTTTTTCTGCTGAAGTAGTTTCTTCCAAAAACAGCTAGTCCTGCGAGAACCAATACTCCCAATCCTATTTTTCCTGCATCACTGCTCACTGCATTACCGATGAATGCTGTCAGAGTCTGAGAAGCTCCTGAATTCATTGCAGCAGCGGAGCTGTTGTATTCATAAGTCACTTCAATAGCAGCTCCTACAGCAGGCCAGGCAGATCCGGAGAAAATGATTGAATTTGTAGCTGAATCATACATCCATCCATTGCTTGCATTCTGTGTTACGGATGCTCCCGCAACTTTCACTGCAATAGTGGAAGATATCGGAGCTTTAGAAAGAACATAAGGGCTTCCTGTTGCTGCAGCCTCAGTGACTATGCTTGTCATGATTGGACTGAAATCTGCCGAACAGATAGAAGCTACAGATCCGCCAGTCGCATTCGAAAGATTAAAATAGTTTGCATAACCGTTATTTGCATTTGATGCTGATACGGATGACCCACCAGTTCCGGTACAGGTACCGGGCTGTCCAGTTGAGGAATTTAAGCCGATTATGCTGAAAATCTTGTAGCTGTTCTGAGTGAACAGGTTATTCGATGTATCCAATGAAGTTCCGCCTGTACATGGTGCCCAAGGTGCAGAAGTAGGAGCTGTGTTGCAGCTGGTTCCACCGTTGTAACCGTTATAGTTATCTCCTTCATCTGATACAAACACAAAGTAAAGTTTTGCTCCGGATCTGACTGTGATATTGCTGTTCTGAAGACCTTGCAGTGCAAAATAAGATGCTGATTCTGTTCCGCTTCCGCTTGTACCAGCAGCAGTGTTGCTTGTAAATGCTGTCTGTCCGCCAGATGTAGAATTAGTTACCCAAGCTGTTCCCCCTGCCGTTCTCAGTGTAGAGCTGTCTGTAGTAATTACCCCAATTCTATAGTCAAGTCTTTTGTTAGAAAGTGCAGTGAAGAATGTACTCGCTGCGCTTGAAACTGCTGTCTGTTCCTGAGCCATTGAGCTGGAATTGTCCACCACCCATACGAAATCCGCTTTTGGATCAGCCGCCCCTGAAAAAGAGTCGGTTTTTGCTGTTTTAGTAACAGTTCCGCAGGAAGTATTGGTTCCATCTAGGAAACCGGAAAGAATTGCTTCAGTAGTGGAATAATTAGGAGTTGTACTGACTCCTATCCCGACGATTTCGGGACAAGAAGGACTGTATGTCACCTGCATTACCACATGAAAGGTAGTTGATGATGACTCTGTTCCAGTAGGAGATGGAAGATTTGTTACAGTCCCGCCTGCTGCATTGACTCCAATAATTCCAAGAATCAGGTTTGACAAAGACGTAACATTTGTGCTGCTGTCAGTAGTAACTGTAATATGATAAATAGTCGTATTTCCGGTTCCTTGCGCTACTGCATTTGTGGAAATGATTGAAGTTTCATTCAGATTAGTTGATGCTGTCTGACCGTTAAGAAGAGCCAGCAGAGAGCTTCCCAGTGAACTGGAACTTGTCTGACCGTAATCAGGAATCTGTCCTACAAAACCCGAGACTTCCAAAGGACTTCCCTGATATGTAATCCCTGTAAATGCTCCGCCGGGAGTTCCGCTCAGGCTTAAACCTGTAGGGAGTGTGACAGTATAAGAACCGGATGATACGGAAGTGGATACAGATGCTCCGGAAGCCGTTGTTCCGCTTTTTTCATCCACTAAAATACTTGTTGTAGTTGTAAGTATTTTGGCTTTTTTGGGTTTGCCCTCACATCCTGCCATGAGCGCAGCGATGGAGAGAATACCGAATATTGAAATCATTTTTGAGTATTTCATATTTAATCTCCTCTTTCAGTTTTATTATACGTTTTTTTCAGTGAAATTATTTCCCTGATCTCGTTTTTTTCCCAAAAAACTGAAAATCTGCTTGAAAAATCAACTTTTGATGAAAGTCCTTGCCTGTCAGAAGCCGTGCAGAAATCTGGAATGGACGGTTTTTCCCATGAAAAATGGAAAATTTCATAAAATTTCGATTATTACCCCTGTTCTCAATGCAGCTGAATTTCTTGAAAGGACCATTCAAAATGTAATTTCTCAGAACTATCCCGAACTTGAGTACATTATTGTGGACGGGGGATCGACGGACGGTACGCTCGAGATCATTAAAAAATATCCTTCTGTAAAACTTATTCAGGAGAAGGGGAGTCAGTCAAAGGCCTTCAATATTGGATTTCTTGCAGCGACAGGCGATATTCTCGGGGCTGTCAATGGAGATGATACTTACTGTGAGGGAATATTTCATTTTGTAAATGAATATTTTCTGAACCAACCGGACTGTGAGTTTCTGATGGGAAATGTGCAGTTTATCGAAAACGGAAAGCCAGGATTTCTGAATGTTCCCCGGCACACAATGCCTGAAATGATGTACTGGTGGGAAAAAAATGCATACTGCTTCAATCCTGTAGGATATTTTTATACCTGCAAAGTGAGAGATTCTGTTCCGCCCTTTAAGGAAAACAATCATTATGATATGGATCATTCTTTTCTGCTTGAGGCCGGAAGCAGATTCCGAATACACAAGGTGGAAAAGACATTCGGCCATTTTTACTTTCACGAGAAAAATAAAACCTCCCAATTGAGCAGGGAGAATTTTTTTACTCATTATCTGAATGTGAAAAGGCAGTCTGTCGAAGATAATCTTTATCTTCTTTCCGAACAGGATAAACTTCAGTTCAAACTGTGTGAAACTTTTTTTCTTTGCAGACTTTTTGTGAAAGAGGTTATTTATGGAAAATTCCGGTTTCAGATGAGTGAATACCTGCAGTCAGTTCCTTACTTTTTAAAGTTTTTTTTCTCCGGACTTTGGATTATATTTCTGCATTATTTTGTGCTGAAAAAATCTCAAAACAGAATTCTTTCATTTTCTGTTTCCTGCATTTCCCTTTTTTTCGGATCAGTAAAAAAAAGTCCCCTTTTTCAGGAAAAGATTTTCAGAATTTACAGAGAAGATTATTCTAAAGTTTCCGGTTCTTTCAGACTTAATGCAAGTGGAACAATTGATGGAAGTGAAAAGTTCAGCAGCTGGTCTGTTTCGGAAGGGAAACTTAGACTGACCGATGAGGATGGAAATCTTATTTATCTTTTCTTT
>DAORDI010000078.1:0-20007 GCA_035345895.1 Leptospiraceae bacterium
ATAACAATACTTTAAAGTCTGTCAGCACTGTCGGAGGAGTGGCTACTTCTACTACTGAGTACACTATCTCTAAAGTTGCTCAGCAATGTCAGTGATGAATTGATTCAACCCTCGAGGTTTTTAGGACCTCGAGGTCTTTTAATACAGAAAGATTTTCTAATCTCAGGTAAACAGACCTTCAATTGAGAGATATCTTTCCCCAGTGTCGTAACAGAAAGTCAGAACAGTCTGTCCTTCTTTCAGTTCACCTACTTTTTTGGAGACTGCTGCAAGTGATGCTCCTGAAGAAACTCCTAAGAAAATTCCTTCTTCCTTCGCTGCACGTACTGCATATTCAAATGCTTCTTCCTTGGTAATCTGCACAACACCGTCCAGAAGATTTGTCTGCAGGTTTTTAGGAATAAATCCAGCACCGATTCCTTGAATTGGGTGCGGGCCTGGTTTTGGCGGCTCCCCTGCCAAAGTTGCTGTAATGACAGGTGAAAGTGCCGGCTCCACAGCAAAAACCTTTGTTTTGTTTGGGAATTTTTCTTTCAGGACTTTGGCAACTCCAGTGATGTGTCCGCCGGTTCCAACACCTGTAATAATATAATCCACTCCGTTTGGAAAGTCTTTCAGAATTTCGGCTGCAGTAGTATCTACGTGCACCTGAATATTTGCTTCATTATCAAATTGGCTGGGCATCCATGCATTCGGTCTTTCTGAAACCATCTGTTTCGCCTTTTCGATTGCACCGGGCATTCCTTTTTCTCTAGGAGTCAGTTCGAAACTCGCACCGTATGCGGACATCAGTCTTCTTCTTTCTATGCTCATAGATTCCGGCATTACAAGAATTAACGGATAACCTTTGACTGCAGCCACCATAGCAAGACCTACACCGGTGTTTCCGGAAGTCGGTTCAATGATAATGCTGTCTTTTTTCAGTATTCCTTTCTTCTCAGCATCTTCTATCATTGCCAGCGCAATTCTGTCTTTGATGCTTCCGCCTGGATTTGCTCTTTCGAGTTTGACAAATACTTCTGCCTTAGTCTGATACAGTTTATTGATTTTTACATGAGGAGTATTTCCTATAGTTGCAAGAATACTGTTTGCTTTCATGTTCCTTCCTAGAATACAGATTTCGTTTTCAAAAAATAATTTCTAGACATTCCGGTCTATTGTTTTTTTAGCATATCATCCGGAAATGTCATTTCACCTTCTCCGGTAATCTGTCCATTTGCAAATACCCCGCTGACTTCGCTTCCGTCAGGGTAGGTCAGTTTTCCTTTTCCGTGAAATCTGCCTTTCAGAAAATTACCTTCGTATTTTTCGCCTTTTGCGCTTGTGAGAAGACCTTCTCCGTTGTACAGACCGTCTTTGAATTCACCGATGTAAATTGTGCCGTCAGGAAAGGAGAGAGTACCTTTTCCGTCAAATTTGTTGTCTTTAAAATCGCCCTGATATTTCTTTCCGCTGGGGAGTTCGAGTATTCCTTTTCCTGTATACATCCCTGAACTGAAATCTCCGGAATACCGTTCACCGTTTTTGTGAGTGATATGACCTTCGCCGTCCATTTTACCCTGCTTGAACTTTCCGTCATACCTTTCACCGGATGGGAAAATCAGAGAACCGTGACCGTGAAATTTACCAGACTGAAATTCTCCTTCGTATCTGTCACCTTCCTTCATAGTGAGAATGCCGTGGCCTTCGAATACACCGTTTTTGAAACCTCCGGTATATTTTTCACCGGTGGGAAGAATAAGTGTGCCTTTTCCTTCAAAATTCCCGTCTTTGAAGTCGCCTGTATAGATTTCACCTTCGGTAAAATTCAGCTGACCTTTTCCATTAAATGTCGCATTCCGAAATTCACCTTCATAATTGCCTTCTTCAGACTGGAGTTTTCCATAGCCTTCATTACAGTTTCCGGCCAGGCATTTCCCTTTTTTTGCAGGGGCAGTCAGACAATTTATAAGCACTAATGGAAAGACCAAAATTAGAAATTGTTTCATGAATTCATGCTTATCCTTTCGTACTATGTAAATATGTAAATCAGGATTTGTACGAAAATATTTGTAATTCAGAAAAATGAGAATAGTCAAATTTTATTTATAAAGTCTGCTTGACTTTACCGGCCAATCGTGGCTATATGTTCGGTAAGCAGTAACAGAGTATTTTTTAAACTGGTTTTTCAGGTTTATGCGGAAAATCTGCAGTTTCTGCTTTATCATAATTGTAGGGGCTTAGTTGTGCTGAAACATACGGTAAAAGGTGATGTACTGGTTGTTCATTTAGAAGGAAGACTGGACGTTTCTGTAGCAAATGAGGTGGAAGAAGGACTGGCAGAACTCATAGACAAGCAGGATTATAGAAAGGTTTTGCTGAATATGGAAGGAATTGAGTATATGTCTTCTTCAGGATTCAGAGCATGTATCAGTACTTTAAGAAAATTGAATGCAAAAGAAGGTTCTCTTAAAATGTCCAATATCCGTCCGGCTGTAAAAAGGATATTTGATGTCATAGAACTGACTACTCTGTTTGATATCTATGCAACAGAAGATGAGGCTTTAGCGGCATTTTAATTTGTCTATTCCGCCGATTCTTCAGAAAATCGTCCAAGAAAAATACTCCGAAATCGCTCAGATTCCGGAGTATTCTGAATTCTCCAGAAAAACCTATTCATTAAAACAATCTATTCTAGGGAAAAAGACTGCCATTATTGCAGAATGCAAAAAAGGAAGTCCTTCCGCAGGCATTCTTAAAGCAGACTACTTTTCTAAGAAAATTGCTCTGGAATATGAAAGATTCGGTGCAGCAGGCATATCTGTTCTGACCGACAGAAAATTTTTTTACGGTTCAATTTCTGATTTGGAAGATGTTTCCTCCTCAGTAGGAATTCCTGTACTCAGGAAGGATTTTATCATTGATGAACTTCAGATTCGGGAGGCCCGTTATTTTGGTGCATCCGCTTTCCTTTTGATTGCGAGGATTCTGGAGAAAAAGAAACTCAGAAGTCTTCTTGAATTTGGAAAAAAAATCGGACTGGAATGTCTGGTGGAGATTCATACAAAAGAAGAGGCAGCAGATGCACTGGATTCAGGAGCCGAAATCATAGGCATCAATTCCAGAGATCTGGATACATTTCAGATCAACAATTCACTGATTCCGGAAATAGCGGAGTATCTTCCTGATCATATAGTCAGAGTGGGGGAGTCGGGTGTTCATGGAAAAGAGGATCTTTTAAAAATGGGAAAGAGAATCAATGCCTACCTGATTGGAACGTATTTTATGGAATCTGAAAATCTTTCAGAAAGCTTTCATGCACTGATGAACTAAGATGATCGAAAATTCGCTGGATCAGACAGAGACGAGAAGAATTGAAGATTTTATAAATTCTTTGAATGCGGATCAGCTCAGTTATTTAAACCGGATGATTATTGAACGGTTTCGTGTTCTTGAAAAAGAAAAAATTGAAAAAGATTTACAGAAGTTCAGACTTGGCGAGAAGGTGGCGTTCCAGGACAATGAGGGCATTGAAAGAAAGGGCGTTGTCATTCGAATAAATAAAAAATCAATAAGTGTACATACTGATGACCGCACAGACTGGAAAGTCCATCCCCGTCTTTTGAGGAAATTTCATGGCTGACGAGAGGCTTAAAAACTCTCAAGCATATTCACAAGTTCGTTGTCCTGTCTGACCAGACCTGCATTTTTCAGATATTTATACTTTTCCTTTTCTCCTGTATCGTAAAATTTTCCGGGAAATATTTTTCCAAAGAGTTTTCCCTGCACAGCAAGCCTTTTGAAATCCTCTGATAAATCTGCGTATTTATCCGGCTCCAGATAATTCAGAACGGAAACATCCAGAATGCAGATTCCTATATAAAAAAACTGTCCATCGGGATGAGTGTGAATGCTTCTCTCATCTCTGAAGGCAAAACCTGTAAATGAGTCTTCCGGATTTTTTTTTCCTAAAAACAGCGTGCATACAGATTCCGAATCTGCTTCCGGTTTCCATTCAGAATGATCGGGAAAATAAAGCATATCCGGATTTACGATCATTATTTTTTCATTTTCCTTAATGAAGCCTCTGTGGACTGCAGTTCTGATTCCTCCTGCAGTTCCCAGGATTTCTCCTTTTTCCTCTGATACTGAAGTTTCCGTATTTCGGTAAAGCGAGATTTCCTGAGCGATTTTCTCTGAATGATAATGTGCATTGATGACAAATCTTTCTGCGGCGAAAAGTTTTGCCCGCGAAACGGCTGTTTTCAGAAGAGTGAATCCGTCGACTTTCAGAAGAGGTTTCGGCAGATCAACTGTGAGTTCTTTCATTCTTTTCCCGAATCCTGCTGCAGGAATAAAACATGTTTTTATATTGGACATTGGCGGCTCCTGCACATATACTTATATTCAAAAGTCTTTGCGTATTTCTACTTTAGTGAGCCTGTAAAACAAGGTTTTCGAATGTAAAAAGCGCAATTACTTTTGGTAATCAGTATATCTTTATTAAAATCAATTGACAATCCGATTTACAAATGCAACCATAAAAAAATGTGTTCCAAAAGCCGAAATCGGTGCGTCATATTGATTCTGTCTTTATCTTTTTTTTTGAAAGGGTGCTACACTGAGTTTCTTGAACTTCCAGACCAATATGCGGAAATCTCCGGAAAATGTGCCAGGGAAAAAAGAAAAAGAAGACTTTGCACTTTGGCTCTATTCGGTTCCTGTGTGGAAGATATGAAATCAAAAACGGCCGTGAGTGTATCTCCGGGAGCAGTCTGTGCTGAAATGATTTTTTTCATTGATGGGCTTTGTGACAGAAGATCGCTGGAATGCACTCCTTAAATCCGAATCCATGTAAAGAAATTCTCTTGAATGGTCAGTCATTCGTAAAAAAATAGCACTATGAATAATACAGTCATTCAGCCTGAAAAAACCCGATCTACCGAGCCGAGTCTGATTTCCAGACAGGAGGCAGTTTCCATTCTGGAAGGAAAATATTCCCTTCCAGAACTTGTCAGAACAGCTTATGAGCCGAGAGAAAAATATTTCGGGAAATCTGTCAGAATTCATATACTCGACAATATAAAGAACGGTCACTGTCCGGAAGACTGCGGATACTGCGCTCAGAGGAAAAATGCATCTTCCGGAATCGAACAGTATTCCATGAAATCATTGGATGAATTGTATGCGGATGCAATTGCTGCCAAAAAGAACGGTGCCTACCGTTTCTGTATGGTGACTGCCGGAACAGGACCGAATGACAGCACTGTAGAAAAGCTTTCCGGTCTGATTGAAAAAATCAATTCAGAGCTTGGACTGAAAGTATGTCTTTCGGCAGGACTCCTTGACGAGGCAAAAGCAGAGAGGCTCAGGAAAGCCGGCCTGGACAGATACAATCATAATGTAAATACATCTGAAGCGCATTACGGTGAAATCTGCACAACTCATACTTTTGCTCAGAGGATGAAAACACTTGAATTTCTGGACAGTGCAGGAATAGGACTCTGCAGCGGTGTCATTGTCGGTATGGGAGAATCATTTGCCGATATCGCGGATATGGCATTTACAGTCAAAAAACTGGGAGTGATTTCCATCCCTGTAAACTTTTTTATTCCCGTAGAAGGTCATGCAATCCGTAATCCTTCAGTGATGACTCCAGAACTGTGCATCAGAATACTGTCAGTATTCAGACTTGTCAACCCGGACTCTGAAGTAAGAATCGCCGCCGGAAGGGAAGGGCATCTGAGAAGTCTGCAGGCAATGGCGCTTTATCCTGCAAATTCACTTTTTGCTTCAGGTTATCTGAATGTAAAGGGAAGCGATATGGAAGAGACAGTCAGGATGATCAGAGATTTAGGCTTTGAGCCGGAGACGGACGGTGAACCGCTTCCTGAAATTAAAGAAGATGCACTGTATTCTTCGGAAAATATTAAGTCACTTTATAAATTTCCTAAGAAATAAAGGTTTTCTGGATGGGCTGGATACAAATGATGCAGACTGTATCATTTGTAAAAACGGGATACAGTTTGTGTAAGAGCAGAAAAAATAAGGCTCACGCGGAGCTTGCACTGAGCCTACCGATTGTGGTGCGGAGTTCAAAGAGCACTGTTTTTGCTTCGCCGCTTCGCCGCTTCGCTATTGATCAAAAATCATTTTGCTTATTTTGAGATCTGAATAAAAAAAAGTGCTTTTACGCAGTTCTTTAAAGAGTAACTTCGATGCAAGCTGCAAGCTTGAGCAGCATAAAAATGATGCTGCTGTAAATCGTGTAATCCTGAAAAAAAGATACAGTACACAGCAGGATTTTCAGGGGCTTGTTTCTGATAGGCTGAAATTATGCAATATTCAGACTGAAAAAGTATAATGAAAGATTGAATTACCGAATATAAGCTTAATAAAGTCGCTTCTGAATTTCATTTACTTCCTGAAACGGGGAACCTTTTTCTTCCATATTGCGGTCGATATTCCTGACATAAAATTTATTCTGCACCTCTCTATATGCAGAGATCTGCCTTTCGAAAGATATACAATATAAGGTCTGCCGCCATTGCAGAGAGTAAAATTTATTATCCTTTTCGCAGGGACTTCTATCAGGATTATAATGATATTTTAATGCAAAATCGGGGTCAAATTCTGGTTTTTCGAACTCATTAAAACTGATCCCCGAAAAAAGCTCCTTTTCGTCTTCGAGACCAAATAACATCTCAGTAGAATCACCTTTTGTTTTTTTATATATGACAAACTTTATAGAGTATCTCTTTTTTTAATATAAGTCCCAAAAAAACGTTACAAAGCGTAATAAATGATGACTGCAGATGCCCTGAAAAGTCAGTCAGTGTTCTGGATTCATTCATAAAATTCAATATGACATCTGTGAAGGGACTGTTCTATTTTTTTCAGCTCTGTTTTGGAAATTGGATTGTTCCCTCAGTCCCAGGTAAGTCAGTTTCGGCAGTTTCCGCAATTCGCAGTGCAGTCAGATTGCCGCGTTTCTTAAGAATTTCCCAAAAGAATTTTTTCCAAGGTTTCGCCTGCATTCTCAAGGCTGTCATTGATGACTCTGAAGTCAAATTTGTCCTGTTCTTTGAGTTCCTTGAAGCCGTTTCGAATCCGTTTTTCTATTACCTCGGCTGTTTCTGTTCCTCTGTTCCGAAGTCTTTCCTGCCATATTTCTATACTGGGCGGAAGAATAAAAATGGAGACTGATTCCGGAAGCTGCTCCTTTACCTTTTCAGCTCCCTGAACATCGATATCCAGAATGATTTTTCTGTTCTGTTTCAGATTTGAAAGGATGAAGTCCTTCGGTGTACCATAATAATTGTCGTGAACAAGAGCCCATTCATAAAAATAATCTTTGGAGATCAGTTCTTCAAATTCGGATCTGGATTTAAAATGATAGTTGACTCCGTCTTTTTCTCCCGGCCGAATCGGTCTTGATGTGCAGGAAACAGAAAACAGAATCTCGGGATGCTTATTGAGAATTCTGCTGATAAGAGTGGATTTTCCGCCTCCTGCGACGGATGAAATGATATACAGATTTCCTTTCAAATTTCAGATTCTCCTGCCCTTTTCAATTTTTATCGTTTCAATCAGCGCAATTTCAGGAATTGCCATTCCAAGTTCATCAGAAATATCTGCATGACTGAATCCCCTTTTCAGCAGATGAACGACCTTGTCCACTTTGCCTGCATCCTCAGGCAGTTCCTGCAGAGCAGATTTGACGGATATGACAATGCTGTCATCAGTTCTTTTTTCATTTTTATCAGGCTGAGACAGAAAATCTTCAAAAGTATCTTCTTCGTTTTCGTCCTTGATTTTAGCATATTCGTTGAACGGATTCCCTCCGACCGAAATATTCAGTGTATTTCTGGACTGAACAGGAATTGATTTTGAAAAGGATGCAGTTTCGGCATCAGTTTCTGTCTTTACGGGATGAACTCCCATAATGCTCTGAAGGCTTCTTCCCAGACTGGCTAGAATTGAAAAAGAAGAATCTTCCTTTCTTTTATCCGACTTATCTGAGGTTCCCGAGTCTGTCTTGTATATATTATCATTAACAAATAATTTTTTTTCTGCGAGCTGTTCTTCTATTTTTCTTTTTTTGTCCTGAATTTCATTTTTCAGATTTTCTTTCAGATTCTCTGTGCTGACCTCATCAAATCTTTCTGCTCTCTCCAGCAGATTTTTCAATATCTGAATTTTTGCGTCCATAAGAGAAAGATAGTTTTCAGCTTCCTTAAAAAAATTCAGTGAATAAACCTGAATTTCCTTTTTGACTTTCTGGAATTGGTAATCCCTCATACTGCTTGCCACTTTTATGGAGATTACATAGTAAAGTACAATTCCGAATACTACGTTGATGAGAACAAGGGCGAGGAGTTCCAATTATTCTTCCGATCCTTCTTCTTTTGCTTCTGCCCCATCTTCCTGCCCGGATGGTTTTTTGGTAATGTTCCTTCTCTTTTTAGGATCCAGACCCTCATTGTCGGGATGAACATACGGCTTCTGTCTGATTTTATCATTTTCCAGATAGAAGATCTTGGAATTGATTTCATTTTTGGAAGAGTAGGGTTCTGAATTCTTGATTGTGATTCTTACACCGGAATACATTTTCTTTTCGATATATACCTTTCCCTGCTGTGCAGTCTGATCCATATAAGACTGGATAGTCTGAATCTCCTTGTCGAAATTTTCGATTCTGCGCTTCAGTTTTTTGACACCTTCATCCAGTTTCTGCTTGTATGTTTCCTGCTCTTCGGTGAATGATGCAGGATCTGCTTCCTTCCTTGCTACAAGTGTTTTGAAGGTTTTGACCAGATCATCGAGTTTCTGCTGTGATTCCTTTTTTTTGTTTTCATAGTCTTCCAGCTGTTTCAGAAGCTTTGGACTGTATCCTACAATGATTTCCGTCAGAGGGTTTGCTTTGGAACCCATATTTTTAGCGAGAACCATACTTCCTGCCCTGATTTTTCCACCTAGAATCTGTGCCTTCTTTCCTTCACAGATGACTTTTCCGCCGGCATTCACCTGGGAATTCAGAATCATTTCCTGAACGATTACATCTTTCTCTGTGTATACTTCCACATCCTGAAGAAATCTTGCGATGATATTTCCGTTCGTAGTGATGATTCTTGCCTCTTCCCGGCCTGTAACGCCCTGACGTATGACTATATCTCCGTCTGCTTCTACAACTGCCTTCTGAACTGTACCGAATATTTCTATATTGCCCGATGCCTTTACATGGAAATTGTCTTCTATATTTCCTGTAATTACAATGGAGCCAAGGAAGGTGATATTTCCAGTCTTTGTATTTACATCCCCGTTTACCCTGTACACGGTTTCCACATTGACCCGTCCATCCAGGAAGATGACCTGACCGTTTACTTCGGCAGAAAGTTTCATTCCGTCCTCTGACAGAATTGTGCCTTTTCCAGGCTGAAGCAGTACATCCATTCCATCCTTTGCTTCCAGAAGGCGGTTGTAAAGATCCCTTCCGTGTTTTCCTTTTTCCAAAGGAATTTTTTCTGCAAGGAGCTGATTGGATACAACGTTTTCTATGAGGTCCAGATTCTTGTAATCTACACGTCCAAAAGAGTCCTCTTTGAGTCTGATCTTCTTTTCCGTTCTTACGTGGTAGATAATCTTTGCATCGGCTCCCTTTTGTGCAGGATCTCCGTATGCCACAGTGATAGGTTCATTATAAATTTCTTTATCGAGAGCCTTTCTGATTTCTTCCTCTTTGATCCCGTATGCGATATCTGAACGTTTCAGTTCATACACTACGTCCTGCACTTCCAAGTCGCGCCCTCCTGATTTTGGAGGAGTGAAAGTTGCGAATGCCTTCATATGATCCTGAGAAATCTCCACTTTGATCGTGGCTTCAGAGAACTGCTTCAGTTTTGAATCTGCAAGACGTTCATATTCTCCTTTCGCTTCCTGAATGACCTCACGAATTCTATTTTCAGGAGGAACTGGAATTCCTCTGAAATTGAATTTTTTGATCACATCTTCAAATTTTACAAACTTGCCCGCTCCGACTGGAGGAAAAACAGAAAGATATACCCCATGCCTGTAGTTTTTGATTCGAAAATATCCGTCCAGATCTTTCGGTTCAACCAGATTTTTCAAATCCTTGTCCAGAAGCCTTCCGGTTCCGCCTGTAAGAACTTCATCCAATTCTCTCAGATCATTCAGACTGGAATCCGGATCGGAGAAAAAAACTAATATATGAAAGGGTTCACTGAAAAACAGACTTTTCTTTCCCCTTTTCAGAACCTCATACTCCAGTTCATAGATAGGTTTGCGGAAATGTGCAGAAGCCAGCTTGAGGCATTCTTCTATCGAATTTCCCAAAACTTCTACTTTTTCCCTTTCGTCCTTGTCCATAAGGGTTTCCTGTTCGAGCAGCAGATTCTTTAACTTGTCCATACAGCCTCTTGTATCATTTTCGGAAAAAAAACATCAGTTTGTCTGCAGAATAAATGATTTATTTGATTTTAAAAATTCTCAAAAAAAATTTCAATAAAAATTCATTCTCAACAGAGTTATTCAGTGCTGATTCCTTATAAAGCCTCTGTTTCGTAAAAAAAAGTTGTGAGCTGAGGAGTTTATGCCAAAGTAGGCCTATGAAAGTTTGTGTTATCGGCAGCGGATATGTAGGTCTTGTTGCAGGAGCCTGTTTCGCAGAATATGGAAATCAGATTACCTGTGTAGATATTGATTCTGAAAAAATTGAAAAATTGAAGAAAGGAATTATTCCTATTTTTGAACCGGGTCTTTCTGAACTTGTAACCAAAAATGTAAAGGCAGAACGTCTTTTTTTTACTACTTCATTAAAAGACGGTGTCGAGTCTTCTGAAATTATCTTTATTGCGGTAGGAACTCCGACGGGAGCTGAGGGGGAAGCCGATCTTTCTATGGTAAGGTCAGTTGCTAAAGAAATTGGAAAGAATATGAATGGGTACAAGATCATTGTTGATAAATCAACAGTTCCTGTTGGAACAGCTGATATTGTACGCGAAATAGTCAAAAAAGAGACAAGTCATCCATTTGATGTGGTGTCCAATCCTGAGTTCCTGAAAGAAGGGGCAGCCATAGATGACTTTATGAGACCGGAGAGAGTTGTGATTGGGGTGGACAGTGAGTCTGCAGCAGAAGCAATGAAGGAACTCTACGGCTCCTTCGTTTTGAACGGAAATCCAATCCTGGTGATGAGTCCAAGATCTGCCGAGCTTGCTAAATATGCGGCCAATTCCTTCCTTGCCACCAAGATTTCCTTCGCCAATGAAATTGCAAACCTGTGTGACACTGTAGGTGCAAGTTATGAGGATGTCAGAAAAGCGATTGGGACAGATTCCAGAATCGGGAACAAATTTCTTTATGCGGGGATTGGTTATGGCGGTTCCTGCTTTCCAAAGGATGTCCGGGCGCTTCTGAAGACAGCTAAGGATTATAATGTACAGATGCAGGTCATTCAAAAAGTGGAAGAAGTGAATGAGAAGCAGAAACTGAGGCTTATGGACAAGATTGAAAAACATTTCAAGAATGAACTGAAAGGAAGAATTTTCGGGGTCTGGGGACTTGCATTTAAGCCGATGACAGACGATATGAGGGAAGCTCCTTCTATACCTCTTCTTCAGGAACTTCATAAAAAAGGAGCAGTTGTAAAAGTGTATGATCCTGCTGCGATGGAAACATCTGAAATATATTTCAAGGGAAAGGTTCAATACTGCGAAAATCCGTATGATGTGCTCAAAAATGCGGATGCACTTCTCCTTCTGACCGAATGGAGGGAATTCAGAGAACCTGATTTCAAAAAAATGTCTCAGCTGATGAAATCCAAGCTGATTTTTGACGGAAGAAATCAGTATTCCAAAAAGGTAATGAAAAAAGAAGGATTTATTCATTATTCCATAGGACTAGGTGACGGATAATCCGATGCTGACAAAGTGTACTGCTGTTTTTATTGTACTGGTTCTAGGGCAGCTCTTCAGCTGTGCATTTATGAAGAGGGAGAACAGAGTCATTACAAATCAGATGGATGAATTAATCAATCCCGAATCGACAGGAGCCAAAATCGCTTTGGCTCCTCTTGCGGTCCCGTTAGGAACAGTCACACTTCTTGCTGACACTTTCATCCTTCACCCGGTCAGAGTGCTTCCTAAATCGGCAGAGAAAACCTGGGAGCTTTTCTGGCAGAATTCTGAAGGAGGGATTGTCCTTCAGACATTTCTCTTTTTTCCAAAGCTTATCCTTACTCCAGTCGGTTTTGTTTTTATATGGCTGAGTTACAGCATATTTGATATATGAAAAAAATTATTTTATCAATATTGATTTTTTCGTTCATTTCCTGTGCAGGATTCAACAGAAAAAACCTTCTTCTTGCGACAGCTGTGGAAGAAAATCTGGTTCCTGAAAAACCTCCGATGCGATACATTGCTGCTCCTTTCTATCTTCCGCTCGGAATTGCAGGAGGATTTCTGGATGTATTTCTGATTCATCCACTGAGGTCAGTTCCAAGAGCCGCCGATGATACAATTGATGCTCTTTGGAGAAACCGGGAAGGCGGGTACATTACAAAAATGGGTGCTGTGCCTTTTCTGACAGTCGCATCTCCTGTTTTTTTTGCGGCAGTCTGGATGGTCAGAAGTTTTTTTGATGTAGGAAGCAGTGATTATAAACCTGCAGAGCAGTCAGGGAGCGAGGAAGCATTTGCCACGGCTGAAAAAAACTTTCAGGAAAATAAGAAAGCTGAGCTTACCGAAAGTCTATACGCTGTATGTTATTCCGGAGCTTCCTACCCTGACAGTTTTGTCCGACTCCTTCAGAATAGTTATGACAGGTATAAGGCTGACGCAAATTTTTCTTCCACTGTCATTTCCTGTATGGCACAGGAGAAGCTGTATTCAAAATCGGAAGAGTTTCTGTTCAGTAAATTTGAAGAAGAGGACAATAATCAGGTTTTCATTATGAATACTCTAGCATCCGGGAAATCAAAGAAAAGACTGAGTGAAGCAGTTCTTCAGAAGATTTTTTCAAAGAATTCAAAGAAGGAATATCTTCAGGATTATATAATGACTCTTTACCGTCTTGAAAACAGGGAACATATTCAGAAATTTCAGAATAAGCTGAAGGATTAGGCAGGGCCTTATATTCGATCTCACCTTGTGCAAAAAGAATATAATGCCTGGAATCTGGATTTTCTGCGAAGCATTGGATAAGTCCAGCAGTTTGACTGCGGGATTCCCTTCCCTCAGGCAGTCAGCAGGTAAAAAGAGACACAGTTGAAGACAGGAATTATAACAGAGAACTGTCGGCAGGAAGCAGTATTTGCCAATATGAAGGGCATTATTGTAAGCGAGGAAGATGCAAAACGAGACGGTTTCTATTCAGGATCAGGTCTGTTCAGCCACCCATTAATTCAGAAAATATGGCCGGATTTCAGCAGCAGATTCCGCTCCAAAAAAAATCCTTTGAAGAAAATAATTGCCTGGTTTTCTTACCCTTACAATTTTGAAGACTGGGGGATGAATCATTATTTTTATCATCTGGGAGTATTTGCATTAAAAAACGGTAAATATACTTATATTCATGCAGGAGGAGCCTCGCCTGACCTATGTCCGGAAATGCCTTGGATTTATTTTTTTGAAACAGAGACTTTGGAGGAATTGGCGGAAAAAATTCCGCAGGAAGCAGCAATTGTTCTCCGTTTGAATATGACTGCACAGCAGATAGAAAACAGTTCAAAAAAAGAAAAAGAGTATATTCGGGATCTTGTTTTGTACAGTGTACGCTGGCCTAAGCTTTATATGAACTGTGCACGGTACGATTCCTGGAATGGAGTTTTTTCTCCAGTAATACCCGTAACTGAAAAAGAAATTGAAGATCAGGAAGAGGCTTTTCTGAAAAGAAAAACTCCTGTTCAGAAGGAACGAAAGATAAAATCAAAAAATAAATGAAAGCTGTTCTGACTGTATTTCTTTGAGAGTATTGTTTATAGATTGAATTTAGATGCTCAAAAAGCAAGTCTTGCTGTATTCTGCAAGACTTGCTTTTTTCATTATATCGGATGTATGTTTGCGTTTACACTGATCAGCTGTCCGGAATGATCCTTGAAAGTTTCTTTTCCTTTTGCCAGAGCATCTCTTCTTTTTCCTTCATCGAGAACGTGTGCAGGAACAGGTTTCAGATCCCAGACGAGTCCGACCCAGCTCATCATCTTCAGTATGTAATATGTAATGTCGATTTCATACCAGTAGAATCCGCTTGCTGCAGAGTGTCTGTAATAGTGGTGGTTATTATGCCAGCCTTCTCCGAGAAGCAGAATTGCAAGGATGAAATTATTTTTGCTTGTGTCGCCCGTTTCAAATCTGGGTTTACCGACAACGTGAGCCAGAGAGTTGATGCACCAGGTCATATTGCCTGAAAAGAAATTTGCAACCCCGTATCCGTAAACGAGAACAGGAAAACTGATCATTCCCAGAACAATGGAAAGAAGGAGAGGCGGAACCCAGTGATATTTATCCAGCCAGACCAGTTCAGGAAATTTAGTATAATCCTTTATAATTTTAGGATCATAATCATTATGATCATCTTTCAGAAACCAGAGAACATGAGAATGCCAGAAGCCATGTTTCGGGGAGTGAAGATCCTTGTCTGTATCTGAATATTTATGGTGGTTTCTGTGGTGTGCTGCCCACCAGATAGGTCCTTTCTGCATAGACATTGCACCGAGCCAAGCCAGAACAAACTGAAATGCTCTGGAAGTTTTGTATGAATTATGGGAAAAATAACGGTGGTAAGCGCCGGTAATACCGAAAATTCGGATGAAGTAGCTGACAAATGCAATTGCGACCAAATCCCAGGAAAATGGAACGAAGAATACTAAAACTGGAGTGCAGTATATCAGAATAAACAGTGTGAACGAGACAGGATTCCCGGTACTAAATTTTTTCTTTTCCATAAGAAAAACCCTTTCGGCTGACGGCCTTTTATTTTCTGAAATGTAGGATGTACTTCAGTCGAAAAGGTTGCAGAAAAATTTACGTATTTTTAATTTTTATTCCGGTTTTACCCCTCTATGCATTGTTACATTCCCGAAAACGAAATCTCTGTACTCTACATTTCGGAAGCTGTTTTTCTGCATAATTGTCTTCAATTCCTCCTGACCCGGATATTTCAGGGAAGAAACCGGAAGATAATCAAACATTTCGTTTTTTCCCCCCCAGATCAGATAACCGAGTATCGGAACAATTTTAAAAAAGTAAAAATCAGCAAAAACTCTTATGATCGGATTTTTTACTTTTCCTACATCCAGATTGATGAATATTCCGCCCGGTTTCAGTATCCTGAAAACTTCCGAAAGTGTTTTTTCGAGCTGATTCACATTCCGAAGTCCGAACCCGATTGTGACTGCATCGAAACTTGCACTGCTGAATTCTTTCAAATCTGTAGCATCGCCGAACTGAACTGTGGACTTCGGGTTTTTCTCCAGTCTTTTCCGGGCAATTGAGAGCATATTTTCAGAAAAATCTACGGAAAACACCTTCGAAGATTCTTTCATTTCAGCAAGACGAAGAGAAATATCGCCTGTTCCGCAGCATAGATCCAGGCACTGAAGGTTCTCTTTTTTACTGTTTTTTCTGATTTCACTGATGATGGAATTTTTCCAGATTCTGTGCAGAAAGAAACTGTTCAGATCATTGAAAAGATCATATTTTTCTGCTATCTTATTGAAATTAGTCTGTACATACTCTGATTTTTTTTCTTCCTGATAAAGTTCTTTCATTATTTCTCTCAATCGTTCCAGTGAATTCATTACCCAGTTTTGCATCTCGGCAGAGACTTGAATTCTGAGTCTTAAATATAATCTTGGATTGTCTTTCTATTTGAACAGCATTTTATTTCAGTCCTTTTCGGTCAGTCCAAGGAATTTATGGATTTCTTTTCTCTCATCTTCCTTGATTGCAGGAATGTTTCCAGGATACTTTTCAGAAAGGCGGATTGCCTTTTCAAAGAATTTTTTGGATTCCGATTTTTTATTCTGCCTCCAGTAAATCAGTGCATGGATAAAATAGATAGGTACACATGACTCTTCCTTGCAGAAATTCTCTGCTCTTCCCAGAAGTTTTTCCGCCAGGGAGAAATTTTTAATTTTTGTATATTCCTCATCAAACAGAAATATGGAAATCCAGTAGAATTTATCAGGATCAGGAAGGATATATTTCATTATACAGTATTCTCTCTTGGATTCGTCAGAAGAAAGGTAAAGCTTCTCAAAGATTTCTCCCTGAGTGATATGATTGGTTTCATTGTATTTCAGTCCCAGTTCATTTATTCCGTCCAGAAGTTCTCTGCACCCGGAATTTCTGATTTCTTCCGACCTTACCTGAAGATAATTTTCCATATAATCTTTGTCTGTACTGTTCAGGTGTTCGATGAAAGTTTTTCCGTTCTTGTCCTTTATGTTTTTTTCCGCACCTGCCTCCAGAAGTGCCTTGATTGTGTTCAGCCGGGAATTCTCCGCCGCGAAATGAAGTGCAGTGAATCCTTTCAGTTCATCTCTGTGATTCAGTTCTGCTTTTTTTTCAATCAGGTATTTCGTCAGTGTTTCATTCCCCAGATAGGAAGAAATATGAAGAGGAGTTACCTTGAATTTCTCTTCCTTAGGGTCCGGTTTTCCTGAATGTTCTGACAGGAATTTGGCGATTTCGAAGCTTCCTGTCTTTGCCGCAATATGCAGTGGATAGGCTCCTTTCTGATTCGGTCTGCCGCTCGATGCCCCCTGTCTGATAAAAAACTTCACTGCATCCAGATTTTCTCGAAGAATTGCTTTTTCCAGCTCATCCTGAATCAGATTTTCGGCAGACAGGGATGGAGAAAGACTGAGAAGGAAGAGGAGCAGGCTCAGTTTCCAGTGGTGGACGGTTTGAATAGAAAAAAATGAATTTACTGCAGGTTTCATTGTTCACCGATTTTAAACAGAGTTCTGAATTGGAAACAAATAAAATGGAAAAGGATGAAAAAGGATTCAGTTTCAGTGAAACGGCTCTCGAATCAAATGACAGTTTACTGCCTGCACTGCCAGAAGAAATCTTCAAAAAGATGATGGGGAACCGGTTTGGAAAAATAATACCCCTGCACTTCATTGCAGCCGTATTCAGCGAGAATCTGGAGTATGTTCTCGCTTTCTATTCCTTCAGCGATTGTTCTCAGATTCAGACTTTTGGCCATCTGGACTACTGCTCTGACAATAGCTGCATCTTCCTGATTCTGATGTAATTCACGGACAAAAGACTGATCTATCTTCAGTTTGTCTACTGCAAACCTTTTCAGATAGGAAAGGCTCGAATAACCTGTGCCGAAATCGTCAATAGAAAGTTTGACTCCAATCTTCTTCAGTCTTTTAATTGTATTCAGCACATTTTCCGTATCGTGTATCAGAATAGACTCGGTCAGCTCCAGTTCAAGAAGTTCCGGATTGAGGCCTGAATCCTTAAGAGCTCTTTTGACTGTTTCTTCCAGATTGCTTCTCCTGAACTGAACGGCTGATATGTTGACTGCCATTGTGATGTCTATCCCGGTCTGGCTCCATTTTGCTGCCTGACAGCATGCTTCTTCTAATACCCATTTCCCTATTTGTACTATGAGTCCGCTGGATTCAGCGACTGGGATAAATTCACTTGGAGGAACAAGTCCTCTCACCGGATGATTCCATCTGAGCAGAGCCTCAACTCCGCATATGGCGCTGGATTCAGTATCTATCTGCGGCTGATAATAAAGTACAAATTCATTATTTTCTAATGCAGTCTTTAAATCGTTCTGAGTGCGGACATTATTCATTATCTCGGTGTTCATATGTTCTTTGAAAAAACAGAATGCTTTTTTTCCTGATTCTTTTGCTTTGTACAGTGCGGTGTCTGCTCTTTGAAGAAGTGCATCGAAACTGTTTCCATCATCAGGATAAATGGATATTCCGATGGACATGGATGTTGAAAGAATATGACTTCCCGTATGAAAAGGCTTTTCGAATGATTCCTGGAGCATCCTGGCAGTGCTCGAAGCATAGTCCAGACTGCTGATGTCGGTTATTGCAAGAAGAAACTCGTCACCGCCCAGCCTGCTTATGATATCATTTTTTCTGGTATTTTCTGCAAGCCTTGAGGCTGCTGCCCGGAGCATAGCATCGCCTGCAGTATGTCCCAGTGAATCATTAATGGACTTGAAATCATCCAGATCCATAAAAAGAAGAGCGATCTTTGATTTGTTTAATTTTGCATCTGCTATCAGCTGATTTATCTGTTCCTTTGCCAAAATTCTGTTCGGGAACCCGGTCAGTGAATCATAATAAGCAAGGTATTCTATTTTTTGTTCTACCAGCTTGCGTTCAGTGATATCATGTACATATCCGTACCAGACAACTCCTCCTTCAGGATGCGGTTCAGGCTTTGTATTGCTTTCCATCCAGCGAATGCCTTTCTCCGGATGCAATATCCTGTATTCCTCATGCCATACAGTCATACTGCGTGCCGATTCTTCAATTGTCTGCCTGATTCTTTCCCTATCCTCCGGATGACTCCATAAAATCATTATTTCTGCATCTTTCATTACATCCTGCTGATTCAGCCCCAGAATCTCGGAAATATTCGGAGATACGTAAGGCATACAGATGGATCCGTCTGCTTTCAAATGGAAGCTTCCCATTATGCCCGGCGAAGATTCAGCAAGAGACTGAAGTTCCTGCTTGTGCGACATCAGTGCTTTTTCCATTTTTTTCTTCTCTGTGATATCGTTGGCGATGGAAAGAATGTAGCGTCCCCCATTGTGAGTAAAGAAATTTGATCTGATTTCTACCGGGTAAACTTTTCCATTTTTCGACCTGTGTCTAGTCTCAAAAACTCTGCTTCCTTCCTTTTCCAGCCTTTTTACATGATCCTTCCATAACTCCATATTGTTGACGTCCGGGTCTATATCAAAAACCCCTTTTCCTGAGGTAAGCTCCTCTTTTGTATATCCGAGTGTCTTAGCTGCTTTGTCATTTACATATATAAAACTGGGATAATCTGTTCTGATCAGGAAAAACTGTTCGGATGATGCATTTATGGAATGCGTGAGCAGATGAATCATTTCTTCCGCTGCTTTTCTTTCCGTAATGTCACCTCCAACTGCAAGTGCTCCGCTTATCTCGCCGTTTTCAGAAAATTCAGGAATGATACGGATATGATGTATCTGAACTTCTCCCGTCGGCTGCGGAGCTTTCAGTTCCATTTCGACTGTTTCGCCCGTTGCAATTACATATTCGATTTTCGACTGGTACTCACTTACATCATAGACTGTCTCAGTTACCGCTTCTGTCGGTGTTTTACCCAGCAGTTTCTCTGAAGCGCCTTTGCCGTTTACTTTTTCCATTGACGGGCTTGCATAGATGGCTCTGCAAAGACGGTCATACCTGATAACATTGTTAGGCAGGTTTCCGATCAGCATACAGAAACTCAGTTTGTTTTTTTCAAATATATTGCATCTCATTTTTTTCCTTTTGTTCAGTCGGTCGTCTTTTTTATCCCTGCCTTCGGGAGCGTTCTCTGGTTTTTTCTAATATAATTAAAATATATTATTATTCAATGCAGACCGAAATCCTATTGCCCTGATTTCCAGTCAAGCATAGCGAGATTGGAAATCAGGGATGAATGTGGAGTCCTGCCGAAGGGGTATTGCACCTTCTTGGGAATCCCCCCTTTTTTATTCACATTCAGTGATAAGACCAATTGATTTTCAGTCAATGCTGTATTGATACTATTATAATCTAATTAGAAATCCGGGTATTGACCATCCTCTCTGAAGAAACGAACTGTATTCAATTTGTTCTTTGATGCATACAGAAACAGTGCCTAGTCTTCATTATCTTTCTCTGCCGATTCGAAACGTATCTAAAGTGTTTTTGATAAATGTATTTTTTGTCAATGGTTTCTCGTCTTAAAACGAGACATGATGCAGTATTGCTGAAAAGGGTTCTGCGTCTCAGGGGCAGTT
>DAORDI010000079.1:0-19853 GCA_035345895.1 Leptospiraceae bacterium
CTCAAAAAAGTCCTGCAATGAAATTTAATACACTAGAATTCCTGATTTTTTTCCCGATTTCCCTCATCATAGGAAACCTGCTGAAGGGAACAGCACAGCGAATCTTTCTTCTGTTGGCCAGCTACTATTTTTATATGGCCTGGAACAAAACATTCATCATACTGATCCTGATCTCAACCCTTCTCGACTATGCAGTCTCACTCTGGCTCGAAAAAATCCCGGACTCGGAAAAGACCAAAAGAAAACTTGTGCTGACAGTCTCAATGGTCGGCAACCTGGGTTTCCTGGCATTCTTCAAATACACAAACTTTCTTCTGGAAGTGTTTCAGGACACAGGGCTCTTCTCAATGCAGAGCTGGGGAGCCTATGTTTCTCCGGTAGGAATCTCCTGCGGATGGAATTCAGGTGCAGCAAAATATATCTGTGATATTACCCTGCCAGTAGGGATTTCCTTTTATACTTTTCAGTCCATGAGCTATACAATTGATGTGTATTTCAGAAAGATTGAAGCAAGAAAATCCTTCATTGACTTCTCTCTGTATGTTGCATTCTTTCCTCAGCTTGTAGCAGGACCGATTGTAAGGGCAACTACATTTCTGCGTGATCTGGATATGAGGCTTTCAGTCACTCATGAAGACATTCAGCTTGCATTTTCGAGAATTCTGATTGGGTTTATGAGAAAAGTCGTATTTGCAGACAACCTGGCCAAAGTGGTGGATATGACTTTCGCAAATTACGGCAGCATGTCGCCTATTGAAATCTGGACAGGCGTCATTGCGTTCGGCTGGCAGATCTACTTTGACTTCGCAGGATACACTGACATCGCCATAGGTGTGGCAAGACTTTTCGGATTTCAGTTTGATCCGAATTTCAATTTCCCGATGAGCACAAACAGCATTATGGACCATTGGACAAAATGGCATATTTCATTTTCCACATGGATCAGAGACTATATCTTTATTCCTCTCGGAGGATCCAGAGCCGGTGAGCTCAGAACATACAGAAACCTTTTCATCACCTGGTTTTTTGCAGGGGTCTGGCATGGAGCAGCATACCATTTCATCAGCTGGGGGGTCTGGCAGGGAATCATGATCACGATTCAGAGACTTTTCAACAGAACAAAATTTTCTGAGATGCTGAATAAAAAAGGCGGAATGATTTATGATATATTCTGCAGAATTCTGACGATGTTCTGTCTCAGCTTCGGATTCGCAATGTTCAGGGCAAAAACAATGACAGACGTCTGGGCAATGCATAAGGCAATGCTCTTCATCGACAGACCGTTCACTGTGGATATGACTTACAGAAATATGGAGTACGGAATTCTGCTGTTCATCTGCTTCACTGCAAGCTATATCTTCTCGAAAAGAAATCTGGAATATATGCAGGAAAAAGGCGGAATGAAACTGGTCATCACAAACACTGTGGCAATCCTTCTGATCCTCTTCTTTGGAATTACCGAAGCACAAGGCTTCCTCTATTTTGACTTCTGACATGAAAGAATATATAAAATTTATCACAGATAAAAGATTTCTCATCCCGCTCGCCATTCTCACTGTCATTGAAATTTTCCTTCAGACAGGAGTATTCCGTCCCTACCTGAAAAAGAATTCATACGCATCCAATATAAACAGGATCACTGATCATATTCTTTCTCACAAGGAAGATCATAATCCTGACATACTGATCCTCGGAACAAGTGTTGCCTATCAGGGACTTTCCCCCCGAATTCTGCAGAATAAAATGGATTCAGTCGGTTTGAAAGTTCAGTCCGCTGCCGTTCCCGGTTCAGAGCTGATCGTTCAGGAACTTGTGAGTGAAAAGATTCTTCGAAAATTCGACAAGGTGAAACTGCTGGTCTATGTGGCTGAAACCACAATGCCCTGGGGAAGTCAGTGGGAACTGGGGCTTCCGACTCTTGCCATGGTAGGCGAATTCGATAAAAAAGACTTCATTCCCAAGGTGGGAAATTACGGCTATAATGTTCATTACGATGACTGGGTTTATCTGATGTTCAAGTCAGTCGCCTACAGAAGGGATATCAGCGATCTTCTCACAGATCCCGGAAAAAGAATGAAACAGATTTCCAAACTTCTGAAGAACCCAAATAAGAATTTTTACGATTTCGAAAACGATCATTTTGAAAAGGTCAGTTCCTACCCTGCGGAAACACTGGAGGAATGCATTAAAAAGACAGAAAATTTCGGAGCTCCCCCCTACCCTGACAATTCCAATCCCGATCACAAAAAAGCAGTTCTGGAGACCTGCGCTCTGGCGAAATATACAAGGGATCTGATTAATGACCCGCACCCGGCGAAAAAAGAGCAGGCAAAAAAGAACATAGAACTGTATTTTCAGAGATTCAGAAAAGTCTATGAACATTACAGGAAAAGAAACATAAAATTTTTGATTGTATTTGCTCCTTACAGTCATCTGATGAAAGATCTGGGCGGAGACGACAAGGTCAATGTATGGAGACAGAATCTGGAAGGAATTATCGGAAAGGAGAACCTGTGGATTGCTGATATGCAGGACACATTCGACGGAAAGGACAGCAACGACTACTGTTACGATACAATCCATCTGAATCATCAGGGAATGGAGCTGTTTTCGGAAAAACTCGGGAACTTTCTGCTTGAGAAAGAAAATTTGAAGAGAATACTTGACAAATGAAAAAAACAGCAGAAAAAACAGTGCAGAAAAAGAAATCTGCAAATAAGGATTTTCACGCAGAAGGAACACTCACGTTTGCAGAGGCTCAGAACACTGTTCATGGATGGATTCAGTCTTACGGAGTCAGATACTATTCCGAACTTACAAATACCGCAATCCTGATGGAGGAAGTGGGTGAACTTGCCAGACTGATGGCAAGGACATACGGGGAGCAGTCCTTCAAGAAATCGGACAGAGAAAGCAGCATTTCCGGAGAAATCGGGGACATCCTTTTTGTGCTGGCGGCACTCTGTAATCAGATGAACATCAGCATGGAAGATGCTTTCAAAAGCACGATTGAAAAGAACACGAAAAGAGACAGCACAAGACACAAAAAGAACAGGAAACTAAATGACAGTTAAACTTCTGCTTCTGTTTGCAGTGACTTCCACCTGCATCACTGCGTCCATCAGCACTCTTGTGGATCTGAATTATAAGCTGGATCTGCTTCTTGCACTCCAGGCATTCTTCCCCTGGATTACATTTCTCTATTATTACAGGAAATCCAGAAGAGAACGTTTTCTGGAACTTCAGCAGTCCACTGAACTGAAAATGGAACTGGAATACAGGGCAGTTTCTGATTATTTCAAGAACAATCTTTTCACTCTGAATCAGCCGGAAAAGATATTCAGTGAGTTCCAGGATTTTATTCTTTCTGAGTTTCATCCCGAATTCTGCGATATATTCTACTGGAGCGACGAACAGGGACAGTTTATTCTGATCGGAGGAAAGAGCAGAAGAGACTATGAAGAAAAATTCATGCTCTTCGATCCTATGATGATCTGGCTCACTGAACTGGAAAGACTCCTCAATATAGACAGAATCAGATCAATGGCCCCTCCTGACATTGCAGACAGACTGGAATTTTTCTTCCTGAAATACCATATATCCCTTCTTATACCATTTACAATGAATCAGGGACTGATAGGATACGCACTTCTCGGAAAAAGAAAATCAGGCGACTACAAGGATGCCGATTTCAGAAGACTGGCTGAACTGAGAAGCGTGGCAGTCATGGCCCTGTCCAATTCCATTTTTTATTCCAAGCTGATTATGCTCACTGAAACACTGGAAGAAAAAGTGCAGGAGAGAACCAAGGAGCTCAGAGAAACCCAGGAACAGCTCGTACTCTCTGAAAAAATGGCTTCCCTCGGGGTAATGGTGGCAGGAGTCGCTCACGAAATCAATACTCCATCCGGAGTCATATCCAGCTCATCGGAACTTCTGGACAAGCATATCCACAGTCTTTTTTCGCACCTGCAGACTATTTCCGGTTTTATGCAGAAGACAGATCTTTCAGATAAACTGGAAAATGCGGCCAATCTGATTCTGAACGACAGATCAATGAAGGTGCCTGATTCCAAGGAGAAATTCAGACAGAGAAAAATCCTGAGAGAAAAATTTACTGCAGGAGGACTGCCTGCTGCCGACTCAGAAGATCTTGCAAATTTCATTATAGACAGATCCTATTTTGAACTGGAAGAAATTCTTCTGGATATAGTGAAAGAAACAGGAAAAGCGGGACTTGAATTTCTGAAGACAGTCTCAGCATTTTCAAAGAACATAGCACATATCCGATATGCAATAGAAAATATCACAAGGATAGTAAGGGCGCTGAAACAGTACTCCCATTCAGGAAGGGGGACTTTTGAACCGGCAGACATCTGCACTGGAATTGACAACGCACTCATTCTTCTGCAGGGACAGACAAAACACGGGATTGAGGTCATCAAAGAGTTTCATTTTCAGCCCCAGATCAACTGCAATCAGGATGAACTGACTCAGGTCTGGACAAACCTGATGCAGAATTCAATTCATGCAATGAACGGAAGCGGAACTCTGAAAGTAAGCATCAGAAGAGCAGAAGATATGGCAGAAATCAGAATCTCTGATACAGGATCAGGCATTCCTAAGGAAATCCAGGATAAAATCTGGGACCCGTTCTTTACAACGAAGGATCAGGGACAGGGAACAGGACTGGGCCTCGGCATCGTCAAAAATATTCTTGAAAAGCATAAAGCAAAAATTTCAGTTGAATCAGTTCCAGGGAGTACAGTTTTTACAGTTCTGATTCCTCTGGACTCCAAGGAGAATCTATGAAATATCTAATACTCACGTCAGTCCTTCTGACCTGGTTCTGTGCAGGAGCACCGGAAGTAAAGGAAGAGGACGTCACTCTTCGCCCAGGTGAAACGAGAAAAATTCTCTCCGAAAAAGAAAAAATTCAGGGCACAACATTTTCAAAAGGCACAGAACTCATACTGAACAAAAACGGATATGTCAACCGTGCGGTTCTCGGAGACAGTCAGAAAATTCTGGATGAGAAATATTCAGGGAGTTTTCAGCACATTTTTCCAGCCGGTTCCATCATACTGTATCATCCTGAAACAAATACCTTCGGAGACAGAAGCAAGACACCTGAAATTCCAAAGTCAATTATGCTCCGCAAGACTGCTGAAATTATGGGACACAGTTTCCCTCCCGGAACTGTATTCATTTTGAATATCAAGAACAGTATGATCAGGACAAACAAGGAATACTATCCGAATATCGGTGTGGAAAATACTTTTTTTGAAATCAAAAATGAAGGGAAAGTCATTCCAGCCGGCTCCAATATTGTTTTTGAAGATCAGAAAACAGTCAAAGTAAGAAACAAGGACAAATGGGAATAATTTATCCTTGGATAAACTTAAGACTTGGATAAATAAATTTCTTCCAACACTGTTTCTGCTGGTTTCTTTTTCCGAATTCTGCATATACCTGAATGCGAATATGGAAAACAGCAGAAAGTGGAAGGATTTCATTCTGTACTCATTCCAGGGCCATATTGAAAGCAGATGGAATGCAAATCATGGCAGAGTCACGGCTTATGCCTGGTGGGCGACGCTGTGGGAAAATGTCCAGGCAGGAAAAGAAGCAGAAACATACAAGGAACTGAATGCAGACACTTCCCTGCTGAACGAATTTGACTATATTGGGGTAGTCCTCGGCGAAGGCTACACTCTGATTGAAAAATGGGCAAGAGACTCTTCAGAAACAGCTCCAATCTCGCTCAAAAAATATCTGTTTCATAAGAAAAGTTACAATAAAGGGGATTTTAATACAATTTCCGAAATTAACGGAAAGTATTATATGATGACCGTATCAGCCCTGTGCGATTTTTCAGGAAGTCCTATGATTCCAGGAGTAATGATTTTTGCATATGATCTGAAAAGATATCTGAATCATATAGAAAGACTTCTTCCCGTAAAACTGGAAATTACAAAAAACGGACGTGCAGGCAGTTTTATAATTCCTCTGAAAGACTATCAGATATCAGGAGATGATCCTCTTTTCATTAAGGCAGAACACATTTACAATCCATTGAGCATAAATGCATTTGCTTTTGGGTTCCTGTCATTTCAGGTGCTTATTTCGATATTTGTATTCATTTATTTCGGGAATACATTCACTTTATTGAAAGAAAGATTTAAAAAGAAGAGCTGAAGATAAAAGAGGATATAATTCAGCCGCCTCAACAGACTGTCTGACCGTCGAAGCGGAGATTTTTAATTTCTAGGCATTTAACAGAAGGCTGTCTGCTTCCTGCTCGTTCAAAGAAAAGATTTCTGCCAATGAATAGGTTTCTTTGGTCATTTTTGCAATCAGTTCCGCAGGGATATCGACCGACTTCGCCAGTTTCTTTGCGGCATCCAATCCCAGTCTCTGAAACTCCTTTCTTGCCAGAAGCCTCTTATGCCTGAGGATCGCAGTGTCAATATTTTCCAGCTCAGTGTTGAATGTAGCCACAATCTGGATATGAACAAAATCATTCAGAAGACCGTCAGTCATATTCAGGATATTGGAAATTGCCTCGAAGCTGTTTCTGCTGCTTCTTTTTTTCAGAATATTTTCTGCATCTTCAATCACAAGAACAAGACTTACAAAATTGTCCTGAATATAGGAATACAGGAAATTGAAAAATTCAGGAGTAGCAATATCTTTCACGAAGGTATTTGGAACGATAATGATTTTTTTATCAGGGAGATTGTAAAGTTCTCTGATGACCCTTCTGATGTAAAAAGTCTTTCCTGTACCCGGAGAACCGTGAAACAGAACAATACCGTTGCTTCTAGTCTTGAGTCTTTCCACCAGAAGTCTGTGAAACTTTTCAGTAAATCCTTCTCCGTAATGCATATCCAGATCAAAATCCTTGAATCCGGCACTGTGTTCGGTAAATTCTTTATCTGCTATATAATAAACACCTTCTACTGTCTTGCAGATAATGCCTATCTGACTGACTACCTGACCCTGATCAATGATCGGAGTTTCCTCACGGAGTTCCCAGAGCTTTTCAGTAATCTTTTCTGCTTCTTCTCTAGTTCCTTCCGAGCAGGCATAAGATACATCGTTTAAAGCCAGAATTCTCTGATCTGAATACTGAGCATAAGCATCAGCACAGTACTGATAACGGAAAACCCCAGGCTCATTCGGATCTTCCACTCTGAGATAGTAAAGAATCCCAAGCTGAATCATCAGATCAGGCTTCAGCTGATACGCAAAATACATACTCACGCCATTATCTGCGCCCGAAGAGATTGTAGTCATTTGGGGATATTTTTCCTTGAGATACTTCAGGACAGGATTAAAAAGAAAAATAGAATCTTTTTTTTCATCCAAATCTTTCTTATTCAGATAAAAACGAAGATAAGACATCGTATGCTTTTCCGAAATTGGGAAATAACCGTTAATGGAATAAAAATGAAAATCGAGTGCATAAATATTGTATGCACTTACTATTGACGGTACTACCGGGGCTTTTTGATTCATTCTGTATGTTCCTTTATTTTAATAGTTTATAGCTTTTTGCTTCCATAACTTCCTGTCTGATCAGTTCTCCCGAATAACATTTGTGCAGAAAAGGTTCGGAGGCACTTCTGCTTTTGGTCGGAGACACTGCACTGAAGCTCCCGTTGAAAAGAAGGAATTCGTTCTGTGATTTGACGGCAGTCACATCCGGGTCAGATGAATTGACTGAGGCGACATCTCCTGAATATCGAAATGCCTGAGTAGCAGAAGCAATAAATGCAGACGGGGCAGTTCTCAGTGACATCGGACTGGGTGTATAAAGGCCTGAAAGAGTCTGAGGAAGTCTGTAATAATCAGCTGCCGACTGCCAGGATTCGGAAGTGCCGGACTGGTTTGCCCTGTATACTGTGCTGAAAGAAGTGTAACCAATGCTCTGACCGAGAAAAATACCCAGCATTTTTTCTGCCATGGCCTTTTCAGAAGTTCCGAGAAGATCAGATCTGTAATTGTCGGAATACTTGAAAATCTTCATCAAAGAATTCATACTGTCACCTCGGGAACCGGAAAATCCCTTGAGTGTATTCTTAAGAAAATTCTTTCTTCCGGAATCATTCTGAGAGGAGCTGAAATATATAAAGTTCATAAATGCATATCCGTAAGAATAGTTCTTCAATGTGTTGTTCCAGTTTACCAGAGATTCGCCTGCAATTCCTCCGGAACAGTTTGCCTTCCCTGCCCCGCGATAACACTCGATTCTTGAGATCTGAGCACCGTATCCTGCAATATCGCTTGCAGTCTCACTTGTCCCCTCATCTATCCAGATATCGTCTGTCCCAAGTCCATACTGATATCGGATAAGATGCTGGTATTCATGAGCAATTGTTGCAAAGAAAATATCCGGCCTTCCTGACGAAAGATCCTTGTTCCTGAGTTCGATGAGTTCCTTTGCATCGATATAAATCACTTCCCTCTGATTGGATCTGACTGCGGAACCCATCTGATCCAGCTGAAAATTAATGGGATCGACAAAACCTGCCACAAAACTGCTGGAACTTGTACTCCCGTCCCTGATATCAAGAAACACAATGTCAATTTTTCCTGATCCGTCTATATCCGAAGGAGATCCGAAGGTTTCCTGCATTGCAGGGTATATTTTATTCTGGTATTCTGAAAGTACAGTCTTAAGATCAATTCCCAGACTGATGCCTTTTTCCAGATAAAAATTTGCGTTTGAGGCAGTTCCCAGAAAATCAGTCTTTGCGCAGTACGATGTCTGAAATGCACTGGAAAGATTTCTTGCCCAAAACTCTCCTGTCTGTCTGCAGTTTGCTGTCATTGTGGAATTAATTCCTAATGCAAGTTCAATATTTTTCTTATTTTTCATCTTTGATTTTTTTACTGCAGACGGAGAACACTCAAAAATCAGAAATGAAAAAATTATTGCAGAGATAGAGGAAAAACAACAGCCTTTCCAAGGAGAATTCTTTATGAACCGCATCATTCTTTCACCTGCTGGAATTATTGTAATATACCTGATTTTTTTGACAAAGCAAATTTTTGCCCTGGAGAATATTTCAACAGAAACTTTTTTCTCCGAGATAAGAAACATCGGCAAAAGCACTCACGCTGTTCAGCTGATACTGAACTCAAAGAGAGAAAAAAAAGGAGAATTTCTTCTCAGCTGGAGAAGTTTTCATCCGGAAAGGAACTGGGAAGAATGGAAATGGAGAGGTTCAGTAAAAAAGACGGTAAATTCGGAACTTGAACTCATTCCTAAAAATTGTACACTTTTTTCGCAGAAAAACGGTGCCTCCCGACAGATCCCTGTCAGAACAATTGACTGCGAACATTATAAAATGACTCTGAAGAAAACTGAAGGCAATTCAGCAGTTCTTTCCCCTTCCCTGTCAGGCGAGGATTCAGCAGTTCTCCTCAATTCAGAAACCTCAGAGACCGCCTGTCTTGCAGTTTCAGAGGAAGAGGACAGAGTTCTTGGCTGGTGTTCTGAAGCCAGGTATATAACGAAGAGTTCCAGTGCCAGAGTTCAGAAAAGCGGACTGAGTGCAGAAATTCTGGAATCAATAGACAGCACTGTCTGGTTCAAAAAGACTCCAGTCATCAAAAAAGGAGATATTATAATTATAAACATACCTGCATACAGACCGGAAATCTACTGAACAGAGCAGACAGAAAGAATTGCATTGATCAGCTCATCTTCAGAATAGGGTTTTGAGATATAGCCGTTCATGCCTGCCTGAAAGCATTTTTCCTTTTCTCCGGCCATCGTATCTGCAGTGCAGGCAATGATCGGAATAGGAATTCTGTAACTGTTTCGAATTGTCTTTGATGCCTCATATCCGTCCATTTCCGGCATATGCAGATCCATCAGAATGACATCAAATCTTGCCGTATTCAGAAGTTCCAGACATTTGATCCCGTTCAATGCAAGTTTTACTGAAGCTCCCTGACCAGTCAGATATTTTGTCACAAGCTTCTGATTGAGTTCATTGTCTTCTGCAACGAGAATATGAAGACCTTCCAATATTCTGCTTTTCTGTCTTTCCAGTGTATATGCCTTAAGAAGATAAGATTCGTCCGCAATTGAATATGAGATGCGGAAACGGAAAGAAGAACCTTTTCCTTCTGCACTTTCCACATCAATTGTTCCTTTGTGGAGTTCCACAAGCATTTTTACAATGCTTAAACCGAGACCAGTCCCTCCGTATTTTCTTGTCGTTGATGCAGAGGCCTGTTCAAACCTTTCGAATATTGTTTCAATTTTTTCTGCAGGAATTCCTATCCCCGTGTCCTTTACGCAGAAAAGTATTTCTGTCTTCAGTCCTGTTCTGCCTGCGACATCAGCAGAAACTTCAACACTCCCGCGTTCCGTAAATTTAACGGCATTGCTGATCAGATTGACCAGAATCTGAGTCAGTCTGACTGAGTCACCTCTGACTGCCGCCGGGACTTTTTTATCCGTCTTCAGAATAAGCTGTATCCCTTTTTCAGCAGCTTTCTGTTCAGAAAATTTCAATGACGATTCCATAATTTCCTGAATGGAAATTACTTCATTTTCCAGTATAATTTTTCCTGCCTCAATCTTGGAAAGATCAAGTATGTCATTGATGATTACAAGAAGATTCTTGGATGCAACAGTAATGGAATGCAGATATTCCTTCTGTTCATGGTTCAGTTCCGTATTCGAAAGAAGATTTGAAAATCCGATGATTGCATTCATCGGAGTCCTGATTTCGTGACTCATATTTGCAAGGAAAATATCCTTGAAACGGATTGCCTGATTCAGTCTGTCATTTGTTTCTTTAAGTTTTTCCTCATATTCTTTCTTGTCTGTGATTTCATATCTGACTGCAATGTAATGCTGTCTGTTTGTCTCCACGTCTCTCAGCGGAACAATTGTTGCATCCACCCAGTAATAGGTTCCATCCTTGGCTCTGTTTTTGATCTCACCCTTCCATACCTTTCCCGAGGTGATTGTCTCCCACATATTTTTAAAGACTTCCTTGGAATGGTATCCTGAATTTACGATCCTGTGATTTTTTCCAAGAAGTTCTTCTCTTGCATATTTGGATATTCTGCAGAAATTGTCGTCAACATACGTGATAATTCCCCTGTGATCTGTTCTTGCTACAATAGCCGACTGTTCCAGTGCGGAATTCAGATCATAGATTTCCCTTGAATGCCTCATTTCTTCAGTAATGTCCCTGGCGGCCGCATAAATAAGACCGGTATCCATATCAGTTGTCGCATGCCATGAGATATAAATATATTCACCGGATATCTTTCTGTATCTGTTGATGAAATCAGTGCAGTCCTCTCCCTGATTCAGTCTATTCATTACATTCAGAGTATCATTCACATCATCCGGATGAACAAAATCGATGAAGGGTCTTGAGAGGAGCTCATTTTCAGAATATCCAAGTATTTTTTCGAAAGAAGGATTTATATTTATAAAATATCCCTTTTCATCCGCTATGCAGAGAAGATCCAGAGAAAGTTTAAAAAAGTTGGAAATTGTTTTCTGTGTTTTTTCCAGTGCCTGATTTGCTTTTTTCAGTTCCAGAAGATGGACAACCTGTTTTGCCATTGCAGAGAGTGCATCCTTCTGACTTGGGGAAAGTATTTTCGGCTTACTGTCCATAACACATAATGTTCCGATATTGAAACCGTCAGTCGTCCGCAGAGGCATCCCTGCATAGAATCGGATTCGGGGAGAATCAACTACCAAAGGATTGTTTTTGAATCGAATATCCCTCTCTGCATCCTCTACTGTAAGAAGACCGTCATCCATAATTGCATACTGGCAGAACGAGATATTTCTGGGAGTCTCCAGAATATCCAGACCGATCTTAGATTTGAACCACTGTCTGTTTTCGTCAATCAGACAGATCAGGGCAACAGGAACCTGGCATATTTCCGAGATGATCTTGGTAATCCCGTCATACTGATCCTCGGGCAGTGTATCCAGAATATCAAATCCATACAGGGTTTTCAATCTTCCCGCTTCATTTTCAGGAACTGGATATTCAGCCATAATGCTAGAAATCTCTCACATACTTTCATTGTAAACCATATCTTGCATCCTCACTATTGCATTTAAGTCGGCAGCGACTGGAAAATTTTCCGATTATTATTCAGGCAGAATCATTAAAAAAGAAATTCCTGATTTGATTGAATCTTTTTTTCTGTCACTATGAACGAGATTTCAGAATGGATACAGAATGCATCAGATGGGGATAAGTTTTCCATAGCCCGTCTGATTTCCTTGATTGAGAACAAGTTTTCTTTTGAAAACAGGAAAAAAGTTTTTTCCATCCTCGACAGACAGGCATCCTGCATTACAGTCGGAATTACGGGAACACCGGGAGCGGGAAAGTCATCTCTGATCGGAGAACTCTGCAGAGAATTCCTGGAAACAGTCCCGGATAAAAAAATGGCTATTGTCGCAATTGATCCGTCGAGCAGCATCAGCGGAGGTGCCATACTTGGTGACAGAACAAGGATAAGCATTCCTGCCAGGGAAAAAAGGATCTATTTCAGATCTCAGGCCAGCCAGGAGGAACTGGGCGGAGTAAATCCATATACCTACCATGTAGTCAGACTGCTGAGATATTTTTTTGACTATGTTCTTATAGAAACAGTCGGAATAGGACAGAATGAAATAGAGGTTTCTAAACTCGCCGACTTTTCGTTTCTGGTTATGCAGCCTTTGGGAGGAGATCAGGTCCAGTTTATGAAAAGCGGAATCATGGAAGTGCCTGATGCGTTTATCATTAATAAATGTGATGAAACAGAACTGGCAGCTTCCAGTTATCACACACTGTCCAACTCGCTCCAGTTTCTGAAAGAAATTTTGGAGGAAAAGGAAACTCCTCCTATTTTTCAGACGAGCACTGTCAAAAGGATCGGCATCACTGAACTGCTGCAGTTTATTCTGAATATAAAGACCAATGTCACCGAAAAAGAAAAGGAAACAAAGCAGTTCAGAAAATGGGCGTTGGGAGAATTTGGAAAACAGGGTCTAAAATTTCTTGATTCAAAGCTGGCAGAGGAACTGAAAACGGATACACTGGAAGATCTGGAAGAAAAATCACAGGAAATAATGAATGAGATTTTAAAGTAAAGCTTCAGCCTGAAACACAGTAAGCATATTTCCCTGTCTGAATTCCAGTCAGCTGATATTCAAAAATTTCGCCGAGGCAGCTCCCTCGGCCGAAGTGCACAGTCAATGCATCTGGATCATAATGCTCTATTCAAAGAAATGGAAATAACTGATTTTCAGTCCTCTGTCCCAGGTATACAGTTCATTTCTCATCGGGACCTGAGCTGAAGCAGTCAGCCACCCCCCTTCATACAGCTTATAACTGATGCCGGGACACATGTACCAGGAATCGATATTTTTATCAACACGCTTATCATAAGGCTCATAGTACAGAGTTTCCAAAAACAGTCTAACCTGATTGTTATCCAGACCGTATGAAACAGAAAGCCCTTTCACATAATGTCTTCTGAAATCCTGCTTCACTTTTTCCCGAAAGGTCGGATTCGTCTCGCTTACAAGAGACATTTCGGCCACAATATCCAGTGCACCGAATCCCATTCCTAAAGAGAAACTCGGTTTTACCAGATAAAGATCCGGCGCATTCTGATAGTAAGGACTTGCTCCTGTCTGCTTGTTGAAAAGACGCATTCCTGCTCCTACCCCGAATCGAAAAGATTCCCCGCCGAATGCTTTTCCGAATTTAAGTCCCAGATTCCACCTGTCAGTCAGTGTTGACGGCTTGTTCCCTGTTGATTCATACTTAGTTGCACCGCCCCCTCCTTTCACTGAAAACATATCCAGAAAACTCCACTCAGCTTCGAATGAAACATTTCTCTGTCTGTCATAATTTCCGGATTCCTTGTTCTCCACACCCTTTGCATCCACTCTTACTTTTTTGTAGACAGTTACCGGCTCCACCTGAAGAGGATGAGCAAAAGTGCTGTCTGCACTGAGACTGGAAAGAGAGATGAACATAAAAAATAATGATATAATATATTTCATAGAATTATCTTTCATTGTTTGTGAACCCCTTCAGTGTCTCTGCATATCGGTTTCCTAGAAGACGGAATCCTGCAGAATTCGGATGAATACAGTCATACATGTACTGTTTCTGAGAATACGGTCCTCCGAGAGTACCTCTCAGATCAATGTAGCGGATATGGTAGTCTTTCGTTATCATCTGGGAAAGGAATACATTGTATTCATTCAGAGTGCTGACTACAAGTGTATCCACGTCCGTATCGGAAAAGCCTGCACTCTTCAAGGTAGATCGGCAGGAAGTTGAGTCCTGCACGGAAGGTACATCAGGATTCGGATAATCATAGCCATATATGATCCATGTGAGAGGATCTCCGCCCCATTTCTGCAGCTTGTAGAAATTTCCTGAACTAACCATACCCAGAAGATTTTCCTGAATCTGAGCAAGCCTTCTGGCCTTCTCTGCAGCAATATTTCCTGCATAGGCAGAAGGATTGCCCTGAAGATCATTACCTCCTAATGATAAAAGCATATATTTTATACTTGGCCCTGCCTCGTCAATCACCTTGAACTGAAGACCTGCTTTCACTGCATTTGCAAGAGTCTGCCCTCCGAGAGTCGAGCCTGTAATCTGGTATCCATGATACTTTTCGAGCTGATACCTCATATTTTCGATGACATTTGTTCCAAATAAAAGGTCAGTCCAGCTGTCTCCGATCATTCCAAACTTGACACCTCTCACTGCGGTACTGCTGCAGGAAGCAAACACTGAACAGAAGAGCTGAACTTCCAGCCCGTCGGTTATTTTCTTTCTTGTATCACAGTTCTGAAAAACAATCAGAAGCAGGACAGCCAGAATCTTTTTCATGGATCCTCCAATTTTGTTTTGTCTTTTTTTCAGAAACGGTGCAAGGGGAAAAATTCAGCAGAAAAGCCGCAAAGAACACTAAGATGATGCTGATCCTGGAATAAAACATCAGACTAAAATCCAATACGCTGCTGACCTGCAGGATTTTTCCGACATAATACCTGTGTCCATCTGATTCATCTGTGATTATGCCCTTTTTACACAGTCTCCGCCAATAAAGAGTTCAACACAAAAACCATCATTTTAAATAAACACTCTATAAAAACCTTTTGAAGTGTCTTCCATTATTAGACTGAGCAGGGGGAAGAATGAAAAAAACTTTACTTGAGAAAAACCCGGTTCCAGTCCTCTTCCTTGAAGCCTACAAGACCAAAATCTTTCTCCAGTACAAAAGGCCTTTTGACCAGGTTTCCGTTTGAAGCCAGAAGATTCAGCTGATCCTCCGTCTTCATTTCCTTAAGCCTTTCCTTCAGATTCAGCTGCCTGTAGTCTCCGCCTGACGTGTTGAAAAGTTTCCTGCTGTCACCGTCCAGAAACTTAAGCATCTTCTTCAGTTCAGAAACCGACGGAGGAGTTTCTCTTATGGCAATTTTTTCATAGGGAATTTTATTGCTGTCAAGATATTTCAGTGCCTTTCTGCAGGTTCCGCAGTTCTTATATTCGTAGATTTTCATAGTTTATATTCCAAATAGTATTCCTGAAATACATATCTGATGAAACTGTAGTAGCAGTCCTTTGCAATATGCCCCCCGTCCACGAATGCGTTGCAGGAATACCTGTCTGTATCGGACATATTGCGGATTCTGTAGCCGTACTTGGAAGAATCAGCATCTACAGTCTTTTTCCATTCAGGCGTAAACTTTGCATTCTGAATCAGGTTCTGCATCGGAATCGAACTCTGCGGCCAGACAATGATCAGCGGTATCTTTTTTGCATGAATTTGGGATAAAATTCTTCTGTAAAATTCATGCTGCATTTCCGAGGGTCTGTAACCGGAATAGACCCAGTCCATTGTTCTCTGACTGGTCGCCTGAAGAGATGCAAAATCCCTTTCCACAAAACTTTCCACAATCGGAGACGCATGTCCGAGATTTTTTAGAAGAAAATCGCGTGTGGCATTCTGCATTGCAAGTATAGTCTGGAAATTCGGATCAGAAGCTCTTTTAAATGCAGTATCCAGATGAGGCTTGTTCTTTCCCACGGCAAAAAGAAATTTTCCCAGATAGAAACTCACATAATCCTTTCCGAAAAGCCCTGCATTTTTAAGGACAAAAGGCAGGTCAAAACTGTAGGTAAGATTGGATCCCTTAAACACGGGAGAATTTGCATTGAACTGATTAGGATCGGTTTCCAGAAGAATGAAATCCGGCACGATTCCCTTTTCCAGTATCTTTTCCAGATTGTAGGCATAGTATGCAGGGGTAGTGACAGCGGAAGAAAAATTGTATATCTTCCAGTCAGGATAATATTCACGGAGTTGTTCCGCATCAAAGTACAGAAGTCTGGAAGATCCAAGGATCACCATAAGTTTCTTTTTTTTTGTTCTCACCTCATCATCTGCGCCCAGAATCTTCAGAAGATCGTTTCTGGTTTCATAATAAATATGCGTAGTGATGTCCGGCTTGATATAAGGCTTGAAAAATTCGATAAGAAAGATCTTGTCGAAAAGAAAGAGAAAAAGCAGAAGAAAAACTGGGTATAAAAGAAATTTATTTTTCATTATTTTCTATATAAGAGTAAAACTGCGGGACAATCTTTTCTGTGTATTCCGCATTTACTCTTTTTCCGCCTTTAAAATTATAGTGAATGGATTCAGAAAACAGATTCAAAGGATAATCCATATCTTCAAACTGAATGTATCTGAATTCAGGATAAGACTCAAGGAGCCTCTTTATTTCAGCTTCTGCCGTTCTGTAAAACAGAGTCTGATGAAATCCTTCTGCACGGGGGATATTCAGAACAATCGCTTTCAGATTTTCCTTTCTGCACTGGTCAAGAAAATTTCGAAGAGGTTCCGTATTGATTTCCGAAGTATTGTAAACAGGAAGATGATTGACTATTTCTCTTTCAGACGCACCCTCCGGCGCAGGAAAGAAATCCCCCAGATTTATTTTGCCATTTTCCTCTTCCACAAACTTGATCAGTTTTTTGTTTTCTTCCACAAGATGAAATTTTCCGGACAGCAGACTTTCCAGCCTGATTCCGACCAGAGATTCAAAACCCTGTCTGTGTCTCACTGTCAGAATGGAATGAGGAAGATATTCTTTCATAATAAAGAAAAATTCGTATCCGCTGTACTGCTCCCAGGCTTCAGATATGGAAAAAAGATTCAAAAGTCTGTGCTTGTATTCATTCCAGAGTGCAGGATTGTCCGAAAAGGAAACAGTTTTTTTGGACATCATCAGAGCCGGGTCGGCTGCCCAGACCACAAGTTTCGGCTTTTCAGAATGATTTTTCAGATATTTCTTCAGGAAATACGGAAAATATCTGGGTCCGGCTGCAGGAAGACTGAAGTTGTATATAGAATATTTATTTTTATCATCTTTTTTCTGACCCTGGAGGGAAAGTGACCGGCTGTCTCCGTATATCAGGATATCATAGGATTTTGTGCTGTCTTCTGCAAGAAAACGCTTGTAATAAGTGAAGAAGGCACCTCTCCCGTCCAGGTAATGCAGATTCGGTACAAAATGAAGTGCTGTTTCAAACAGCACAATAAAGAGAACTGCCAATACAAAGGCAGGGCTTTTTTTAAAAAACGAAATAAATGAATGCATTTTTATTGAAATTCCCCAGGACAGTTACGGCATAAAACATCACGACATACAGAACAGAACGGACGGCGACAGGCAGCCGGAAAACAGCATACTCATCTTCTGTACTGTTCTGATAAATTTCAATCAGCAGAAGAAGAGCAATGTTTCTGAATACCTTTTCAAACAGCTTTGCATCAAGCAGGCCGAAATTCGTAAACAGACTCTTGGAATGAAGCAGTGCCAGATCAAAACTCTGCGAACGGAAATAAATTGTAGGTGCAGAAATAAGCACCAATGTAAAGAGAGCTTTAATGATTTTTTTTGAGATAGAAATGATTTTATAATGATCTCCCCGGGATTTGGGCCAAAGAGGGAGAGTGAGTTTGTATAAAACGCTGCAAATTCCGTTCACCAAACCCCAGATTGCAAATGTCCAGCTTGCTCCGTGCCACAGCCCTGACAGAAAATACGTGAACAGATTATTTGCATTTTTTCTCCACTCCGGATCGTTCTTGCTTCCGATCGAAAAATAAACGTAGTCCCGAAGCCAGGACATAAAAGAGATATGCCATCTTCTCCAGAAATCGTTTATATTCTGTGCCAGAAGAGGTGTATTGAAATTTCTCATCAGTTCAAAGCCCATAAATTTGGAAATTCCTCGTGCAATATCGGAATATCCCGCAAAGTCACAGTAAATCTGAATTGTAAATGCAACAGTGCCGAACAGAACTGTAGGAGAATTCGGAGGACCTGCTTCTCCGAAATTCAATGTCCCCTTCTCTATCGGATCGAAGATAGGATCAACAATCATTGCCAAGTTGTCGGCAATGAAGAGTTTCTTGAAGAAACCGAAGAGAATCAGGAATGCACCGTTCTGCAGTTCCTGAAAAACAATTGTCCTTTCTTTCAGAACCTGAGGAAGCAGATTGGTTGCTCTTTCAATCGGGCCTGCGACAAGCTGCGGAAAAAAAGTGACAAAGAGTGCAAAATCCCAGAAATCGTCAGCTGGTTCCAGCTGTCCCCTGTAAACGTCCACGGTATAAGACATTGTCTGAAATGTATAAAAGGAAATCCCCAAAGGCAGGATGATATTCAGGACAGGCAGATTGGGCTGAAGTCCTACTGTCTTTAAAAGTGCCGCAGCGGTTCCTGTAAAAAAATTGAAGTATTTGAAAAAGCCTAAGATGCTCAGATTGGAAAAAATGCTGAAGAAAAGGAAGAGCTTTTTCCTGCCTGGACTTTCTGATCTTTTGATGCCAAGCGAGGCAGAATAATCTACGATTGTGGAAATTATAAGAAGTGAAAGAAATCTGTAATCCCAGTATCCGTAAAAAAAATAACTGGCGGCAAGCAGGAAAAAATTCTGTCCCCTGTGAGGCAGTTTCAGATAGATGAGATAAACTGCCGGAAAAAAAAGGAGAAAGTCAATCGAATTGAAAATCATTCAACTTCCTCCAGAAGTTATATTATGCTACTGCGGCCAGTTTGCGTTTTTTCTTGAGAGCAGCAAACCATTCGTCGGAACTTTTCTTATATGCCACAAGTCTTTTCAAATACTCTCTTTTTTCAGGATTCAGAATTCGGCGGGCTTCGCTGATAAGTTCCTCTATGATTTTTATATGAAAAGTGTAATAACTTGTAAATAATTTGAAGTAATTCTCATCTGTTTTTTCCCAGGATCTGGAAAAAACATCTACAGCAATCTTTTCGAGTTCGCTGAAATCCTTCTCATGGTCTACATCATAGTGAGTATTGATGCTTGCTATATTATCTGTAATGTCCGTTATAGCCTGAAAATAAGGTTCCAATTCCGGAAATTCCAATTCTAGCTCCTTTTACGGATTTTTTACCATCTTACACCCTATAGGTGATTTTGACAAGAAATTTGAGCCGGGTCAAATCGGGAATCCTGTCAATCTGAGAAAATCTCCATATTTTTGTTCCCCCATTTTATCATTGCATCTATAATTGGGAAAAGAGATTTTCCGTAATCCGTGAAACTGTACTCCACTCTAGGGGGGACTTCGGGAAAAACCTCTCTATTCAGAATTCTGTCCTCTTCGAGTTCGCGAAGCTGCTGCGTAAGCATCTGTCTGCTGATGCCTTCTATCCCCCGATGAAGAATTCCGAAACGGTTTGCTCCTTTCCGGATCAGATAGATAATCACAGGTTTCCATTTTCCTCCGATCTTATC
>DAORDI010000080.1:0-19839 GCA_035345895.1 Leptospiraceae bacterium
ACTTTCTTACTTTTTTCACCAAAAACTCCCCCTCTCATAAAAAAAATTCAACCCCACGCCCACCGACAGGAACACTCTCCGGCAGACAGCCGGCTCACACCCCAGCCCAATGTCAGATTTATGCGTCAGAGCCGGAATCTCCGGCTCCAGCATATCGGACGCACCTGATGTATTTTTTTTATAAGAAAAAATAATTATCAGACCGCCTTGCACGAAGACGGGCGCTTTGGGCAGCAGACTGCCGACAGTTTCGCAAGCGTGGAAGCTGCCGCTTTTGCTGATTCATCGCAAAATTTCATTATATCCGTATGTAATTTAAATATATTCATAGAAAATCTGAACCAGTCACCCGTTCAGAAGGCCGACTGCAAAGGAGTTATCTGCCTATTTGCCTGCGGCAGAGGCTGGCGACAAAATACCGATCTTTGTTTAAAAGATTTTCAGATTTCCAAATTCCAAAAGAATGAGATGCAGGACAGGCTTCCAGTCCTGTAAGTCCGAAAAGTATAAATAATTATAATATTTCATACTATTAAACAGAGCAGATTCTGAAGTGAACTGGACATAATCTCACGCGCGAACCTGTCAGAAGTGCATTCTGAATCTGAATGAACACCAGAGGGCATTGAAGTACCTCCCTAAGGCTGAGAAAATTCCGAGTATTTCTATTTTTCCAGTTTCAGAAAAAGACGTTCTGCCAATGCTTCTATATCCTCTCTTCCTGCAAGCAGGGAGAGCCAATGCTCCGGAATCGCCGAACTGCCGTAATACAGACCTGCCAGCCCTCCGGCAGCACATGCCGTAGTGTCCGTGTCATCACCCAGGTTCACAGCGCGGAGCACTGCATCTTTATAGTTTTCTGTGGAAAGGAAAGCCCAGAGAGATGCTTCCAGCGTATCAACAACAAACCCGCCTGAATGTATTTCCTTCTCTTTCAGCTCATAGATTGGAACTGAGTCCTTATCCAGTATTCTTTTAAAAAAACTCAAGGTCTGATGAGTGCAGATTTTCCGATCTTGAATATATTTTTTCATAAACTCTTTTATAATAAAGTAGGCTGAAAATCTGTCTCCTCCCTTCAGAATCAAAATTGAATATTCAGTATAAATGAAGCAGGCCAGAACGGAAATAATATGTGAATGAGTCACAGATGAAACTTCTTTGACGATTCTGAAACGCTCATCTTCATTCATATCCTGTATATAAAATATCAGAGGCAGAATTCTCATCAGTGAACCGTTTCCATTTTCCCTTTCCCCTGCTGCACCTGAGGAGTAAGGATTTCTGCTCCTTGCATATCTTGAAATGCTTGCAGATGTCGTAATCCCAATGTCAAATACTGAACCGTGAGCAGTCCAGTACGCATTTTCCTTCCACCTCAGAAACTTGTCTGCAAGCTTATTCAGATCAAAACCTTCGGCAAGTGTTTCAGCCAGACAGAATGAAAGCGAACTGTCATCAGACCAGGTTCCGGGGGGCTGACCGTGAGTTCCGTACCCTGTCATATCCAGTGCAGGGTTCTGTTTCATGACATTCCTGTCTTTGAATTCATAAGGCACGCCTGCTGCATCGGCCGCCGCAAGCCCCAAAAGAGATCCGCGAATATTGTCCAAAGTCATCATACCCTCCCGTCTGCTGTTTCTTTTCGATTGTTTTTTCAGCAGGAAATTCATTCTGCTGACTGAATCATTATCAGTCAAACTTTGCATTTTATATTAAAATTGCAAGCATTAGGTCTGAAAGAGAACTCCGTTTCCTATGATTTGAACATAATCGATGATTCTTATCTAATCTGGAAATTTAAAATTGTTGAAGTGTTTGTCTGTGTGCAAAAACTAGATATTGTATGCAGTCAGAAATTAAAATTCTAATCACTGAAGACGATGAAGACTATAGGGATACTTTGATAGATCTTCTTTCAGAAAAAAAATTTAAGGTTACTGCAGTAGACAATGGCCTTGCTGCCGAAGAAGCCTGCATTGGATCCAGTTTTGATCTCTATATCGTAGATTATAATATGCCGATACTGAACGGAGAACAGTTTGTAAGAAAACTGAAAATCAGAGAGCCGGACGCAGTAATTATTGTTATTACAGGCGAACATGAGTCCAGCAGGATTGTAAATATTATGAAGCTGGGCGTTTTCGATTATCTGGTAAAACCGGTCAAGCTGAATTACGTTGAAGAAACAGTGGAGAAAGCACTTGAGTTTAGAAAGTTTCTGAATCTTCAGCAGAGCAGACAGATTCAGTCCGCAAAGGAAATTCAGGCGAGACTTCAATGGAATGAATATAAAAGATCTTCTATCAACAGCTCTACAGACGTAACAAAGGAAATTCTGGAGAATATGAACAGAAATCTTCTTCAGGGTTCCGGAATCGGCGTACAGATTACTCTGATCAATATGCTTGACCTGACAAAAGGAGAAAAAGACAAAGAAGGAAATTATACAGTTGCTGGAGATATCTTTGATACACTGATAGCGAACAACAACTTCAGCAATAAGCAGCTTTCAGCACTTACAAATACTCTCGGAATTATTTCCAGACAGAATTTGAATCTGAAAAAAACTTCTTCCTCAGACATTATTGAGAGAATTGAAATCAAGGGGGCACAGCTTGCTCCATTTCTTCAGGAGAAAAAGAACTGCAGAATAAACATAGAACATCCGAAAGGAAAATTCAGTCTTCTCACAGATGAAAAGTTTCTGACATCCGCTCTGAATGAACTGATGATCAATGCAGCCAAATACTGCTCTCCAAATTCTTTGATTTCAATTTTCACATATTCCAAGGACGGATACTTTTTCTTCTCATTTAAAAACTCGATAAAAACAGAAGATAACGGTGTGCCTGAGCAGTATGAACAGCTGGTATTGGAACCGTTCTTCCGGCTTTCCAAGGAATCGGAGGAAGCATTCATTGAATTTGATGAGGAGTTTTCCATCGGACTGGGACTCTGTGTAACAAGTTTCATAGCAAGAAAACATAATGGTCTGTTCTGGATAAAAAATTACAAGGACCACGTCAGTGAAGCTTCGGATCTTTGCACTATAGCAGAATTCGGACTGCCCTTCGAAAAAGTATGACTGTCCTGCCTGCAATCATCTGTAAATATAGCTTCTTATAAATCCTGTTACGGAAAATGCAGGCAGAGGCATACTGAAATGATAGCCTTGTCCAGTGTCCACTCCTATATCTGTGAGCATATCTGCAATCTGTCTGTTTTCAATTCCCTCTGCAACGACTTCAAGATTCAATTTGTGAGCCATATCAACTGTTGATTCAATGATTGTTCTGGAATCCGGATTTTTCACAAACTCAAATACAAAACTCTTGTCTATTTTAAGTTCGTTAAAGGGAGCCTTTTGAAGCTGATTCAACGAAGAGTATCCAGTTCCAAAATCATCAATCGAAAGATTGATTCCTTTCATTGAAAGCCTTGTCAGAATTTCCAGACTCTTCAAATTTTCCTCAATCTGCCCTGTTTCTATCAGTTCAATAACTACCTGCTCAGTATCCAGACTGTATTTTTTTATGAGCGAGAGAATGTATTCCGGCATTGACGAATCGATAAGATCAAACACTGTCACATTGACAGATATTCTCTTGTAATAGCCTTCCTGCTTGAGCTGTCCGCAGAAGCCCAATGCTTCATCTATGATATATTCAGTCAGAAAAGGAAGAAGATTCATCTTTTCCACCCTTGCCAGAAACTGATCCGGGAAAACAAGTCCGTGCTGAGGATGCTGCCACCTTACCAGCGCCTCAAAACCGGAAACAATTTTTTTTCTAAGGTCTATCTGGGGCTGATAATACATTATAATTTTTTTATCATGAACAGCCTCGCGAAGATCCTCCTCTGTAAAATCAAGACCCTGCATTCTCATATTTCTGGTTCTGCTGCTGAAATTTTCAGCTTTTTCCACGAGTTCAATAAGACTGTTGATTGAAAAGGGTTTTGCCAGAGTCCCAAGCACATTCAGGCCGTATGCCCTGGCGATCCTCTCCGCACTTGCAAGCACCTGCTTGCTTTGTCCGCTGATCAGAATAATGAAAGATCTGCTTTTCATCTCTCCGAGATATCTCAATATCTCTATCCCGTCAAGTTCGGGCATAAAAAGATCAATGACCAGCAGATCCAGATCGTTTCCGTAGTTTTCCTGAAGTTTCATCGAATTGGATATCTGAATTATTTCATCAGATCCCAGCTCTGTCAGCACACTTGCAATACATTCAATAATTTCAGTATCATCATCCACGATTAATGCTTTTTTAATTATCATGATTTTTTATCCAATTCTTTTCTTACCGTCTTTTCAAGATCAAGCGCCTTGTACGGCTTTGCTATAAATGTAAATTCGCTTAGATCGGAATTTTCCTTTTTTCTGAGATCCCCGGGATAGCCTGAAGTAAGAATGATCCTGATATACGGTTTTTCCTTCCGAATTATTCTGGCCAGTTCAAGACCGTTGATTTCTCCAGGCATAATGATATCAGTAATTACAATATCTGCATCCTTTTCAGAAAGAATTGACAGTGCTTCCTGGGCACTCTCTGCCTTCATTACAATATATCCAGATTCCGCAAGAATCGAAGATGCAATTTCAAGCACGGAAGGTTCATCATCTACGATAAGCACACTCCCCCTGTTTTTTGAAACCGGTTTTTCTTCGGAATAAGAATCTAGCGCATCTGCTTCCGTAATTTCCTGACTTTGAAGCGGAAACGACAGAGTAAACGATGTTCCCCTGTTTACGGTGCTCTTCACGCTGATAAATCCTTTGAACTGTTTTACAAAACTGTAAGTCATGGAAAGCCCAAGCCCAGTTCCTTTTCCTGCCCCCTTAGTTGTAAAAAATGGTTCATATATCTTCTGAATTATTTCCGCTGGAATGCCTCTGCCTGTATCAGAAACTGTTATCTCTGCATATTCTTTTCCAGGTTTGAAAACATAATCAGAGTCAGGAGCTGAAATCCTGTCTCTTTTCAAAGTCCTGATTGTAAGAGTCCCTGAATCTGTCATTGCATCTCTGGCATTGATGGCAAGGTTTAAAATGACATTCTCCATCTCATTTTTATCAATCATGATAGGGAGCGGTTCCGAATAGAGGTCCAGAATAATCTGTATATGCTTTCCAATCACTCTTTCAATCATATCCTTCATATCCTGAAGAATATGATTGATGTCGGCAGTTTCCTGGTTCAAATTCTGCTTTCTGGCAAAGGAAAGAAGCTTGGAAGTCAGATGTGAACCCCTCTCAACGGCATTCAGAGTTTTCTGGATATTTTTTTTCATGGACTCGTCGCTCAGATTCTGAATTTTTCTTTCAAGCAGTTCTACATTTCCCATAATTACGGCAAGTATATTATTAAAATCATGAGCAACTCCGCCTGCAATCTGACCAAGGGCCTCCATTTTCTGAGACTGCTTCAGCTGCTCTTCTACAATTTTTTTATATGAGATATCGTGAATGGTTCCGGTAAAAAATTTTTCTCCCTTGAAATCCCATTCAGAAACTGAAAGTTCACAAGGGAAAATTTCACCGCTTTTTTTTCTTCCCAGCACCTCCCTGCCTATGCCGATGATATGCCTGTTTCCTGTTTCTAAATATTTTTTAATGTAAATATCATGCATTGATGAATAAGGCTCCGGCATTAAAATAGATATATTTTTTCCTATTATATCACTATTTCTGTATCCGAAAATCTTTTCAGTCGCTCTGTTGGCCATCTGTATGATGCCCAGCCGGTTTATAATCAGGACAGAATCAAGAATTGTTTCCAATATCGTTTTCTGCTTAAGTTCGCTTTCCTGCAGATTCTGTTCGGCAAGCTTTTCTTCTGTAATATTGCTGCAGTATCCAAACCATACTATGTTTCCGTTTTCCTGCCTTGTAGGTGAAGAATTTCCTCCAAGCCATAAAACTCTTCCATCTTTCTGAATAATTCTCCACTCCTGCTGCCAGGGAGTCAGAGAAGCGGCCGAAGCAAGGATTGACGTTATGACCAATTCTTTGTCATCGGGATGAATAATCCTGAAAATTGGGGCTCCATCGTCTTTCACGTCTTCAGGGTCAATTTCAAAGATTTCCTTAATCCCGTTGCTCGCGTATGGAAGATCAAATGTCCCGTCAGGTCTCATACGGAAAAGAAAAATAAATCCAGGAAGATGCAGAGCTATTTTTGTAAATCTGTCCAATATTTCCTTATTTTTTTCTTCTGCGACTTTTTTTGAATTGATATCCTGAATCGTCCCTGACATAAGAAAGAGTTTTCCGTTCTTTCTTGAAAGAACCTTCCCTCTGCTCAGAACCCAGACCCAGTTTCCGTCTTTATGCTTAATTCTTATTTCGCAGAGATAAAAATCTGTCTTCCCCGCAAGATGTTTCTTCATCAAAGTTCTTGAGATTTTGAAATCGTCCGGATGAATCAGTGAGATCCACACTTTCATAGTAAACGGCATCAGTTCAGTAAAACCGTATCCCGCAATTTCGGTCCATTTCTTGTTTATAATGACCTCACCGGTCCGGATATTCCACTGCCATGTCCCTACGTTTGCCGCCTCGATGATATCATAAAGTCTTCCTCTTTCCGAAATAAGCTTCTCCTTGAGAGAGATCGTATCGGTAATGTCACTTACAAAACCTTCCAGATATCTTGGCTGTCCGGAATCATCAAATATTCCTCTGCCTTTTTCCCATACCCATTTTTCAGATCCTGATTTTGTAATGATTTTATATTCAAATTCATAAGGTTTTTTTTCATCTAAAGCCTTCTGCAGAGACTCACGGACACGCTCTGCAAATTCAGGATGAATTTCTCTTCCGCATAAAATTGTTTTTTCGGTCAGATATTCACTTTGAGTGTATCCTGTAATTTCATAAACAGATTCACTGATGTACAAAGGAGTATAGGCAGAGTCATTCGCAACTCGGTAAACATATCCCGGAAGACTGTCGATCAGATTGTTCAAAAACTCCCGATTCGCTCTCAGCTTTTCATCCGCGATTTTCATTTCAGTAATATCATGAAAAATCTGCGCTGCTCCGAAGGGAATTCCTGATTCAGGATGACATAGAATCTGAGAACTGCCTGAAATCCAGATAAGATTTCCGCTTCTTTTGTAAATTCCCATAATGGTATTCCTGTAAGAAAGCCCTGTTCTGAGCGAAGATACAACTGGAATTTCCTCAGGCATAAAATCAGTCTTGTCTTCCTTTATTATCTTCCATACAGGCTCAGAATGAGTCAGTCCCAAAAGTTCTGAACGCCTGAACTCCAGAATTCGTTCTGCACTTCTGTTGCAGTCAATGATCTTTCCTTCCAGATCATATATAATCACGCCTTCCTGCATGGAATCAATGACAGCCGAATACCGTTCTCTGTTTCGCTTAAGTTCTTCTTCAATGACTTTCTGTTTTTCTCTTTCAGAGGAAAGTATTACAATTTCATTTTTCTTAAATTCAGTGATGTCTTTTCCTAATCCTACAATGGCAGGAAGATCACCGCCGTAATGTCTGACTGAAAATTCCCAATCACTCCAGACCAGGCTGTTTTTTCGTCCGTTGATTCTGAGTTCTATTTTAAATTTTGGCGCTTCTCCGGTCAAAATTGCCCTGCATCCGATTCTGAAAAGATTGATATCTTCGGAATGAATCAGGTCGGTAAAACAGACTCTGTTCATTTCCTTCAAGGCTGATTCAGAAAAATACCGATTACATTGTACTATTCTGAATTCTGAATTCAATTCACAGAAAAATATAAATTCTGAATCGATAACAAATGAAGGTACAATTTCAGAAAACTGCTCTTCATTCATAAATGAGCTCATAATAAAATGATTTCATAATAAAATGAATCAGATTATCCGTGCCTTATGTAAAGGCTTTTTTCACTTCGCAGTGTACATAAAAAAAGGGATTCATTTCTGAATCCCTTTTTTAAGTGATAGAACTGAACTCAGTTCTGAGGTGTATTGAAGAAACTTGAAGCAGAACAGCCGGTCTGACCGACGTCGATAATTGTCCTGTCCGCCTGAAGACAGAACATCTGCCACCATCTGCCTACCTGTGCCGGTCCGACATTGTAAGTTCTCACAAGTCCTGTAGATTTGTAAACTTTTACAGTAGAACCTGATGTGGAAAGAGAAGCTTCATTCGACCAGTTGTAAAGACTGTATCCCCTTCTAGGCTTAGTCCAGACTGTGTTCTTCATTGTCACTGTTTCAGGGCCATATCCTGTCACTACATCATAATCCAAAGTCAGATCGCAAATATCAGTTCTCAAAGGCTGACTGCTTCCTTTTGCAGACTCAACAGTTGCATTTGAACAAAGTCTGTTCTTCTGATTCCATACAACCTGATTGTAAGGACCTGCATCAAATTCTAGATGGGAATCCACGTCTCTAGGAGTTGCATTCCAGGAAAGAACGATTCTGACTTCTGTTGCACCGAGAACAGGTGATACGAGTATATTCTGATTAGCTGAATTTGCTCCAGCCGAAATGACAGTCTGGTAAGTAGTTGCATATCCAGTTCCGCTCACCTCAACAGTGTAATTTCCAGCAGGGACATTCGGAATGACATATGACCCGTCAGCAGCTGAAGTCACGGCACCAATGGTTGCATTTGAAGAATCCAGAGCGTAAGGACCGCTTGTCACACCGACTCCAGGACGAATTCTTACAGTAAGACCTGTCGTAATAGCTGTATTATTCTGAGCATTCAGGAGACGTCCGGAAATCGACGCCGGAGCCTGTGAACCAGGAATCATTGTCACAATGTCAAAGTTTGTAGTAGCACCTGACTGAACAGTAATGATACCTTCCACAGGCACATATCCCGCTGATGCAAATTTAATCTTCCATGTTCCTGGATTGACTGAGAATATACTGTAATTTGGAACGTTGGAAAACACTGATGTTCCGCTTGTCAGACTCGATGGAGCCACAGGAGAAGTAGGTCTTGTTCCTGCGGTAGGGTGAATAATTTCCAGTGTATACGTTCCTGTAAAAGGAGCACCGCCGGCCAGAACAACTCTACCTGCAATATTACCTCTAGGACCATCCTGAACAATTCCCAAATTGACTACAGTTGCTGATCCAGTGCTTGGAACAGTCACCTGAACGAGTTCAGTCACATATCCTGGTCTCGAGACTCTTAGAACATAAGTCCCCGGATCCACATTGTTAATTGCATACTGACCGTTCGCGTCTGTTGTAACTGAAGGTACTTGGATATCGGATGCAGCAAGTCTTGATCCGGAAAGAGTGTCAGGATCTCTTCTGGCCGGTCCCCATGTGATTGTTGAAGGATCGGAATCTGTATCCACTCCAAGCTCAACTGTGGCACCGCTCATTGGACCAGTCGAGATGGCATCACTGATTGTTCCTGTAATCTGTCTTCTAGGAAGATGCAGAACCGAATTTACTACAGATACAAGTGAACCTGATGTGGCAGGATTGGATGTAGAGATATTGACCCCAGTAGAAGAAGCACTCATATGCTTCAAAGGATCAGCAACGATGATGTTGTAAGAACCTGCACGGAACTGATAACCTGTCGCAGTCACAGGACATCCTGTCGTGCAGACTGAAGCAGCATCTCCGCCGATTACATTATTGGATGCATCGCTTAAAAGTTTTGCAGTTGTACTGTATTGACTGATCGCATATGCAACTCTCAATGCATCCGCATTGTCATTGCAGGACTGACCTGAAAGTGAAGTGTTTCCAGGGGCAACGCTGGATACAAGAGCACTGATGCTGCAGAGAGTTGTCAGAGGAGGAAGAGCCACTACTTTCGAATTTCCATCAAATGCATACTGCCCTGAAGCATTTGTAACGGTAATATGTGCCACCGGATTTCCAGAATTATCCGAGTTTCCTAAAAGAACAGAAAACATTCCAGGGACACCAGTCTGTGTAGTGTAACCGGACACAGGCGCACCGTAAGCATTTTTTGTACCTGCAACCAATGTATCGAGAACCACAGTCTGGCCGGCAATCTGTCCTCTGTGAGTCGTCGGATTCAGTACAACAGGGGCAGCATTGACATCCTGGCCGTTCAGGGTAATAGACATTACACTTGAATTTTGGTATCCTGGGGCAGCAACATAATAGCTCCAAACACCTGCAACTGCTGTAAATAACACATTGTTTCCGCTGGTTTCATAAACCTTATTGGCATATGTAGTATAAGTCCATGACGGACCTGCTCCCTGATTTGCGGCAACGCAGGAAGGAGCAAATGACTGTGCAGAACATGCTGTCGCACAGGCTGATACTGCCAGACATGCCTCTCTCATCCAGAGTGATGCAAGGTTTCTGAGCCTGTCATCGGTACCTGTTGCCAGATACAGCAGATTGGATGGTTTTTGCGTACTGTCGGGCCGGAAATTGATGGAAGCTCCTTCTATTCTAGGAGGTGTTCCGGAGGGTCCTGACACTTGGCCAGTCACATTTGAAGGTTTAGGAACCATCTTGTTTGGTCCGCCTGACTGAGTCACATTTGTAGCTGATCCGCTGGGATTAGGTGTGAAAGAAAATGAACTGTTAGAAGTCATAAATCCGTTTTTAGTCACTTCTATGGAATAGACTCCTGAACTGAGAAGGCTGCTGAAAGAATACTGACCGCTCGCATTTGTAGTTGTTGTTGCAATTACATTTCCATTTGCATCTTTCAGTTTTACAGTAAAACCGGAAAGATCTGAACCGGAAACAGCAACGTTTGTAATCGACCAGTTGACCAAATTTGCAACGGCACTTGTCGCAGGATTCCATCCGGAGACAAGTCCAGGAATATTCACATTGGTAGTCGTTGCAGGATTATTTCCCAAAAATGTAAATTGGAATCCGCTCGATACATCAGAGAAAGGCTGAGAATTGGAAGTCTGTTCAGATCCCAATGCCTTTACAGTATAATTTCCATTTGAAAGATTGGGAATATTGAATGTATATGCACCTGATGCATTGGTTGTCGTTGTGGCAACAACATTGCCGGAATTGTCCAGAAGCTGAACAGTGGTACCTGTCGGCAGGGGCCCTGCAGCAACAACGGTAGTTCCAGTCTGATCCTTGAAACCGGGAGTCACTGCCATTCCTGTAATGGAAGCTGGACCTGATGTAATATACAGTCTGGATGTCTGAAGATTTGCAGTGAGGGTATTCTGTGCACTGTCCACAGGGTTAAAGCTGAAATTCACATCCTGATAAGCTGCATTGACCCCATTGCCCTGGGTAATCAAAACCCTGTAGTCTCCATTCTTGAGATCTGGGATATTAAAAGAATAATTTCCGTCTGCACTTGGCTTTGTTGTGGCAACAACAGTCCCATCCGCACCAATCAGTGAAACTGTTACCTGAGTCAGATCAAGTCCTGAATCAGCAGAACATGCAATCGGATTGTTTCCTGCATCTGTACAGTTGTTTACCTGCAGATTCCCGTTAATGACAGCCGGACCGTGATCTGCAACTTCCTGAGAAGATGCACCTGAAGTGGCTTGTGAAGGAAGTGCTACTCCGTTCGGATCCAATGTTGTATTCTGATTGGATGTTGTTTTGGCTGGATTTGTACCTGTAAGGGCAGCAATCCAAAACGTACTGGCCAAAAAGCCTTTTTTCTTCTTTCCGCCGCAGTCGACGAAAACCAGAGATAAAATCAGTGTTAGGTAAATCAATACCCTTCCTGATCCTAGTTTATCTAAATTTCTCATATTGTACTCCTTTTCAATTAACTTCTATTAAGTCTGTTTTATGAGACGTAGCCATATGATGAAAGAAATACATTCTGCGTCAATTTTTTTTCAAAAATTCTGCCATTTAATTAAGGTTTCATCAGTTTTTTCAGTTCAGAAATCTTTTCAGACCCCATTTTCTCGCCAAGTTCAATGAAATCCTTTGCCCTGTAAAATTCATACCAGGAAGAATTCTCAAGAATCGGGCTGATGTAGACATCTGAACCCTGGATGGCATATTTGCAGAGACTGTACTGCAGAGAATAAAAGCTGTTGATGAATATATCCATCAGATTCTGATTCTGCTGATTTGACTTAGTCACATCGTCCGGAGAAGGCATGGCATTGACTGCAATGATTCTTTGGATTCCTTCCTTTGCCAGTACACTCACCGGCAGCGGGTTGACTACCCCTCCGTCCACAAGCACACGCCCGTCTTCTTTCTGAATAGGATTGAAAAGACCCGGAATTGCCGTACTTGCCATGACTGCCTCCACCACATTCCCCTCAGAAATCACAATTTCTTCCCTTCTGTTGATGTTGCAGGAAACAACTCTCAGCTCTCTTTTCAACTCCGCAAAAGTCTGTTCTCCTAAAAAACCCGACAAAAATTTTCGGACATTTTTGCCGGAAACAAGTCCTTTTTTAGGGAAAATAGAAAAATCCATCAGTTTCATCATTTTGAACAGGGAATCAAATTCTTCCGTCATTTTCTCCATATCCGATGCAGAAAGCCCATTCGCCCAAAGTGCTCCGATCAATGATCCAATACTGGTTCCGGAAACAATGTCCACTGGAATTTTTTCCTGCTCAATGACTTTCAATACGCCTATCTGAGCAAGCCCGAATGCCGCCCCTCCCCCGAGAGAAAGTCCTATTCTCATTCCTGTGATTTCCCTGGCCTTCTGTCTCACATATTCCGATCTCTTTTCGGATCCCCAGCTCCGGCCCAAAGGAAGGATCTGAAAAAAAGAGGGGGCAATTTTTTTGGGGTCCATTTTCAGATTTTTCAGAAGTTCCTGAGTATAGTTCAGTCCTGTCTCTTTCAGGTTCAGAACATGACAGGAATCAGCTTCCTTCAGGAGAAGACCGACTTCATCCGGATTGTCAGGAGAGAGATCCATGATAATATAATGATAATTAAACAGAAAGGTGCCCAGACAGTTCAGAAGATCCTCAGAACTTTTGGAATTGATTTCCTTTACCTTTAGAGAAGAACGTGCAAAATTTTTGTTTTTTTTGTTAAATCGGAGAACAACCGCTTTTCTTGCAGACTCCTTTGAAATCTGCAGACAGAGATCGGCGGCATATTCAGATCCGAAATCTTCATCATCCGAAGAGTAAACAGCAATGACTGTACTCTCTACAATTTTACCGTCGCTTCCCTGAATGACTTTCATTCTCTTGGAAAGAGAACGCGAAAAGGCAAGTCCCAGGGAAGGAACACGGCTTAAAATCTGACTGAGTGACCTGTCATCAAAACGGATGACCCTTGTATCGGAAAGTGATCTGGCGGATAGACTGTGCGGTCTGCTGCCGAGCATCGATACAATCCCAAGGCAGTCACCTTTTCTCATAATCTGAACAGGTGTTTCCTTCTGCCCCTTTGCACTCTCTTCAGGAAGGTACAATTCTACAGTCCCTTGAATGATCAGATAAAGAAAATCCTTAGGAGCCGAAATTTCGTAAATTACATCTCCTCTCTTATACTCCGAAATCTGTGCCCGGTCAGCGATGAATGCTTTGTCTGAACTGGAAAGACTGCTGAAAAGAGGAAGATCGGATATAAGATAGAATTTACCTAAGGATTTGACATTTTTACTCATGATGAAAATTTTCCAGAGACTGCAGAATTGGAAAGCAGTTTTTTCCCACACCTAGTTTACAGAAAGAGGCAGCCTGAAAAAAAGGTTAAAACACAGGCCTCCGCAATCAGATGAAATTCAAAGCAATCGTATTGATATTTATATGTTTTTCCTGCAGCTGCCGTTTCTCACAGGAAGGACAGCCTGAACTGAAAGACTCAGCTCCAAAAGTTCAGACTTGGCTCCCCGCATCCAAATTCATTCTGAATCTTGCTGATCAGCACAGACAGATACTTGATTTCCCTTTGAGCACAATTCACGGTGAAGAAGAAATCGACATTTTTTTCAGAATTCTCAAAGAAAGACAGGGAAATCTGTGCGAAATGATATACGGTATGAAAAAAATAGACCGGCAGAACTGGTCGCTCTATCAGAAAACTCAGAACATTCTGGAAGACAATGACTGGCTTTCAAAACTCATTCTGGGCTGCTGGAATTTTTACAGTATGAATGACATCGGAGTGGAAAAGGATTTCTCGATTGTCAAATCGGTATATGGAGAATATGAAAAGGACTGTTATTCCGTCGGTTTTATGCAGCCTTACATTATGCATGGGATTCTGGGGTGCAAGAGAATTATATTTCTGGATATAGACTGGAAAATCGTAGAGTCACATTTTCAGGTATTCAGGGAATTCTCAAAAGGCACAATGAATGAAGGAATCGACTGGAAGAAATTTGAAAACAGCATTGAATGGGATGTCGGTCTGGATCTGAAACCGCGAAAGAAAGTGGACAGACTGGACTACGACTCCGTCTGCAGAAACGGTCAGGGAAATATGTGCAGACGTGCCATCAAAAGATTTATCGAAAACAGTGATACTGTGGAAGAAGTCCGGTTCAACCTGGGGTTCCTGCATGAAGGAAGTTATGATTTTTCTCCCTCAAGAGTGTCAGTTGTTTATATGAGCAATGCTTTGGATCCCGCCTACACGACCAAAAAAGAATTCAAGAGAATGCTCAAACATCTTGGAATGAGCATGAGAGAAGACAATATTATGGTAATGATCTATCATGCGGGCGGAACTAAGGCAACAGGCGTTTACGATATCAGAAGACGTGAGAAAGGCCTTAAAATTGAAGCTGTCTGCAGGGATGACTACCGTTACGGATCAGTTCATCAGAATAAAGGAGAATCATACAGCATATATCTGGATTCGTACACTGGCAACAGAGAGAAAATCCCTGACTGCAGGACTTTTTTAAAAAAAAAGAAAACCGAAATCTGACAGTATGTTTTTTCTCATCTGTCGGCATTCTGAAATCCGCTTGACATGAATTGTTTTTTCTGAAAAATCGTGCGCACGGTGAAACTATGAGCGACGAAGAAATCATTGAAGAATATGTTTACGAATACTGGGACTGTCCAAAATGCGGCACAAAAGAAATACGGGGCGATGAGTACAAATGCAAGGCCTGCGGTTATCCAAGAGACAACAGCATCACATTCTACCGAAAGGAAGCTGAAGAAAAGGTAGAGGATAAAAAAAAGGAAGAAGAGTTTAAGCTTGGGCCGGACTGGATCTGCTCATTCTGCGAATCTCTGAACTCTCAGGTGGATGCAAAATGCAAAGGCTGCGGTGCAACCAGAGAAGACAGCGAAAAAAATTATTTTGATGAACTGAAAAAAAGAGAAGAAAAGCAGAAGAAAAAGGATGAAAGAGACGGAAAAACCGAAGAACCTCCAAAAGAAATTCCTAAAGCAGGAAAATGGTGGAAGATCGGTGCAGGGGCAGTCGGGCTTTTAGGAATACTTTACTCCTGGGGAACCTGTTCCACGAACATAGAGTATAAGGTTAAATCAGTGTCCTGGATCAGAGCAGTCGAGGTAGAGAGATACCAGACAGAAAACCGTTCAGACTGGAAAGGACATCTGAAAGGAGATTCAATACAGGTTCTTTCTGAAAAAAGAGAAGTCAAAGGACATGAAAAAAGACAGATAGGCTCCCGAATGGAATCCTATTCTGATACTGAAAGGGTTCAGAGCGGAACAAAAAAAGAATGCTCCACAAGTTACAAATCCACCGGTTCCGGAGCAAGCAAGAAGACCACTTCCTGCAAGGATGTACCGACCTATACGAACAGAAGTGTAACTAGAACAAGATCAGTTCCCGTTTATCAGGATTTTCCGATCTATGATACTAAGGTTTATTACAGATCAAAGGCTTACAGCACTCTCGGATATGCCGTAAAGAAGGGAAAGGACAATAATCCGGAATGGCCTAAACCGAAGCTTGAATCGGGCGAGGACGGAAAAAAAGACAGAATCGGTGAAAAGGCAGAATCTCTGCAGGTGACAATACAGAGAACAAAGGGAGACAAAGGACCTGACGAAGAAACTTTCACAACCACTGAAAAACTTTTCTCAGAATATGATCCTGAATCAGTGCATAAATTTTCAGTCGCAAATGTAGGCGGAATCAGCTACAAAAACGATGAAAAAAAACTTGATAAGGAAGAGTTTGAAAAGAAATTCAGACCTATTCTTTCAAGAGCCATTCACTGAAGGAAAAATATATCCGGACTGATCTGACAGTACCCGCTGAACCAGTCCGGACTGCCTTCCAATTTTTTTTTGAGAGAGAACTGATCATTTCTTTTCAGTGCAGAAATGCAGAACCGTCTTTCCAGTCCCAATTAAACTGCAGTCACACTGAACAGAATATCAGCCTTGATTTGCCCCTCAGGAACAGATGATTTTTCTACTGGCCCTCATATTTCTTTTTCTTGCTGTTCCTTTTTTCAAGACAGACAGCAGGATTCTGACTTCAGGTCTGATTGCGGTTCTGTCCGCCTCCGTTTTGATTTTCACTTGTTTTCCAAAAGCAGGGAAAATCCGACTCTCATTTAAGGAAAAAAATTTCTTTCTGATTTCCTCATTCATATATATTCTCTATTTTATTATACTTTTATATTTTGATTTTAAGAATTTCTACCTTGCCGACTACGACTATACATCAATAGCGGAAGTGCTTCTGGAAACATCCAGGGGACGTTTTTTCAGAGTCCATCATACCGGAGACATGGACAGAGCAAACTTTCTTGCTCACCATTTTTCACCTGGACTTATTCTGGCCGTTCCGTTCACCCTGATTGGACACAGAATTTTTTACGGGATTTCGCTCATTTCCTTTACGGCCCTGAGTCTTTTCATTTACAGCAGGATTCTGAAGTTTTTTCCATTTTATCAGAGAAAGATTCTCTTTCTGTTTTTCCTGACCAATCTTTTTACATTCAGGCTCCATTCTTCCTATCATTTTGAGATAATGATTTTATCATTTTTTCTCATTTTTCTGCACGGTTATCTTTCGAAGAACAGGATGACGGAAGTGTCAGGATACATTCTCTGCATCCTGATGAAAGAAGATATGGCTGTATATTTTTCCCTGCTGAGTTTTTACTTTCTGTGCAAAAAAGAGTACAGAAGATTTTTACTGATCCTGTCTTCTTCATTTCTGCATTTTTTCCTGGCTGTTCCTTTTTTTCAGTCATTTGCAGACCCTTCCGCCCGGGAAAACTGGCTCCATGCCTACTCCTATCTCGGCTCTTCCCCCGGTCAGGCCGCACTGAGCATTCTCAAAAATCCTTCCGTCATTGCAGAGAGATTCAATTTCAAGGTATGGAAACAGTTTGGTGCAGGATTCGGATTTTCTCCGTTCATCAGTCCTTTGTACTGGATTTCCGTTCTGCCTGTTCAGATTCTGCATTTTCTTTCTGACAGAAAATGGCACAGTGAGATTTATAATTATTACTGCTATACACTGATCGGAAATTTCCTGTTTTCATTTTTGAAGAGCATATCTGAAATAAATTCTGTTCTGAAAAACAGGAAAAGAAAGCTGCTTCTTGCCTGCTGTATTTTCATTGTCTCATTTTATCAGTCGAGCAGAGATTCAGATTTTCCGAGAAAATTCAGAATGGAAAAAACGGAACCGGAAAGATATACGAACATAATATCACTGACTGCAATGATTCCTCCCGGAAAAGAAGTGTCGGCTGGATTTGATCTGGGCTCTTTTATTCTGAACGGCAATCCTGTATATCCTCTGAAAATTCATTCCCTGAAAGAATATGTCTTAATTGATGAAAAAAGTTTTTCACCCTACCTGGATCAGGGATCAGTCTTCAGGCAGCTGGATAACCCGGAGAATCAGTATGTCATCATTCAGAAGAAAGGTTCCGCTTCACTCTACAGAAACTGCCCCGTAAAAGATAAAGACTGCAGACAGGGACGGGAGCATTCAAATTAAAAACTTGCTTTGAAAGGCATCTGTTTAAAATCGAGCTATGATTCGAATCCTTTTTTTACTGTTATTATTCATACATAAAACAACTGCCGAAGAGGCACTGCTGCCTGGTGAAAAAGAATTTTTGGCAGAGGAAGAAAGCAAAAAGACTTATGAAATACCTGCGGAACTCAGACTGGAGATTACAAAACTGATTCATGAATCTCAGTCATTTCTGCGCAATAAGAAATGGAAGGAAGCGGAGCAGATAGGAAAAAAGATAGAGGAAAAACTGCCCTCCTCCCCTGAACCTGAATATATAAAAAGTTATGCAATGTTCGCAGCAAAAGACTACGCGAATTCACTGAAAACCCTTCTTCTCGGCTTGAAAAAAAGCCCCGGTCATGATCCTTCTCTTTTTCTTTTTGGACTTGTTCTTTCCCGACAGAACAAATGGGACAAAGCAGCAAAATACTTTGAAAAAGCATGTGCAAGAGCTGATTATAATCCGTTTTACAGATATAATCTTGCTTCTGCATACTACATTGCGGGGGATCTGGAAAAGGCTGTAAAAGAATCGGAAACTACCCTCCGTCTCAAGGAAAATTATTTCAAGGCAAAGATAATTCAGATTAAAGCCCTGAAAGGATTAGGCAGGAAAAAAGAAGCATACGATCTGGCAAAAGAAATGTATGACAGAAAACTGGAACTGCAGGAAATAACTCCTATCTATACATCCCTTCTGCTGGAAACAATGAATGATCCGAAGGAAATCATTGCAGTTCTTTCCAAAAAAAATCAGACATCAGGAACAGAGAAGAAGATGCTTGCAACAGCCTATCTGAAAGAAGGGGATATGGATAAGGCAGTATTGAATTTCAAGCAGTCTGTAAATCTGGATTCTGATACCGAAGAGGAAATCTTTCATTATATATATGCACTGATATTTTCAGGAAAGGATGCTGAGGCAGACAAAATTTTCGGAACCCTTTTAAAGGCAAGCCCTGCAGAAAGAAAATCTCTCAAAGAAAAATACTCATCCATACTGGATAAAAGAAACTTTTCCAAAGGCCTTTATCAGCCGTATTGAAAGATCAGAATCGGGCACCTGCACCCAACGAATAGATTCTGTTCTGAACCTGTCCGAAATAGGAACCTAGGTTCATTATAGAATATTCTCCCTCAAGAAATAGATATGCTTTTTCAAATTTAAACATAATTCCTCCAAGTACCCTTCCAGCGGCAACAGTGGTTCTTTCGTATCCGGTTGAGAAGCCGGCACTGATTCCAATGCCAACGACTGCTCTGTCACCGATAATATGCTGTTTATAATTCATACTTACAGTATTGTAGTTTACGGTTTCTGCAGATGCTCCGGCAAGAGCCATTCCCAAAAAAAAGTATTTCCTAAAGAGTCTGTCCGTGATGCCGAATTCGAATTCAAAAAAGCCCACAGAAGGAGGGCCGAACTGCCATTGTCTGAGGACTTCAGTCTGGCCTGTCCGGAATCTATCCGAATTTCAAATCCTGACTCAGGATGAAATCTGTATTCATAAGCCAGTTTAGTAATCCTTGTTCTTCCGACATCATAAATCCCGTTTGTGTTCCCTTCTCCATAGGAAAGGCTGACGAAGTTATGCGGCATTTTCTTTTCCACGGAACTGCTGTCAGAATCCGGCTCCTGACCAAGGACTGGAAACAGAGAAATAAAAAAATACTCCAGATCAGACTGGAGTATTTCCCAAAGGCAGAATTCATAATCAATATTTTGTTTTTGTGCCTGGAAGTTTTACATTCAAAATGACCTGAATTTTTGTAATTTCACCTTCGGTGACCTTGATCATCGAATTGCTGAGGTCCAGATTTTCTGCAAATGATGCTCTGACTTCATATTCACCGGGGACAAGATTGGTAAACCAGAACTGACCTTTTTCGTCAGTAAACACTTTTCTCTGACCCACCGCACTCCTGATCGTCGGCATATAAATTGGGTGATTACTTACAGGATTATCA
>DAORDI010000081.1:0-19820 GCA_035345895.1 Leptospiraceae bacterium
TTTTGCCGGATATAAAAGAGACAGTTCAAAGATTAAAAAAGGATATTCCATCTGCAGAAGTTTTTTCTCTGCCAAACTGCGGACATTTTTTACAGGAGGACAGACCGATCGAAGTGAGTAAATATCTGAGTGATTTTTTTTCCTAAATCGCGGAATCCCCGGAGACAGCATTTTTATTCACTCTGTGCATTCTGATCAAAAGATAAAATGCGAATCCTGTCGCAACACCCGGCACTATTCCCAGCAGCACGCAGACCCATCCGTAACGGATCTGCCTGACCCTAGCCTCATACGCCACCCATATCGCCAAAATTAACCAGCAAAAAATTGTATCCATCGAGTAACCGGCAGCAAACGGATTGACAAACCCCGCCGCAAATGCACCAAAAATATCAGGGTTTTTAAAGAAAGCCGGCAGAACAATGATACCGAATGCAACTGCAAATCCCAAACCTAAACTGAGAATAGTGCCTTTAAACAGAGAATTCATAAATTATTTCCTCCTTCAGTACATCGAGAGAACCCAATAATTCAGGTGCCCGTATATCCGATGAATGAGTGAAGAATCTAAGGTTTGAATGTGCCGTCAACAGGATTTCCAAAGAAAATTTTCCTTGCAGAAGTTCCTTATTCGGGAAATAAGTGGATATGAAAACATTTTTTATTCCGCCTGCATTTAATGTAGCAGTAGCCTGGATTTCAGATGCTCTGAACCCTTTAACTTTAAAGACGACTCAAAACATCCATGAAGTAGTGATAAAACCGGAAGATAAAGAAAGAATACTCCAACTCAGAAATGACAGACTTCTTTTTTTCTCCAACCATCCGAGTCAGGCTGAACCTCTGCTTGCATATTATATCGCAAATGTGATGGCTACCCGTTTTCATTATCTGGCTACCCGAAGAGCTTTTGATTTTGCCAACGGCCTGGTAGGAAAATGGTTCCAAGGCACAGGAACATTTTCAGTGATGCCGGGAGTTGCAGACAAAGAATCAATGAAAATGACCAGATACATTCTGTCACAGCCCGCAGGCAAGCTGGTCATCTTCCCGGAAGGAGAGCCGATGTGCAGTGAAAATGATAATTTAATGCCTTTTCAACCTGGAATAATTAAACTTGGATTTTCGGCTCTTCAGGATGCAAGAGAAACAGAACCTGATGCAGATATTACCATTCTGCCTGCATTTGTAAAATATGTGATAATGACCCCAAGAGCTCAGGTGATTAAAAACCTGGAAAACCATATCGGAAAAATTGAATCGAAGCTGGGTGCAGATGCCGGAGGCCGAAATTTACTGCGCCGCTTTTTAATGGTCGGGAGAATCCTTCAGGAAAGAGCTGAAAAAGAATACGGCATTGAAGTCACTGTGGAAGATTATAATTACAGAATAGGGAAAATTCGTCATACAATCCTGGACAGACTGGCTGAGAAAATGCATCTGAAGCATTATGATTTTAATGCGGATGCCATTCACAAATTGCGGCTGATAACTACAACACTCGAGCTCATTGAAGTGAACTACCCTTCTCCTGATCTGCCGAAATTAAGCGCAAGGGAATTGGAATACATCAGCAAAGAATGTATTAAAGCATATGATTTTATCGTTATGAAACCGGATTATCTGATCAGTTATCCTACACCTGAAAGATTTTATGAGTGGCTCCAAAGATTCGAATCCTTGGTCTTAGGTGCGACACCCAGAATGTCAGGAGGAGAACCTCACCATGAACCAAGAAAGGCACATATGTTTTTCGGAAAAACATACAAGTTCGGCGATTATTCTGAAACTTACAAGAAGAATAAAACTGAAGTTGTGACAAGATTCTTGAGTGATTTGAGAACGGAAATGCAGTCAATGCTCGATGAATCTCAGTCGCTGACTTCTCCGATTGTGGAACCGGGAGACATAGGGGGCACTTAAACAGTCGGGATTCAGTAAATGGATGCAGATGCAAGTAATGCGACCTGACTAAGCCGGATTACCGTATACAGCTGCCAAGGATATGAATACATTATTTTTAATTATCAGTTCTGGCTGCCATTCCTTGCAAAAAAATCGCAAGGCAGAATTTAAACGGATCTTTGATCGATGCTTTGAGTCATTTTCCGGTTCAAAGGAAAATGAAAAATATGCCAATATTTATCGTTTTGATTTGACCTCGAAAAACAATGAAGCTGGACTCGTCCTGCTCTGTGGGTGCCCAGTCTGCAAACATTTTGTCAACGGACGGATCGTAAGGTCCGGATTTTCCTTCGAAGCAGATACAGGTTTCCGATATGTGCCAGACTCCTGGCTGAATATCAATTCCGTAGATTGGTCCTTTTTCGGACAATCGATGTCTTGTAATGACATTTTCATTATAATCAAAAGTTAAGAATCCAAGTTCTCCTTTTATAACCAGAAATGTTTCCGGTTTCGGCGGATTCTTATGTATATGCGGCTGAACATAAGTGTCTTTCAGTAAGACATTCAAAAAACGCTGGCAGACCTCGTGCAGTTCGTGAAAATTACAATTGGAACGTTTACGCGGACTGCCGCCTGTCTTCTGGATGTTTTAATAGTATATAACTGCTATACTATGACACTTATTGAATTTTTGCAATAGTATTTTTTTAGGACAGCCGGTACTTGCAGTGCGCCTGAGAAAAATATCTTTACGCCTATTCTTAAAAATACAGAATAGGCGTATGAAAAAAATAATACTGCTTCTTTTATTCCCTGTTCTGTTTTTAAGTTCTGAGACCAGAAAAGAAAAAAAGAAAACTATTCATCACAGTAAAAAAGAAACCAAGGTCATCTCCAAAGTAAATGAGGAAAATTCTCAAACCAGAGCATCAAAATCTCAAAAAAATTTAAAAAGCGAAATTGTTTCTTTCGGCAGAAGCGGGGATTCAAATGGTCTGCTGGCAAAAATCGTTAGGGACAAATACGACAGACTTTTAGAGTTACAGTTCCTGAAAAAGGAGAATGAAAAATATTTACCAAGTATGAATGAAGGAATCAGTAAAATACTTTATAAAATCAATGATAAAGAATACAGGGAGAATTCTTTTGATCTGAAAGGCAAACCGGTAAGTGAGACCCATTTTAAGATACTTCCAGACGGATGGGAAATTAAAAAAATAAGCGGGAAAGATATTAGAAGGCATTTATATGATGGGAGAGGCATTGAAGTACAATCAGAAAAATTTGAATCAAACGGCACACTCAATGAAAGGACAGAATATAAATATGATGAACATTGCTTAAATACAAATAGATTTTTTTCCTGCAGGACTGTGACGGAAATTTATGGAGCTGACGGCAAACTGAAGAACGATTATTCAGGTGCTGCCCGTACCGTAAACAAGTATGATCAGAATTGCCTAAACAAAACTGACCCAGCAGGATTAGAATTAATTGAACTGAACTGCAGGGCTCTCATGGATGAATACAGCTCTGAAGGGAAGCGCTTAAGAGCACGATTGTTTACATATGATGATAAGGGAAACTTTCTTTATGGAGAAGAAATTGGCACTGACGGAAAGATCATAAACAGATTGCAGCCATTTTTCTATAAATTTGATGAAAAAGGAAACCTGATACAGAAAGAGACAGGTCGTGAAATGGCAAAGGAAATTGGCTATATGCGCCAAGTATACGAGTATGATCAAAATTGCCTGAATACAGGAAAACCATCCAGTCATTGCATATCGCTGGAAGAAACATATGATGCGGATGGAAAACCGAAAGAGCTGGGGTTTTTCAGCTCAGAACCTTTCCGTATGGTATATAAATATGATATGAAAGGAAATAAAATCTTACAGGAATCGTATGGAGCCGATGGCCGGCTTATTCAAGCTATAAATGGCAATATAATTGCTCGAAAAGTATTCAAGTATGATGAGAAAGGAAATCTCATCGAAGTAGAAAATTATGGATCTGACGAAAAGCTTGTAACTGCAGACCCCGCTGCTGCCCGAACAGTATATAAATATGATAATAATTGTATTCTGGCGGGAAATCAGTCAAAGGACTGTAAAAATTTGGAAGAGTTTTATGGAGCAGATGGTAAACTTACAGTGTCTTTTTTTAACCTTTCAGCACGTATTATTTATAATTTTGATGAGAACGGAAACCGGACGAAAATAGAATACTTTGGACCCGATGGAAAACTGAAGGACAATGACGAAGGGTTTGCAAGAAAAATTTCCAAGTACGATTCCAATGGAAATAATTTATCTTCCCGGTACATCAATGTATCTGGATCTGTTGTCAGAATGGAACTCTTCCAAATATTTCCTCACCCATTCCTATCAGGTAAAATATTAAAGTTGAAACTGGATATGGATAGATTCTTTCGAATGGAAGATGTCATTCAAGAGGCATCAAAAATTAAATGAAAAGAAGGGATAGTCTAAAAGCTCAGGAACAATGCGGAAGATTCATTCTTGTATACAGAATGCCGGACCGGGCAGTCGAATATGTGTTATGATAAAACTGAAAATAAAAAAAGAACATCTTTCTGAAACGCTCGAATGTTTTCAGAAATGGAAATCCGGCTGGACTGTCTATGCAATCCATAATAACAATTTATATGATCTTCTGAATGAATATGCAGGGATCTGGACTGAAGCAGACAGAATTCGCATCGCATATGAGAATTACAGCCTGTCCGGATTTTCCGGTGATGTTCATTTCAGAGTTAAAGCTGCGGACGGAGTCTGTGCAGATTTGGAGAAGACAAAATTGCATATAACTGCCGCAGCCTTCCTGCCGGAAAACAAGTGCACTTATAATCAAACTCTATTATTTTCAGAATATCCTCATAGGAAGAATGAACCAGCCCGTGACTCATAATTTTTTAATCAGAAGCAGATTTCTTTTTTTACCGATTCCAGATCATCACCGGTCATTCCACTCCCCAAAACTCTCCAAATCATTTCAATATCAGGAAGATGATTCCCGATTGAATTGTCGGAAGCGGAAAGAAGGGTCAGTGTCTCGGCTCTGTCAGGATGTTTCGACAAAAAAACAGACAGCTATTGCATTAATTTGTTGACAGATTTTGAAAGTATAAGTTTTATTGAATGCTGAAATCCTTAAAATAAATAAAGTATATGAATTTTTAAGTGCTTATATAAAATAACCTACTCGGAACAATAGATGAATGGATCCTTTGTATTTCATATACCTACCTTATTTGTCATAATGGCAGGCATCACTTTTATCACCACATTCCTGCTTGTAATTGCCAGTTTATCTTCCGATAAAAACAGAGAACTGAAACTCTGGTCTCAGGGAAATGTTTCCATCTGTCTCGGCTTTTTAATCGGCGGTGCCCCAAATGTGCCTGATTTTGTACATGCAATGATGAGCTACGGGCTGATGGGTCTGGGCTTAGGATATGTGTATGCAGGCCTGCGGGTATTCATCGGAAAAAAATATTCGTGGACCTCAGTACTGAGCATTGCAGTCATTGCAGGGCTGAGTTCAGGCTATTACGTATACTTGAAACCGAGTCTTTCCGGCAGACTGTTAATTTCCTCTCTTTATTTTGGAATGCTTAATTTACTCTGTGCATTTACATTACTTCGGCCTTCCTTCGCAATTGAGAAAGGCGCTCTTTGGCTTGCCGGTTCAGGATTTGCAGTGATGAGCATTGCCTTGTTCTGCCGAGCCGCGTTTATTCTGTATCAGGAACAGATGAGTTCCTTTGTATCAAATCAGGTGGAAGCAGTAACTCTGCTGCTGACTGCAATGGTGCAGATCTGGATTGCCTTTTCTCTTATATTTATGATCACAAGCCGTTATGCGAAAGAGATACTGCATCTTTCCATGACTGACACTCTTACTGGAATTCTGAACCGGAGCGGATTGAACAGTCTGGGAATGCGTATGCTTCTGAGGGCAGAGCAGAAAAAAACTCCGATGGCTGTTCTCGTTTTTGATGCAGATCATTTCAAAAAGATCAACGACAGATACGGTCATTTATTCGGAGATGAAATACTCAGACTGCTTGCGCAGTTTTCTCAAAACGCTCTGAGACCCAATGATCTATTGGCCCGATTCGGCGGAGAAGAATTTATTGCAATACTGGATTCAGTCAGTCAGGAGGATTCCATATTAATTGCAGAAAGACTTTGCAGAACCATTGAAAAATCAGACTTCAAAGTGGAAGACACTCAAATTCCCTGCACAGTCAGCATCGGGGTATCCTGTACAGGTCTGTCAGACACATACAGCCTGCAGGCTCTCATCAGTTCCGCTGATCAGGCACTGTACCGTGCTAAACAGGAAGGAAGAAACAGAGTATGCCTGAGCGAATCAAAGATTCCTTCACAGTAATGGATGAGCTGTCTGCAATGAATCAGATGACCAAAGACTCTTCTGAATACTGAATATATGAAAGCCTATTGCGTAAGGTAAACTCCTTATCCTCATATCAGTTTCCTAAAATAAAGTTGCGGAAATAAAATAACTTGAATTACTGTATCGAAAGGAATCAGCACTGCTCAAAGCATAGAAGTCTATTCGGATATATGAAATGCTGAACTGTGCAGTCAAATCTCTGCAATGATACAACTGAAAATAAAAAAAGAACATCTCCCGGAAACAGTCAAATGTTTTCAGAAATGGAAACCGAGCTGGACAATATATGCAGTTCATAATGATAATATATATGATCTTCTGAGGGAAAATGCAGGGATCTGGACTGAAGCAGAAAGCATCCGCATTGCAGGAAATAAATACAGTCTGAAGGAATTTTCCGGTAATCTGCACTTTAGAGTAAAAGCAGGAGATGGAAAAAGTTTTATCTTTATCCTGAAAGAGAAAGAATACATTCTGCTCGTCAATGATGAAACAGATTTCAGTTCTGCTCCCGCCCTCCCGCGCATTTACTGGAACAGAAACAAAAAAAGAGGAAGTCTGAATGTTCTGAAAAAATTCAGTGAAACACAGGATCTAATTGTAGATGAATGTCTGGGTGTAAAAAACCTGAATGCTCTTTCTAGAATGAAGAATCTGAAGAACCTCAGTTTGACCTTCTGCAGACAGCTGGAAAATATTCAAGGAATTGCGGATCTCGCATCTCTTCAAAATCTTTACATTCATTTCTGTTTTCTTCTTGAAGATATCAGTCCCCTGTCAAACCTGACCGAACTGGAAACACTTACAATCGCATACGCTTACAGTATGAGAAACACTGATTCTCTCTCAAGTCTGAAAAATCTAAAATCATTGGATTTGTACGGAGCCAACCTGACTGACATTGAAGGACTCAGAACTCTTTCCGGACTGAGGTCTCTCTGTCTGGGATACTGTATGACTCTCGAAAATTTCGAACCGCTTTCCCGACTGAAAGGACTGACTGATCTGGATCTCACAAACTGCCTTGGGCTGACCGATGCCTCTTTTCTTTCTGATCTGACCGAACTTCGTTCTCTCAGTCTGAACAGCTGCGGAAATCTCCCGGATATCAGTCCAATTTCGAAGCTTACCGAGCTGAAGATACTGGATTTGAGCTGGTGCGTCGAAATTCAGGATATAAGAGCATTAAAAAAACTTCAGAACCTGACAGAGCTCAGAATGAACGGCACTCATCTGAAAGACTTGAATGTACTTTCCTTTCTTCCTAATCTGGCTGAAAAAAAAGAAACGTTTGATCTGAGCTGGTCAGAGCATCTGCAAGACATCAGTACCCTTTCCAACTTTATAAATCTGAAGGAACTGGATCTTTCTAGCTGTTCAGAGATTTCGGAAATCTCGCCTATTAAAGGTCTGAAAAAAATCCGGAAACTGAATCTGGCAAGCTGCGGAAAAATAAAAGATATTTCAGCTATAAAAAGCATGAAAAATATCACAGAACTGAATCTTTCCTTCTGTGAAAAAATCACAGATCTTTCTCCGCTCGCTGGCCTGAAGAATCTGAGAATACTTAATTTGGAATCCTGCACAGGACTGAAAGATATCTCTGTATTGAAGAATCTGAAAAACCTTGCTGAACTGAATATTTCCGGCTGTACAGGAATCAGTGACTTCAGTGCAGTGACGCATATTCCTGACCTGATTTTAAATGATCAGGAATAGAAATTATTGACTCATCTTCGCAGGTGGGGCGTTTTGGGCAGAGCGCCTGCCGGCGGCTTGAGGGCTCGCACATTTGGAAGCTGCTGCACATTTGGAAGCTGCTGCACATTTAGAAGCTGGCTCAACTCCCTCAAGCCTGGAAGATGCTGTTTTTACTGATTCATCGCAAACTTTTAAACTGCTAGATTTTTCTAATACTTTCTGAAAATTACAGCGTCTAGACAGCATATCGTATTTGCGTAACATAAGTAATTCAGAATCATTTCTACTCTACGAATTCATCCTCGGCGGGCTCTTCATCGACATTGACAGTATGCTGTTTATTCAGGACTTCCAACAGTCAATTTGCATTGACTGCTTTCGAGGTGCAGTCTCACAGATTTTCCAGCTCTTCATAATAAATCTGATAGAATCTCTCTGTCCGGTTTTTAATATCGGAACGCTTCAGTTTTTTCAGTGCTCGAGAAAACGCCTGCATTTCCTGAAGATCCTGTTTTGTAAAAACTTTTCCAAGTTCTTTAAGTTCTTCTGTATCTGCAGACAGATCTTCGGGGAGATCAAATGAATACCCTCCTCCCGCGAGCTCTGAAACAGGATCACTGATGAATTCGAGATTCATTGAATCCCTTTTCAGCCTCACCCAGTACTGTCTGCCTTCTTTTGTATGATTCCATACTGTGTTCATTGTTTCCAGGTTCTTAGCACTCCAGTATTCAGTCTTTATCCGTATGTATATTTGCTTACAGAATCCAATATTGTCACTCCTTTCTGTCGACAGAATATGAAATCAGTATAATATATTTTAGTAATTCTCCTTACACTGTAGGCCGCCTACAGCTGCACAGGTGGCTGCAAGGCGGGGCGTTTTTGGGACATGCCGACGGCTTGAAGGCCCTGAAAATCGGCTGCCGCCTCTGCAATCTTCATCCCGAATATTATCAGTCTTTTCGATGATATTCTCCGGTGAAGAAAATCCAGTTTCATTCAATGAAAAATGGACCAAATGCAAATACAGCGGATTTCCCCGGAAATACATTGATAAGAGACGTAATTTCATGCTGAGTGCATCATTTCGCTCTTTCGAAAATCTTCCGCAATTCCGTTTGACAAAATCTTGACTACCCTGCTATGATGTGCAGAATACCTATCTGCAAAGAAAGAATTCGGCCTGCAGACTGAATTCAACTGGAATGAAACGGACGGCTGAGGCAGTCCCTTTGATAAATCTGCATAAAATCCATTTTATTAGAGAGTGTCCATGAAAAACTCGGATCCGATGTCAATGAAAACAAAAATCATCCTGAACCCCAAATCGGGCGATGGGAAAGTAGCCAAAAATTGGGAACTGATTCAGTCTGAACTGCGCCGTCATAATTTTAAATATGATACAGAGTATACCACTGCACAGGACTCAGCAACTTCAATGGCCAGAAAAGCACTGAAGGAAGGATACGAAAGAATCATTGCAGTCGGAGGAGACGGAACCCTCAGTGAAACAGTAAACGGGTTTTTTGAGAATGGAAGACAGATCAATCCAGATGCAGTATTCTCATTCATTATGAGCGGGAGAGGAAATGATTTTCGCAAGACTTTCGGAATCTCCAAAGATCTGAAAGAAGCAGTGGACAGGTGCGTAAATGGAAAGGTCAGAAAAATAGATCTGGTCAGGATCGATCATCAGAACCATTCAGACGAAAAAGTCGTACGCTATTTTATGAACATTGCCAGCATAGGAATGGGCGGTGAAGTGGCAAGTCGGGTCAATCAGTCCAAGCTGGGAAAATACATAGGAGGCAAAGGAGTTTTTTATTATGAAAGTTTGATGGCTCTTCTTTCCTATAAAAACAAAAATGTAAGAATCAGGATAGATGATACATTTGATCAGAAACTCAAGATCAGACTGATCTGCATTGCAAATGGACAGTATGCAGGCGGAGGAATGTGGTTTGCTCCTCATGCAGACATTTCGGACGGAATACTGGAAGTGATGATTCTGAAAGATGTTTCGAAACTCACATCATTCGGAATGACAGGCACCATCTACAAGGGAAAACTGAAAGATCATCAAGATGTAATTACACTTAGAGGAAAAAAAATTACAGTAGAATCAGACGAAAAAGTCCTTCTGGAAGTGGACGGAGAAGTTCCCGGAACACTCTCTGCAGCATATGAAGTTCTTCCCTCCTGCCTGAATCTTCAGATATAGAATTACGACTGATTCTGTGTTCAGATCTCGTTCAGTTAAATATGGACGGGGTCTCCCTGCCTTGGACTATACAGAACGGTCTCCCTTTCGATAAATCAATAATTATATTACAATCTCACGTTACGCAAATACGATATGCTATCTAGATCCTGTAATTTTCAGAAAGCATTAGTAAAATCTAATGGATCAGTAAAAACGGGATTTTTAAGGGCAGAGCCCTTAAAACCGCCGGTAGGCTCTCTGCCAAAAACGCCCCACCTGCGTAAGGTGAGTTACGATTTATTATATAGACTGACAAATATCATAGTATTCCTTAAAACAAATCTGATTGAACGGACTGGATCAGCCTAAGGGACTGTAAAAGAGAACTTTGCCCTTATGGACAATGAGTTTGATAATTTAAATCAGAGGAAAGTATATGAAAGGCAGCATAGCAATTGCTTTGAAGGAAATGATAGAGAAAAATTTCGGCGAAGATAAATGGAATGATACACTGATTGAATCGGGATTGACAGAAGAGCCTCATTTCACTGCGGTTTCTGACGTAGACGATAAACTTGTAATGAAGATGATAAACGGTGCCTGCACTGCATTGAAAATCACTTTGCTTCAGGCTGCAGATGCATTCGGGGATTACTGGGTGAATGAATACTCTCAAAAACTCTATAAACCATATTACCGTCAGTGCAATAACGCTCAGGAGTTCCTTCTGAGCATGAACTCTGTTCACTCAACTGTCACACGAAGGATAGAGAATGCAAAACCGCCCGTTTTCGAATATGAGAAAAAGGATGATAAGACTCTGATTATGAAATACAGATCCGAGAGAGGAATGATTGATTTTATGATCGGACTTATAAAGGGAGTCGGAAAATACTACAATGAAAAACTGACAATACTGAAAATGAGCGAGACTGAAGTAAAAATCACATTCAGCTGAAACTGGCGGCGGAGCGAAATAAAAATCCAGTCTGTGAGAATCCCTTGCATTAGAGCAGGGATTCTTTTTTCAGTAGAATAATTCAGCCTACATATTCCTCACTGACGCATCTGGTTCTCAGCGGCCATACTACAAATGGAAGAATTTTAATGTATTTATATCCAAATGTATATCCGGCTATCGTGCAGAATGAAAGCACCCCGAACGTCAGAACTGCAAGAGCAAGAACAAGCCCCACAGGAAGGTAGAGAACTGCAAGCACTGTCAGAGCTGCGCTGTCATCCATATCCTTGTCTCTGGTAAGCCATTTGTCGGCAGACCAGATAAAAAACTTCGACAGTTCAAACAGAGAATCACCGAAAGGTTTGCCCACAACTGTAACTGCAAAGATACCGAAGAGCACGAGGTGGACAGCAGAAAGAAACACTCCAAACAGAAGAGAAAGAATGAAATTGACAACTTGGTTCATTTGAATTCCTGTATTTTCCAAAACTTATGTACTGAAAAAAGAATTACTTTTTTTACAGTAAAAACAGATAGCACTAAACCAGATCGAACACTTTTGTCAATCTGATTTCAGCAGAAACTTCCTGAATTGCATTAAACAGATTCATTTGAAAATTCAGTATCTTTTTGCAGTCAAATCGCACAGTGAGAGAGGGGTTTTACAGCAGAGCCAACGGAAATAACCCTGAATGAAAAAATGTACGTCTGTCATAAAAGCTGCAGAATAGAAATTGAAAAATCTGAACAGCGGAAATAATAGGCAAAGTTATGTTTGGAGAAATGCTTCTTAAAGTCTCACTGTTTACTCTTCTGAATCTTCAGGGAATCAGCTCTGAAAGAGCAGAGAAGGAAACGAATGCACTTGCCGATTCACTTAGAAAAATTCCACTGAATATTATTTCCGAAAAACACTCAGAACCTGGTTTTCCTTCCTTCCGAAAACTCGCCTCTCTGTCTGCTCAGTCAGGCACTCAATATTTTTTTTGGGGAAGCCTGAGACAGTCAGGAGAAAAAAGCTATATAAATCTTTATTTTTATGATGTATCAAGAAGCAGAAAAATAAAGGATTTCTCAATGAAATGCTCACTCGAATTCTGTTCAGAAGAACAGTTTGAAATACTGATGAATGAAATAAAATCAGAACTTAAAAAACAGAATTTGTAGAGAATAAAATGCAGAAATTTACTGTTTATATCATTGCATCAGCAATATTTTTCTTCTGTGCGCTCAATGCAGACGAAAGACCTAAAGAAAGAATCGGCAATAGAAAAATTCCTTCTGAAAAGATCCAGAAATTTGGACAGGGGAAACTGAGAGAGGATTACCGTTTTTTTTCTTCAATAGGGCTTCCAGACGGTGTCTATAAGCTTGCGGTCATAAGTATAGGATACAATCTGAATGAATATATTTCGTTAGGTGTTTCTCAAAACTTTACTGTCCAGTATTACAGGGATTTCGGGGGATCAGAGTCATACGGAAACTGGGACAAGGGGATTGTCTACACTGTGGAAAACTCAACCCAGCAGGACTACGGCATACGAAAACGCATTCCCAATATGGGAACGAATCTTTTTGTTCATATATATCCCTTCATTAAGGAGAATATTCCTGTATATATCCCGATATATTTGGGAAGAACTGCAAGAACAGAAGTGATACAAAGTTCTGTGAATACAGTTTATAATCCGGTATATTCGGCTCTGCATCCCGGCTCAGATCTTCCTGTAATAAACCTTACCGCTGAAGCACTGCCTTCCTTCTATGCAGGTGCAGGACTGGGCGGAAAAATATTTCTTCCATATGGACTGTTTTTAGGAATGGAATTCGGATATGCTGCAATTTATCAGCCTCAGCTGCATTACAGAAGCAGTCTGTCTTTTTTTAATAAGGCACAGGTCAGCATTCCTGAACTTGCATTACTGCAGGAACAGGTCAAACTTGCTCACCCTGCCGCTGATTCAGTGAAAATGAACTATGGCATAATACTCGGAGCAAGCTTTTGAAAATCCTGATTCAAATCCTTCTCCTCAGTTTCAGTACCGGCTGCAGTGCTGGACTGCTGGAATATACGGTAGGATATAAAATATTTGAAAATACTTCCAGAGGAAAACATAAAGCAGAGATTTCCGAGCCTGGACTGTATCTTTCCGGAGGAAATCTTCCAAGAACTGATCAAAACTATAAAAAGGAATATTACGATTCCCTGAAAGAAGCACTTATGATCAGCATACAGAATTCCGGAAGATTCAATTCTGCAGAATGGAAAAAAGAGAATGAATATGAACCTGATTCAGTGCAGCTGAAGATTTTTTTCTCCGCCCTGGAAGAAATGAAAGTAGGTTATTATCCGTATAATCCAAGTCTGTTTTTTTTGTTTTTTCCTTTGCGGCAGGACTACGAAGAGAATGAACTGCGGCTGTTCTGGCCTACTTTTTTCCCTGGACTTTATCCGCTCCTTGGACTGCAGTTTCCCTTCCTTGCGAAGTCAGGTACAGTCAGGCTTTCGTTAAACTGCAAAATAACCTACAAAGGCAAAGTTTTGAAACAGATTGAAATTCAGAAACAGGACAGTTATTCCCTGATGTTCTACGGAGTTTTTAGAACAGCACTGCCTGAAAGAATCTCCATTCTGCTTTTTGAAAGAGCATTGGAAGAGCTTACACTCGAACTGGCTGATCTTGAACTGTAAAGGAATTCTTCTTGCCCCGGCAATGACTGAAAAGAATCTGCAATTATGGGTGAAGCAATCTCATTTTTCTTCTGGGTTCTGATGTTCGTTCTGGGGGCATCCGTGGTTTGGATGCAGAAATATCTTGTCTCCAGGAAGAATCTGGACAGATCATTCAGGATTTTTCTCCTTTTTGTCGGGATCGGATTTGTCAGTATGGCTGGATTCGTATTTTCAGACATTAAAAATGAACTTTATTTTCTCCACAGTTCTGCATCTGAAAAAAAGGAAGAAAAATCTTTCCAATTCGAAGACAGGAAAAATATCCTTTTGATTGAATCAGTTTCTGATTCCGTCTTCTCATTAAATAATTTATTTTATTCCGGAAAGAATTCTGAAAACAGAACATTCAGACTGATACTGAAAAATGCAGATAACGGTACAGTATATCTGAAATATATAATAGGAACCTCCTATAAAATACTGAAAATCACCGAAAATCTGGTCTGGATTTTCCAGAAAGGACTGCACGGGACAGAAGGAATAATATGTCTGGAGATGAGATTCGGTCTGAAGGTTCTCGATAAAACGGACAGAAGTTCTGCAGTGTTCCCCCTGAAATCCGAGGACGGAAATATTTGGACAGTGGAATGGGATGCAAAAAAAAATAAAACCGGATCCGGACTGCAGATCAGTGCGTACAATCCTTCCACGGCCAAACCCATTGATATTCAGAAGGTTCTGTCTGCAAAATACCCATTCGTCAATTCACCGGTAAAATCATTCCGATTCATACAGGATAAAAGCAGTGCAGGCGGCGATTCAGATCTTTATGAACTCAGCGGAATACAGGTGCGATCTGAAAATGGGAATGAATTTACAATTCAACTGTAAAAAATCGTCTAATGTCAGGGAAAGGAAAGTTTTTACAGTACAGCTTTTACTGCTATTAGACACAGGGCTTCTGTTTTTTACCGCAAAACCCTCTTCCAAATTTTGCCCGACTTGAGTGAGAATTGTCATGAGTTAGTTTGAGTTCGTCGTACGATTTAATGAGTGACTTTATTGCCAATTTTAGAAAGTTTGACAGTATGAAGGAAACAACTACTGAAAATTCAGGGATTTATCTTGAAGAAGCGATGAACAGGATACCAGAATACTACGATCGGGATATCATCAAGATTCTTTTAAAGAATCCGAAAGAGGCCTTTGTATTCTGGGGAATCAGTCTCGATTCTTACAAAAAAATAGAAGATTATTTCGGGAAATCCAGAAATGAAATCCGGTACAAGCTATTTGTACGATACTTGGATGAGTCTAAAACTCCCCATTTTCAGGAAATCCTTCTGGCACCTTATGCACAGTCCTATGTCATCAAGTTCCTGGGACCAGTAAAAAATCTTCGAGCAGAGATCAGTGCTTACGTTGAACAGGAAGGTGAGTACACTATGATGCATTCTGCTGCTATCCATCTTCCTAGAAACAGACCTAGTCATCTGTTTCACAAGGACTGGCTGGATCCAAGATTCAAGGCATATTTTACCGCTGTTTCTCCTGATCTGTACACCGATATTGCAGGACTTGCAATCCCCGGTGCTGCGGAAAAATTAGGAACATTAGATTTTTCTAAACTTGCAGAAAAGACTGAAGCAGTGGTACAGACATCTGTAACAAAGTACTATAATGTAAATTCAGAATCCCGGCCTTACAATATCAATTCTGAATTTATGAACGGGGGTAATTCATAATGCTTCAAGGATACGAACTTTTAGTACTGCACGCGCACCTTCCTTATGTGCGCCATCCAAATTATTATCCTCCGTTCATTGAGGAAAACTGGCTGAATGAGGCCATTGCAGAAACGTATATTCCTCTTCTGAAAGCATTTCAGCATCTGAAGCGCGACGGAGTGCCTTTTAAAATCACAATGACATTTACTCCTACTCTGGTTTCCATGCTGACAGACAGATATCTTCAGGAAAATTTTCTGAAGTACATCGACCGTCTGATTGAACTTTCAGACAAGGAAATTCAGAGAACAAAGTATGACCCTCATCTGAATTATCTTTCTCAGTACTACCATGACAGATTTCTGGAAACAAAGAAACTTTTTCTTTCTCTCGATAAGAACATTATCAACGGATATCTGGAATTCTACAAAGACGGAAGCCTGGAAGTCATCACCTGCAACGCAACTCACGGATTCCTTCCTCTTCTGGAAAGTGAACCTTCGATTGTACGTGCACAGATTGCTCTGGGAAGAAGGGAACACAAACTCACTTGGGGAATTGAGCCTAGAGGAATCTGGCTTGCCGAGTGCGGTTATTTTAAAGGCGTGGAAAAATATCTGGCAGAAGAAGGATTCAGATATTTCTTTGTAGACACTCACGGAATTATGAATGCTGAACCGAGACCGCGCTTTGGAACATACGCTCCAGTGGAAATCGGTGAGGGCATTTTTGCATTTGGAAGGGACAAGGAAAGTTCCGAGCAGGTTTGGAGTGCAAAACAGGGATATCCTGGAGATTACAGATACAGGGAATACTACAGGGATATAGGATTTGATCTGGACTATGATTATATAAAGGATTATGTTCACCCGACTGGAATCAGATACAATACAGGAATCAAGTACCACAGAATTACAGGAAAGACTGCCTACAAGGAATACTATCAGCCGGACTGGGCAAAAGAAGCAGCAGGAAATCACGCAGAGGATTTCCTGAGAAGCAGAATTGCACAGGCAAAAGCTTTCCGTGAAAAAGAAGGACAGCCCTGCGTAATCGTATCTCCTTATGACGCCGAGCTTTACGGGCACTGGTGGTTTGAAGGACCGATGTTTCTCGAATACCTTTTCAGAAAGGCTCATTTTGATCAGTCTGACATCAGATTCGCTCAGCCAATGGATGTCATCGGAAACCTGTCCAGAATACAGAGTGTATCTATGGATTCCAGCAGCTGGGGTGAAAATGGATATTCTGATGTATGGCTGAACTCATCCAATGAATGGGTATACAAACATCTTATGGAATGTTCCATTTCGATTCACGAACTTGCCAGCATTTACAAGGGAACCGAAGACGACATTAAGAGAAGAATACTGAATCAGATGGGAAGAGAGGCACTTCTTCTGCAGAGTTCCGACTGGCCTTTCATTATGAAGACGGGTACAGTCGTGCAGTATGCAGAGAAAAGAGTCAGAGTCCATACAAATCTTTTCCAGGAACTGAAAGAAATGCTCATATCAGGAAATGTGAATGAAGACCGCCTCAAGCATATTGAGGAGGAGCATCCGATTTTCCCTGAACTGAATTTTGAGATATTCTGCTGAAATGGAAAGCATCAGTCTCTTCAAACACTGTCTGTTTGACATTGAAGGGACGATTGCACCTATCAGTTTTGTACACGATATTCTTTTTCCATATTCAAAAGCTAAAATGCAGACATACCTGGAAAAAGAAAATCTGACTGATTCTGTCTGGCAGTCCATTCAGAGTGAATACGCTGCCGACTTAAAAACCGGCAGTTTTCAGGACGCTCTGGAGCGTAATGATATTTCATCCATTTATCATTATATTGAATTTCTTATAAAAACAGACCGAAAGAACTCAGGGTTGAAGGAAATTCAGGGACATATCTGGCAGAAAGGTTACGAATCAGGAGAAATCAAAAGCACAATTTTCCCGGATACAGTTCAGTTCTGGGAGAAACTGCAGACCAGTTTTACCGGCATTTCTATTTACTCCTCCGGAAGCATTCTTGCACAGAAACTGATTTTGAAATATTCCGACCTGGGTGATCTTACAAAATATGTAAGCCGATACTTTGACACTGGTTCAGGCGGCAAAAGAGAAAAAGAAAGTTATATCAGAATTGCGAAAGATCTGGATACTGAGTCTAAATATATGCTTTTCTTCACGGATATCCTCGAAGAAGCAGAGGCAGCATCTTCTGCAGGTATGACAGCGATGGTACTGGACAGGCCGGGAAATAAACCACAGAATGAACACGCTTTTCCCGTACTGCATGGATTCTATAAATTTTTATGAAATGCGGAAACTGCGGAGGCTCTGTTGATCTGACAGATGCAGTGTGCGGCTACTGCGGTCAGTCGCTTCCCGTTTCAGTAATGTCGGAAGAGTCACGGATTATTCTGTCAGACTTTCTTCAGAGTATGGAAAAAATACTTCAGGCAAACAATAATAAATACGATCCTACCATTTTTATTGCATTTATCATGCTTGTCGGATTCTGGGGATTTGCGACTTTCCGAATGACAAGATTCTCTGGCAACCCTTTTTTTATCGGAATTGCATCAGCAGTGCTTGGGATGTTCCTTTTTGTCAGCTGGGGATTCGTAATTTCCCATATGAGACAGAAGTCTCATACATTTGCATACGAAAACCAGGTCAAGGGAGAAATTGAAATCTTCCTGAACCGAACCGGTATGACATGGCAGGATTTCAGACAGGAATCGATGAAAATCCTTACTGATGATTCTGCACTGTATAAAATTATTGTCCGTGTGAACTGAAAAAGGGGAACCATTGCACACTCATTCCCATCACGATCATGACAGTTATGATCATCACGGACACAGCCATCATCACCATCCTACAGATTCTTCATCATTGAAGAGACTTCTTTACGCACTGATTCCTGTATTTCTCACATTTGCGGCAGAAATTCTAGGGAGCTGGATGAGCGGAAGTCTTTCCCTGCTTTCAGATGCAGGTCATCTTGCTTCTGATATGACAAGCCTTCTGATCAGCATCAATGCAGTCATACTTTCAAGAAAGAAACCATCTTTGGATAAACCGTTCGGCTGGAAAAGAATTGAAGTTCTGGCCGCATTTGTAAACAGTCTTCTCCTTATTCCGGTCAGTATATGGATCGGTGTTGAAGCATTTCACAGAATTCTGGAACCGGCTGAGGTTCACGGCCATATGATTATCTGGGTAGGTCTTGCCGCAATCGCGGGAAATTTTACAGGGGCAGCAATTCTTCACAGTTATGCAGATTACAGCCTGAATATGAAAAGCGCTTATCTTCACCTGCTTTCCGATTTGATGGGATCGATCGGAGTAGTGACAGGAGGAGTGATCATTCATCTCACAGGATGGAAAATCATTGATCCTATTATAAGCGGGCTGATTATGCTTCTAATTCTGCGTATTGCATTCAATCTGATGAGAGACACGGCAAAGTCCCTTCTGGAATTCACGCCTTCAAACATCAGTTTTGCCGATGTGGAAAAGACTGTATTAGAGTATTCGAATGCTCTCAAAATCCTTGAACTGAAAATCTGGTCACTTTCTTCCAGAGAGAATGCAGCCTCTCTGCATCTTCAGATTGCAGACGATTTCTCCAAAGACAGACTTAAAGAAACATTAAAAAAGAAATATCGCCTTTCCTATGTCTTCATAGAGACAAACTGATTTTCGACAAAATTTAAAAATAATTTGTCGACAAAAATTGGACACTATGCATTCTGAGTATTCAGATCCTCCAGACGACAGGGACATTCATGATGAAATATATATGTTATATTACAGCAATGCTTTTCTTTTCATTCTCAGCCGTTCATTCAAAGGAAGAACATCCATACGGTTTTTATAAAGGAGTTCTCCTTTTTTCAGGTACCTTCGGAAATCCCTTTGCATTTGGAGGAGATTTGACAGACAGAGAAAAGGATATTCAGAAAAATCTTTCGCTCAGATCTTCATTGGGCCTGACTCCTCAGAAACTGTACGGAGTTTCTCAACTCCCTTCAGCAATAGGGCTTCCTGATACAAATTTTAAAAATATCAATTCCGTCAGAGGGGTTCTGGAATATGGAATCAGCGACAGTTTTGGAGTTGGAATGTCCCTAAGTACATTGAGTATGGATTCAGTCAACAATCGGGAACTGCCGGACTATCTGAAAC